>JAFLCY010000019.1 GCA_017303485.1 Rhodobacterales bacterium
ACCACAAAGACAGGGGAATCGGGCGAATGTTCGGGGAAGGGGCCGACGGCGAGCGGCGAACCGGGAGGCGGCGAGGCGGATGAGGGGGAGCGAGACAGGGTTTGCGGCCGAGAATCTCATGTAGGCCGGTCCGGGCGAGTCGAGTACAGTTCGGGTGCCCCGGAATCAGGCAGATGTCGCGGGAAATGACGGACGATTTGGGTTGGTGAACAGTTCTCCGATCAGTCAGGGATGATCGTATGACGTCGAATGGTCTATCGCGCGGAAACGAACTCCGTGGGCTTATGGCGGCGATCCTGCTGGCGACCCGCCGGGCACCGCTGCTTGGCTGGGCACTGGTCGCGCCGGTCGCATTGCTGGTCACCCATGTCAGCCTGCGCCCAGCGCTGATGGAGCATTTCGATACCGCCCGCTTTGCCGAGGAGTTGGCGCGGTCGCCCGCCGCCGGGGTCGCAATCAATGGCTATCCTTACCAAGGCGAGTTCGGCTTCACCGCCCGCCTGACCGGGCCGGTCGAAGTGCTGCCCGAGGGCGGCCTCGATGCCTGGATCGGGGCGCATCCCGGGGGCCTCGTGATCAGCACGCAGGAGCTTCCGCTGGGTGCGCCGGCGGGCGAGGCCTGGCTTGCCGGAAAACGGCTGCGACTGTTCCGGTTGCCGGACGCGCCCTGAGCATTGCACAGGTCGCAGTCAGGTCAGACAGCCGCAGTCAGGCTTCCCGTTCCGGGTTGTAGCCCAGGAGGCGCAGCGCGTTCAGTGTCACCAGCACGGTCGCCCCCGTGTCGGCGAGGATGGCGATCCAGAGGCCGGTAAGGCCAAAGACCGTGGTGACAAGGAAAACCGCCTTCAGCCCCAGCGCGATGGTGACGTTCTGCCGGATGTTCGCCATCGTGGCGCGCGCGAGCCGGATCTTGGCCGCGATGTCCGTGACCCGGTCACGCAGCACCGCCGCGTCCGCCGTCTCCAGCGCCACATCGGTGCCCGATCCCATCGCCACCCCGACCGAGGCCTGCGCCAGCGCCGGGGCATCATTGATTCCGTCGCCAACCATCATCACCCCGCCGTCGGCGGCCATGGTACGAATGGCGGTGACCTTGTCCTCCGGCAACATCTCGGCCTTCTGGTCAAGGCCCAGCCCTCCGGCGATGGCCGCCGCCGTGCGCACATTGTCGCCCGTCAGCATGATGGCCTTCAGCCCCAGCGCCTTGATCTGGCGCACGCCTTCCACGGCATCTGGCTTCGGCTCATCCCGGAGCGCGATCAGCCCCAGCGCAAGGCCCTCACGAAAGACGACCGACAGCGATTTGCCTTCGCGTTCCAGCTCTTCGGCCCGGGCGATCCCTTCCAGCGACATCACGCCCTTTTCCACTGCAAAGCGCAGCGATCCGACCCAGGCCAGGGCACCGTCCACCTTGGCCTCGGCGGCCTTGCCGACGATGTTCCGGCCCTCGCTGGCCGAAGGTGTCTTCACCCCCGCCGCTTCAACCCGGTCCATGATGGCCACTGCAAGCGGGTGGCTCGATCCGGCCTCGACCCCGGCGGCGACGGTCAGCAGCTCGGCCTCGGTTGCCCCGTCCAGCGCCACGACATCGGTCACCACCGGCTTGCCCCGAGTCAGCGTGCCGGTCTTGTCGAAGGCGACAGCCTGCACCTTCGCCGCCGCTTCGATCACGGCGCCGCCCTTCATCAGAAGTCCGCGTCTTGCCCCTGCCGACAAAGCCGAGGCGATGGAGGCGGGGACCGAGATCACGAGCGCACAGGGGCAGCCGATAAGCAGCAGCGCAAGGCCGCGATAAATCCAGGTGGTCCAATCGGCCCCGGTTGCCAGCGGCGGCATCACGATCACCAGTGCCGACAGCGCCACGATCAGCGGCATGTACCAGCGGCTGAAGCGGTCGATGAAGCGTTCGGTCGGGGCACGGGCCTCTTCCGCCTCTTCCACCAGCTTGATGATGCGCGAGATCGTGTTGTCCTCGGCCGCCTTGGTCACCTTGATGTGCAGGGCGGCCTCGGCGTTGATCGATCCGGCGAAGACCGCGTCGCCCGGCCCCTTGGTCACGGGCACGCTTTCGCCCGTCACCGGGCTGTCATCGACGCCGCTGGTGCCCTCGACGATCTCGCCATCCGCAGGGATGCGGTCGCCGGGGCGGGCCAGCACGATCTGGTCGATCTGAAGGCTTTCGGCGGGCACCTCCCGGGTCTTGCCATCCACTTCCAGCAGCGCGGTCTTCGGTACAAGGTTCGCCAGCGCGCGGATGCCGTCACGGGCCTTGTTGGCCGCCACGCCTTCCAGCACCTCACCCACGGCAAAGAGGAAGACGACCAGCGCCGCTTCCTCGGCCGCGCCGATGAAGAGCGCGCCAGTGGCCGCGATGGTCATCAGGCTTTCGATGGTGAAAAGCTGCCCCATCCGCGCGGCGGCGAAGGCCCGGCGCGCGACAGGGGCCACGCCGATCAGGCATGCGGCGACGAAAGCCCAATAGCCCACCGGGCCGGGGAACAGGAATTCGACCGCCCAGGCCGCCCCCAGAAGGGCGGCGGTGAAGATCACCAGCTTGCCCTTGCCGGTCTGATACCAGCGCTTGCCGCGATCCGCCGGGTCGTCATGGACATGGCCGGGCATGCCGTGACCATCGTCCGCCTTCGGGTGATGGTCATGCCCGTCATGATCGTGATGACCTTCGCCGTGGTCATGGTCATGGTCGTGACCATGGTCCGCGCTTCCCGCACCGGGCAGCACAAATGCCTTCTTCCTCGGTGCCGCTGTGCCCTTCGGCGCGATGCCATAGCCCAGCGATTTGACCGCCGCCTCGATCTTTTCCGCAGGCGTGGTCTCCGGCTCCAGGTCCAGCGACAACTTCTCTGCCATCAGCGCAACCGAGACATTCGCGACGCCCGGCATGCGCTCAACGGCCTTGGTGACCTTCGCCACGCAGGAGGCGCAATCCATCCCGGTGACGTTCCATTCCAGACGTTCTGCCTGTGCCATCTTCAGTCCTTTCTTGGCCCCGGCCCTATGGTTCGGGCGGGATCGTGCCGGGAGAGTTCACCTCTACCGTCGCGTGGGAAATTCCGTGCCTGTCGGCCAGCCGTGCGGCGACAAGGCGGGGCAGCGCCAGCGGGTCGGCCCCATCAGCCGGGGTGACATGCACCGTTGCGACGCTGCGGTTGTCGGTCAAAGTCCAGACATGCAGATGCGCCGCCTCGCGGACACCTGGCACCGTCATCAGATCGGCCAGCACCTCTGTCGGGCGGACGTTTGCGGGCGTGGCCTGCAACAGGACAAAGACCGACTCGGCCACCAGAGACCAGGCCGACCGCACCACCAGCACCGCGACCAGAACCGAGAGGATCGGGTCCAGCACGGTCCATCCCGTCAGCATGATCCCGATGGCCGCGCCGATCGCGCCGACCGATCCCAGCAAATCACCCAGGACGTGCAACAGCGCGCCGCGCAGGTTGCTGTCGTGGCGGTTGCCCGCCCGAAGGATCAGGACACCGGCGACATTCACCAGAAGCCCGATGCAGGCCACCACCAGCATCGGCCCGGCCAGCACCTCGACCGGTTCCCGGAACCGCTGCACGGCCTCGAAGGCGATCCAGGCCACCAGGATCAGAAGCGAGGCACCGTTGGCCAGCGCGGCCAGCACCCTGACGCGGTGATAGCCATAGCTGACCTCTGCCGTCGCCGCCCGCCGCGCCACGCGATAGGCGATCAGCGCCAGCAAGAGCGCAGCGGCATCCGAGACCATGTGCCCGGCATCGGCGATCAGCGCCAGCGAGCCCGAAAAAAGCCCGCCCACCGCCTGCACCAGCGCATAGCCGAAGGTCATGCCGAACACGATCCGCATCCGGCCTTCGTTTCCGGCGGTCACTTCCGCGGCGTGGTCGTGCCCGCTCTCGTCATGTTCCATCGCTGCCACCGGTTCCCAAGCTTGTCCGAATCGGGTCAGCATCCTAGATAATTGCTCTAGTGACTATAGGTTCAAGGGAAAACTCATGCTGACCATCGGCAAGCTCGGCCAGGCGGCGGGGGTCAAGGTTCCGACCATCCGCTACTATGAACAGATCGGCCTTCTGCCCGAGGCCGACCGCAGTACAGGCAACCAGCGGCTCTACCCCCGAACCATGCTCGACCGGCTGTCCTTCATTCGCCATGCGCGGGAACTGGGGTTTCCGCTGGAAGCGATCCGCGACCTTTTCAGCCTCTCGGACCGGCCCGACCAGCCCTGCGCCGCGGTGGATGACATTGCGCGCACCCAGTTGGTTGCGACCCGCGCCCGCATTGCCCGGCTGAAGGCGCTGGAAGCCGAACTGGAGCGGATGCTGGAGCAATGTTCCCGCGGTACGGTGGAAACCTGCCGCGTGATCGAGGTGCTGGGCGACCATGCGCACTGCGCCCATGACCATCAGGCCGAACCTGTCGTCTGAACTGGCGATGATCCGGTTGCGATGGTCCGGAGGGACCTGTCCGGCAGGCTGTACCAAGGTGGTGTCGGTCGGGCAGCCCCCGCACCCGGTGGGGCAGGGGCCGGGGCAGCTTACTTGAAGGTGGCGAGATAGGCCGCCATGTCGGCGGCATCCTCGGCATTGGGCAGTTTGAAGGACATCTTCGACTTGGCGGCGTCATCGCCGGTGGTGGCTTTCACCCAGGCGGTCGGGTCAGCCAGATAAGCGACGATCTGCGCCTCGTCCCAGACCGTGCCCTTGGCGTTCACCTCCAGCAGCCCCTCGCCGTATTTGAAGTCGGGGAACGACGCGACGGGGCGGCCGACGACGCCCCAGAGATCCGGGCCGGTCTTGCCACCCTTCTGGATCTCGGTCCCGTCGGGCGCGACGATCGCGTGGCAGGATTTGCACTTCTTGAAGTCCTTCTCGCCTTCGGCCGGATCGGCCGCAAGCGCGGGGGTGGCCAGCACAAGGGCAAGCACCGGGAGCAGTCGTTTCAGCATCATGTCTTCCTTTCCGGGTTGATCTGTCGTGTCCTTGCACGGAGCAGGGCGGGGGGCCTTGACTTAGGTCAGTCGCGTTCGGCTTCGGCGATGAGGCTGGCGACCCAGCGCGCCGAAAGCCATGTGGCAGGAAGTCCCAGCGGCAGGGACAGCCAGAGCGCGGTGACGGGCTGCATGGTGGGCAGGCCGATGGACAGACCAATGAGGCCGAGGAGAAACAGGTTGACGGCAACGGCGGCGGTGGCGAAGGGCCAGAGCAATGCCATCAGCCGCAATGAGGGCCTAGTGGCTGGTGCCGTCCTCGAAGGTGATCTTGTTCCAGACATTGTATTTTCCTGACGGCTTTACCATCGGCAAGCGTTTGATTTCCTTGAAGGTCGCGGCGTCATAGACGATCACCGCACCATCCATCTCCCAGATCGAGACCAGGGCATACTGGCCGTCCCGGGTGAACTCGGTATGCGCAACGGTCTTGCCGGGTTCAGGTTTCAGCACCTTTACCACCTCCAGCGACTGCTTGTCGATGATATGCATCTCGCCCTTGTGCGGGCCGGTGAAGACATCAGCCCAGAGATAGGGCGTCCCGTCATGGCTGCGCAGGAAGAAACCGGGGCCGGAGGTCTCGATGGTCTTGACCAGGCTCCAGTCCTCCATGTCGATTACCGAGATGCGGGGTTCGTTCAGATGCGGGATGGCGACGACACGGTGGCCGTTCCGCTGCCAGCTTATCCCTGACCCGAGATGCGGCATTCCGGGCAGGGGCAGGCTGGCGATCTCGCGCCCGACATCCAGGTTGACGACAACGCCGGTCTCGCCCTCGCGGTTGGCGCCGATCAACTCGCGGTAGTCGGGGGAGAAGAAGAAGTCGTCCAGCGGGGCCGAGGTCTCGATCCGGCGGCGGGCAAAGAGACCTTTCTCGACCCCGACCGCTTCCTCCATGCCGTTTTCGTTGTTGTGGACGAAGCCTTCGCTGTAGGGACCGCCGTCTTCGGTGAAGGCCACTTCCCAGATCTCCGGCACGTCCTTCAGCGCAAGGACAAAGGTTCCGCGGTCCGGGGCCTGATAGACGGCAGAGACGCGGGAAGGGTCGCCTTTGCGACCCTTGACCTCGAACACCTTGGCCACGGTCAGATCCTCGGCGTTCAGGATGGTGAGCGTGTTGGGCAGGTAGTTGGCGACGGCGAGGTATTTGCCATCCGCGCTCATCGCGATGTTGCGACTGTTCAAGCCGGCGCGGACCCGGCCCACCTCATGCAACGACCAGATGTCGTATTTCTGCACCCAGCCGTCGCGCGACATGACGAAAACATAGCGCCCGTCGGACGAGAATTTCGGCCCGCCATGCACGGCGAAAGGGGTCTCGAACCGGTCGAGGACATCGAACGTGTCGCCGTCCAGCACCGAGATGTGGCTGTCGCCGGTCTCGACGACGAGGGTGATGTTCATCAAGTCGGCGGTAAAGACGGGCGCGACCGCGGGGAGGTAGTCGTCGCGAAGCTCGCGCGAGGCGGCGATCTCCGCCTCGTCCCAGACCGGGGTTGCGATGGGCTGGCTGATGTAGTCGGCGACGGCGGCGATGTCGTCGGGGGTGAGGGTGTCCTTGAAGGCGGGCATCTGGGTCATCGCCCGGCCGTCTGCGATGGTGGCGGCCAGCTTGTCGCCCTTGAGGCGGCCAAGGCTTTCCGGGATCAGCGCCGGGCCGGTGCCGCCAAGCCGGGTCTCGGCATGGCAGGAGGCGCAGAGGTCGACATAGATCGTGGCCCCGTCGGGCTGGGCAAGGGCGGGGATAGCGAGCAGCGTCAGGGCAAGGGTTGCGCCGGATAGCCAGCGGGGTGCCCCCCACCCCCATCCCCTCCCCACGAGGGGGAGGGGAGGCGCGAGATTGCCAGCGGCCTTGCCCTTTGAGAGCCGGGCGCCTCCCTCCCCCCTGGTGGGGGAGGGTCGGGGTGGGGGGGCTTGCCGAAGTTCAAACGAAACGATGCGACGGATCATGGCTCTTTCCCCGGAACGGCGTGACGTCGACGCGCTCGGCCTCGTCGACCCCGATCTCGGCGTTGGTCAGGTAGCAGGCGGGGTCCTCCGCCCAGGGGTCGCCGGTGACCTGCAAGGCGCGGATGCGGGTGTTGCCGCCGCAGATGTCCTTGAAGGCGCAGGCGCCGCAGCGGCCTTTCAGAGGGCGCGGTCGCTGGCGCAGGGTGGCGAGCATCGGGTCGGCGCCGGTCCAGAGTGCCGAAAACGGCGTGTCCTTCACGCTGCCGACCGTGTAGTCCGACCAGTAGGTATCGGGGTGGACCTTGCCCTGCGGGTCGATATTGGCGACGCCCAGACCGCTGGAGTTGCCACCCCAGGCTTCCAGATGCTGTGCGACATGGGCGGCGCGCTGCGAGGGGAAATTGCGTTCGACCCAGCGCAGGAACCAGACGGCATCGGCGTCGTTGTTGCCGGTCACGATCTCGAGCGGCTGATCCTCGGCCACCGCGACCCAGGCGCGGTCGATCAGGTGGTCCATCGCCTTCCGGGTGCGGGCGCGCTCGGTATCCTCGCCCCGGTTCTTGTTGCCCCGACCGGCGTAGACGAGGTGGCTAAGGTAGAACTTGTCCACCCCCTCGCTGTCGCAAAGGTCGATCATCGCGGGCAGCATCTCGGCGTTGTCCTCGGTGATGGTGAAGCGCAGGCCCACCTTCACGCCCTTGGCCTTGCTGGCGCGAACCCCCGCAAGTGCCGCGTCAAAGGCCCCGTCCACGCCGCGGAACCAGTCGTTCATCTGCCCGATCCCATCCAGCGAGATGCCGACATAGTCGAAGGACAGATCGACCAGCCGGTCGATGTTCTCGGCCACCTTGGTGCCGTTGGTGGACAGCGAAAGGTGCCGGAACCCCAGTTCCCGCGCCCGTTCGGCCAGCGGGAAGAAATCGAAGCGGCTGAGCGGCTCGCCCCCCGACAGGATCAGCGCCGGGATGCCGAAACCGGCGAGGTCATCCAGCACCCCCATCGCCTGTTCGTGGCTCAATTCCCCCGGAAACGGCACGTCGGCGCTGGTGGTGTAGCAATGCCGGCAGCGCAGGTTGCAGGTGCGGGTCAGGTTCCAGATCACCACCGGCTTCACTGCGCCATGGCGGCGGCGGACCGGGGTGGGGTGGACAAGCTCGCGCATGTATTGCGTCAGGCGGAACATCAGCCTTCTCCGGCAAGGCGCATGCCCGATTTCTTCAGGATGCGGGTGGAATAGAGGATGTCATGGCTGCGGCAGGCCGCGCCGAGGAGGGCGGCCACCTCGGCGCGCTTCGCCTCCACCTCCTCGCGGGTCTGGCCATGCAGCATGGCAAAGAGGTTGTAGGGCCAGTCGGGCAGGGCGCGGGGGCGCAGGTAGCAATGCGAGACGTAGGACAGCGCACCGACCTTTGCGCCGAGGGCTTCGGCCTGCGCGTCGTCAAGGTCCCAGACGCTCATCCCGTTCGCGGCCAGCCCCAGCGCATAGTGGTTGGGCGCCAGCGCCACCCGGCGGATCACGCCATCGTCCTGCATCGCCTGTATCCGGGCGATGACCTCGTTCTCCGGAAGGAACAGCCAGCGCGCGACCTCCTCGAACGGATGCTGGGTCAGCGGCAGGCCGGAAGCCGTCGCCTTCAATATCCGTCGGTCGGTCGCGTCAAGCGTCATGCCTCTACCCGGAAGCCGATGAAAAACTCTTTCGTCTTGGGGAAGCGCAGGACCGTCAGCCCCGTCTCCCCCTCGATCCGTGCTGCTGCTTCCGCGATCTGCTCGGGCCGTTCGCAGGCCAGGACGAACCACATGTTCAGCTTGTGCTGACGCTCATAGTTGTGCGCGACTTGCGGAAGGGCATTGACCAAAGTCACGACCTCGTCGAAGCGGTCTTGCGGCACCGCCATGGCGCAGAGGCAGAAGGCGCCGCCCATGGCCTCGGCGTCGAGGAAGGGGCCGAACCGGGTGATGGCGCCGATCTCGCGCAATTGGGTGATGCGATCGACGACCTCGGCTTCCGGGATACCGGCCTCGGCCGCCACCGGGGCGAAGGGAGCATGAGTCAGCGGCAATCCGTCCTGAAGCCGGTTGATCAACAGGCGGTCGGTGGCGTCCAGCGCGTCGGGGGGAAGGGTGGTGCGCATCAGGCGGCCTCCGACAGGCGGGCCCCGCATTGCTTGAAGCAGCGGGTCGAGAACAGGACACGGTGATCGACCCCGGCCAGCGCGGGCAGGGCGCGGGCTGCATCCAGCACCGTCAAAGCCTCGGGACGGGAACGGGCGTGGATCATGCAGTAGAGCCGATAGGGCCAGACCCCGGCCACCGGGCGGCGCTCATAGGCCAGCGTCACGCCGGGCAGCGCGGCCAGCGCCCGGCCAGCGGCGAGTGTGGCGGTTTCCGGCACATCCCAGACCACCATGGCGTTCGAGGTGAAGCCAAGCGCGCGGTGACGGACGATCACGCCGAGGCGGGTCAGTATGCCAGCCGCCAGCAGCGCCCCGATGCGCGCGATGACCACGATTTCCTCACGCCCGAGATGCTGCGCAAGTCGGGCATAGGGCCGGGGGGTCAGGTCCAGCCCCTTGCTCAGCGCATGGAGCAGCGGCCTGTCATCGGCACGCAGGAAAGTGGATTGCACAGAGCGTCCGCCGGGCATCGCAACCGGGCCGCCAGCCAGCGGGAAGCCGAGGTCGATGTTGAAGGGGCGGACGAGGCGCAGGTCGAGGAGGGGCAGATCCGTTGTAGCCTCGATCCTTGCCAGCATCGTGCGCAGCGCCGCCGCATCCGGCGCGGTGGCGACGAACCACAGGTTCCAGTCCGCCTCGCGCAGGTAGGAATGGTTCACCCCCGGCTCGGCCCCGACGATGGCGGCCACCTCCTCGATCCGGTCCTCCGGCACCGCCAGTGCGGCGAGGGTGGAGGCCCCGGCGGTATTGGGCCTAACGGTGGCCCCGACCCGGGCGATCCGGCCTTCGGCCTGCATCCGGGTCAGGCGGTCGATCACCTCGGCTTCCGCCAGCCCGAGGGTCGCACCGATCGTTGCGAAGGGGCGCGGTTCCAGCGGCAGGTCGCGCTGGAAGCGGTCGAGAAGGGCAAGATCGCTGGGGTCGAGCCGGTCCATCGGTCACAGCCCCGTTTGGTGCGCGCGGGCAGTGAAGAAGATGCCGCTTGGCGCCTCGGCGGGGATTTCGGCCAGTTTCTCGCGGCTGCGGGTGTCGTAGATCAGAACCTTGTTGTCATCGCGGGAACTGATCCAGACCTCGGCACCCCTTGGCGCGAATTCCATGTGCAGGATCGCCTTGCCGGGGGTCAGGGTGGCGACGACTTCATGGCTGAGCGAGTCCACAACCTGCACCGTGTCGTTCAGGGGCGTGGCGAAGTTGACCCAGACGTAAGGCGAGGCGGGCTGCGCGATGATGAACACCGGCTGGCCGTGGACCGGGGTGGTGGCGGTGGTTTCCTGGCTGTCGCGGTCGACCCAGAGGATTTCGTGCCGCCCCACGGCGGGCAGCGCGTACTGGCCTTCGGTGAAGGCCCAGCCCTGCAGATGCGGCATCTTGTAGACCGGCATGTCCTCGCCGTCCTTGCCGTAGTCGGTGAGGAACTTTTGTGGTTCGGGGTGGTCGTCCCAGAGGTCGAAGGCGGTGACACCCTTCTCGCCGAAAAGGCCGATCAGATAGGTGCGGGCATCGTCGGTGAGGACGGCGTCGAACGGGTTCTTGCCGGCATTGCCGAGTGGGGTGATCACGGGCTCTGGCTGCGAGAAATCGCCGAGGAAGACCTCGCCGGTGTCCCAGACCGTCCAGGCGAAGCGGCGGCCGGGCACGTCGACGAGGCCTATGGTCTTGCCCTCCGCAGGAATGTCCGCGACCAGCGCCAGCGTGTCAGCATCGAACACCTTGACCCCGCCGGGCTCATAGTTCGACACCGCGACCAGCTTGCCGTCGTCCGAGATCGCCCCGCCGATGGAATTGCCCGCCTGCACGGTGCGGGCGACGACCGCGCGGGTCAGGATGTCGACCTTCGTCAGCCCGCCGTCGCGCCCGAAGACATAGGCGAAGCGTTCGTCGGGGGAATAGGTGAGGGAGGCATGGCTCAGATCGCCCAGCCCTTCGATCCGCCCCACCGCTGCGCGGTCCGACCGATCCACCAGCACCAGGCTGCCGGTGGCGCGTTCGATGACAAGGCCAAGGTCTCCGGTGGCGGTCAGGTCGTCTCCAGCCCAGAGCGGGGTGGCGAGCAGGGCGAGAAGGCACAGGCGTTTCATGGGGTTTCCCCTTTCAGGTAATCGGCGATCCACAGCGCCTCGGCTTCGGTCAGAAGCGGGCGCCAGGGCGGCATGGCGGTGCCGGGCACACCGTCGAGGATGATGAGGGCGAGGCCGTCGCGGTCGGCATGGGCCAGGGCTTCGGCGGTCAGCGGACGTCCCAACCCGCCCTTCATGGTCAGCCCGTGGCAGGATCCGCAGTCCTGGATGACCATGTGTTCCAGTTCGGTTGCCCGGGTCCGGGCGATGTCGGCAAGGGCCGGGGTGGCGAGCAGAGCCAGCAGGACCGCCTCCTCGAGCATTTCATGCACTCGTCGGGAGAGGCGCACCCAGCGAGGAGTGCATGAAATGCTCGACGAGCGATGGTCAGGCATAGGCGGCCATCCCGGCCCCCTCGCAGTGGGCGGCATCCAGTTCGGCGATTGTGGGATAAAGCCCGGCCACCCGCCCGATGACGAACAGGACCGGCGCTTCGGGCTGGGTCTTCGCCACATCGGTGCCGATCTGGCCCAGCGTGGACAGAAGCCGCACCTCACGCGGTGTGGTGGCGGCGCTGACCGCCAGCACCGGCAGGGCAGGGGCCATGCCGTGCCGCATCAGTTGCAAGGCGATCTCGGCGATGTTGCCCGCGCCCATGTAGACGACCAGCGTGGTCTCCTCCGACGCAAGCGAGGCCCAGTCGAGATCAAGCACCGCATCCTTCGCCCGGTGGCCCGTCACATAGCGCACGCCGGTCGCCAGCCCCCGGTGCGTCAGCGGAACGCCGGTCGAGGCCGCAGCGCCCTGTGCAGAGGTGATGCCGGGCACATAGCTTACAGGCACACCCGCGGCGCGGCAGGCCTCGGCTTCCTCCGACCCCCGCCCGAAGATCAGCGGATCGCCGCCTTTCAGCCGGGCGACCACCAGCCCCTCGCGGGCAAGATCGACTAGCAGCGCATTGATCGCCTCTTGCGGAACCTTGTGGAATTTCGGCAGCTTGCCCACATCGACCCGCCTTGTGCCCGCAGGCACCAGCGCCATGATCTCGGGCGAGACAAGCCGGTCATGCACCACCACATCGGCGGACTGGATCAGCCGCAGGGCCTTCAGCGTCAACAGGTCGGGATCGCCCGGACCCGCTCCGACAAGGTGGACCGAACCCGGAAGGAACGCGCGGTTGTGGTCTTTCATGGCTGTCGGTTTCCGATGGCTGAGAGAAAAGGACGGGGGTGAAGGGAATGCACACCCCCGCCAGTTTGCATCCGCGGCAAAGACGGGCCGCGGATACAAGGGAACGCCTCAGTAGATGTCGTCCTTGGTGTTCAAGACGTTGAACTTGCCGGTTGGGGTGATCAGCCTTGGGTCCTTGATCACCGTCTTCAGCTCCAGCGTCTTGTCATCGACCACGACGATGGCCGATTCCTGATCCTTGCCGTTCCAAACCGAGAACCAGACCTCGGTGCCGTCCTTGTTGAACTCGGGCTGCACCACGCGCGGCTGGCCTTCCGCGATTCCCGCCCATTCCGCGATGGGAAGGGTGGTGAATTCCGGGTCCACGTTCGGATCGCCGCCCATCTTGGTGATGTCGAACACCGCGACCGAACCTGAAGTCTCGGCATCGGGGTTCAGCGTCGCGTCGACATAAAGATGGGTCGAGGCCGGGTTGGTCTTGATGAACAAAGATCCGCCGCCAAGCGCGAAGAAGCTGTCCACCACTTTCCAGGCCTGGTCCGGGTGCCCTTCCGGGTCGGTCCCGATCAGCGCCACCGTCTCGTCGCCAAGGTGCGAGGTCGCCCAGACCGGCCCATAGACCGGATGCACGAAGTTCGCGCCGCGCCCCGGGTGCGGGGTCTGGCCGCCGGTTTCGACCAGCGCCGCAAGCTTGTCTTCCTTGGTGTCGACCACCGCGATCTTGCCGCGCTGGTTTGCCGCCACCATGAAGTAGCGTTTGGTCGAATCGAACCCGCCGTCATGCAGGAAGCGTTCGGCTTCGATCTCGGTGATCTTCAGGTTCTTCAGGTCGGTGTAGTCGACGAACATGATCTTGCCCGTCTCCTTCACGTTCACGATGAACTCGGGCTTGTAGTGCGACGACAGGATCGAGGCCACGCGGGGTTCCGGGTGATAGGTCTGTTCGTCGTAGATCATGCCGCGGGTGGCGACGATCTTCTTCGGCTCCAGCGTCTCGCCGTCCATGATCACGAACTGCGGCGGCCAGTAGGCCCCGGCGATGGCCAGCTTGTCTTCCCAGCCCTCGAACTTCGAGGTCTCGACCGAGCGCGCCTCGATGCCGATCTTGATCGAGGCGACCGTCGCCGGTTCCTCCATCCAGAGGTCGATCATGTTGACCAGCCCGTCACGGCCGATGACGAAGAGATAGCGGCCGCTCGCGGAAATCCGGCTGATATGCACCGCATAGCCGGTGTCGATCACGGCCCTGATCTCGTAGGTGCCGCCGTCGATCAGGGCGACTTGCCCCGCGTCACGCAGGGTCACCGACATCAGGTTGTCGATGTCGATATCGTTCATCTTCTCCTTCGGCCGGTCCTCGGGCTTCACCAGAACCTTCCACGAGGCCATCATCTCCGGCATGCCCCATTCCGGCGGCTGCGGCGGCTCCAGGAGCAGATAGCGGGCCATCATGCCCACCTCTTCCTCGGTCATCGCGCCCGAGGTGCCCCAGTTCGGCATGCCCGCAGGCGAGCCGTAGGTGATGAAGCTGGTCAGGTAGTCATAGCCGTTCTCGCGGGTGATGTCGGTGGTCAGGGCCTTGCCCGTCGCCCCCTTGCGCAAGACGCCGTGGCAGCCTGCGCAGCGCTCGAAATAGATCGTGGCTGCCTTCTGGAACTCTTCCGGCGTCATCACCGGGTCGTCGGGCTTGAAGCCCGGAATCTCCACCTTGATCTGCCCAGGGTGTTCATGTTGGGCTCGTAGGCGGCGGCGGGTCCGTCGGCGTGGTCCTTGGGCTTGTCCTGCGCGGTCACGGGCGCGGCCAGCCCCAGGAACAAGGCAGCCGTTCCCAGAAGCACGGTTCTGGCGGGTCTTGCTCGGGTGGTCATGGGAATCTCTCCGTTCAGCTGGTGAGGCTGCGCGGACCCTCTGCCAATGACGGAGACGTTACCTTGACTTTCGTTAAGGCGGGAAAGGGCGCTTCGCCGCAGGGTCCGCGACACTGGAAAAGGCCCCATCCATGCGCGTTCTTCTTGCTGCCGTTCTGGCCATGCTTCTGTCCGTGGCCTCCGCCCGGGCCGAAGGACTGATCGCCGACGATGCGCTGTCGGTGACGGAGCCGACGTCCGCGCAGGCAGCGGCGCTTCTGGGGCTTGAGGGTCCGGTGCAGGTCGCCCGGGTCGACGCCGGGGTGCCGGGCTGGACCGTCTCGCAGGGCGGCAGGGTGGTGGGCGAGATCGGCTCCACCTGGGAAATCGCCGGATCGGTCGGCTATTCCGGCAGGCCGCTGGATGTGCTGGTGGCGATCTCACCCGAGGCGCGGATCGCCGGGGCGCTGCTGGTGCGGCACAACGAACCCGTGCTGACGCTGGGGATCTCCGACGCCGACATCGCCGCCTATGTTGCGGGGTTCAAGGGGTTCGACCTCGCCGCCCCCGCCCCGGACACCTCTGCGCTGCCGCCCGTGATCAGCCGCGCCACCGTCTCCACCGGGGTGATCCGCGACGGCATCCTGCGCACTGCGCGGACGCTGGCCATCGGGCGCGGGCTGATCAGCGCGGGGGGCGGGGTGGACCGGCTGAGCTTTGCCCCCGCGACCTGGGATCAGCTTCTGGCCATGGGCGCGCTGACCGAACTGCGCGTGACGATGACCGAGGCCGCGACCGCGCTGGCGGGAGCAAAAGTCCCGATCCAGCCGGGGGAGGGCGACTTCCTGCACCTCTGGGCCGGGGTGATCGACACGCCTACCGTCGGGCAGAACCTTCTTGGCCAGCAGGATTTCACCCGTGCGGTCGGCAACCTTGGCGCAGGAGGATCGGCCCTGATCGTGATGGGTCAGGGCGTGCAGTCGCATCGCGGGACCGACTGGAAGAAGACCGGCACCTTCGACCGGGTGACCGTGGTTCAGGGCGGGGTGCGTTGGCAGCCGACCGAAGACCGCTACCAGATGCTGAAAAGACTGGCCCTTCCCGACGCGCCTAAGATGAAGGAGATCAGCCTTTTCGCCCTGCCGCCGGAGATAGACCCGACAAAGCCCCTGACCGTCGAGATCCGCGCCACCCGCCCCACCGCGACGGGTGAGGTCGCGATGACCGCGGCGCTGCCCTACACCCTGCCCGACGCCTTCCGCCTTGCCCCGCCGCCGGAACCGGAGCCGCTGTGGCAGCAGGCCTGGAAAGCGAAGCAACCCCAGATCGCCGTGGTCGGCCTGATGCTAACCATCTTGACCCTGATCCTCTTCGCACAGGAATGGATCACCCGGCGGCCCCGCCTCTGGCGGATCGGGCGGCTCACGTTTCTCGCCTCCACCTTCCTCGTCCTCGGCATGGGTCTGAACGGGCAGCTTTCGGTCGTGCAGGTCGTGGCCTTTGTCCATTCCCTCCTCACCGGCTTCCACTGGGAGACCTTCCTGATCGAGCCGGTGATCTTCATTCTCTGGGGCTTCACCGCGCTGGGGATGCTGTTCTGGGGCCGGGGGGTCTATTGCGGCTGGCTCTGCCCGTTCGGGGCCTTGCAGGAACTCACCAACGCCGCCGCCCAACGCCTTGGCGTCAAACAGATCGCCGTGCCGCAGGCGCTGCATGAGCGGCTCTGGGTGATCAAGTACACGCTGTTCATGGGCATCCTCGCGCTGTCGTTCTACTCGATGCGCGATGCCCTGATCCTCGCTGAAGCCGAGCCGTTCAAGACCGCCATCTCGCTCCGCTTCCTGCGCGCCTGGCCCTTCCTCCTCTTCGTCGCAGCCCTCCTCACCGCCGGCCTGTTCATCGAGCGGTTCTATTGCCGCTATCTCTGCCCCTTGGGCGCGGGCCTAGCCATTCCCGCCAAGCTGAAGATCTTCGACTGGCTCAAGCGCCGCCCGCAATGCGGCCGCGAATGCCGGATGTGCGAGACGAAATGCACCGTCGGCGCCATCGACGCCATCGGACGGATCAACGCCAACGAATGCGTCCTCTGCCTGCGCTGCCAGGTGATCATGAACGACAATTCACAATGCCCCGTCCTGAAACGCCGCGCCCGCGCGGAAGGAGCCGCCGCATGATCGCCCTCAAGCGCCTGTTCGGTGACGGCTTCCGCGTCTTCTTTCTTGCGGCGGGCCTGTTCGCGTTCCTGTCGATGGCGGTCTGGGAGGGCTACCAGATCGCCCAGGCGCTTGGCGGCACCCTCGACCTGCCCACCGCCGCCCCGCCGCATCTGTGGCACGCGCATGAGATGATCTTCGGCTATGCCTCGGCAGCACTTGGCGGGTTCCTCCTGACCGCGGTGCCGAACTGGACCGGCGCGAAATCCGCCCCCCACCGCTTCATCGCCGTGGTCGCGGGCCTCTGGCTGGCGGGGCGGCTGGCGGTCTGGGGATCGGGCCATCTGCCGCCGGTTCTGGTGGCGGTCGTCGATCTCGCCTTCGTCCCGGTGCTGGCAGCCAACCTCCTGACCCAGCTCATCAAGCGCCCGAAGCCGCAGCAGATGATCCTCGTCGCGATCCTCTCGATCTACTGGGTCGCCAACCTGATGGTGCATCTGGAATGGACGGGCCTGACCGGCGACACCGCCTGGGCGGGCCTTCGCGCCGGGCTGGTCACGCTTGGCACCATGATCATGGTGCTGGGCGGCCGCGTCACCCCCGGTTTCACCCGCAACGCCATGGTCCAGTCGGGGCGCGGGGACCGCCTGCCGGTGAACCCGATGCCGCTTGCCGGTCTCGCCATCGCCGCCGCGCTGACCCAGCCACTCGGCTACCTCCTAGGCGCGCCCGAAAGCTGGCTTGCCCCCTTCGCCCTGATCGCCGGGACTGCCGGCCTTGCCCGAGTCGCACTCTGGCGCGGGCTCTGGACGAAGGACAAACCGATCCTCTGGACGCTGCACCTGTCCTATGCCCTGAACGCCCTTGGTTTCCTGACCCTCGGGTTTGCGCAGCTTGGCCTGACCCCCGAGATCGCCGCGCTGCACCTCCTTGGCATCGGCGGGGTCGGCGGCATGACCGTTGCCATCATGTCCCGCGCCACGCTTGGCCACACCGGGCGCGCGCTGGTTGCGCCCCGGCCCGTCGCGCTGGCCTATGCGCTGATCCCGCTCTCCGCCCTGATCCGCTGCCTCGGGGCCGAACTGCCCGCCCTTTCCATCCCCGCGATCCTTCTGGCCGGCGCGCTGTGGCTGCTGGCCTTCGGGCTTTACACCGCCGCGCTCTGGCCGGTGTTCTGGGGCCCGCGCAAGGCCCGCAGCCCTGCCGGAGCCGCCCCCTCGTGAACCGCCGCCGCTTCCTGACCCTGACCGCCGCCGCGCTTGCGCCGCTTCCCGGCCAGGCCGGAACCGTGACCCTTTGGGAGGGCAGGGGCCTTGGCACTGCTCTCTCCCTCCGCCTGATCGGGGCCGATCCGCACCGCGCCCGCCAGACCTTCGCCCGCGTCGAAGCCGAAATCGCGCGGATCGAGAGCCTCGCCTCGCTGCACCGCGACTCGGCCCTGACCCGGCTGAACCGCGACGGCCATCTCGCCTGGCCCTCGTCCGACTTGCTGGACCTTCTTGCCCTCGCTGGTCAGGTCCACAGGGCTACCGGAGGTGCCTTCGACCCGACCGTGCAACCCCTTTGGCTGGCTCTCGCCAAGGGCAGCGATCCCGCGACAGCCCGCGACCTGATCGGCTGGGACCGCGTCCGCCTCTCGCCCGAGGAAATCCGCCTCGATCCCGGCCAGGCCCTGACCCTGAACGGCATCGCGCAGGGCTGGGCCGCCGACCGGATAGCCGCCCTTCTCCGCGCGCAAGGCTTCAGCGACGCGTTGGTCGACATGGGCGAGATCGCAGCACTTGGTCAGGCCGAAGGCGGCTGGCCCGCCGTGATTGCCGGGCCCGATGGCGCGGCGCTGGCCGAAACCCGGCTGGTGAACCGCGCCCTTGCAACCTCGTCGCCGCGTGGCACGCTGGTCAATGGCCTGCCGCATATCCTCGGGCCGCAGGGCCAGCCGCCGCTCTGGCAGACCGCCAGCGTCAGCGTCCCCCTGGCGGCAGTCGCCGACGCGCTGTCGACCGCTTTCTGCCTGATGGACCGGCCCAGCATCGACACGGCGCTGGCGCAGTTCCCCGACGCCCGGATCGAAGCGCTGGTGTGACGCCCCCGGACGGCCCGTAGGGCGCGTGATCTCACGCACCTTCCCACCCCAGCCCCTGCCGGATTGTCGCACCGGCCATATCCCGCTGCATGGTTGACTTTTGTTAAGGCCCCGACCGGGCCGAAGGTTCACACCCCCGTTACCTGTAACGCTCCCGGGAAGGATTCCGCCATGCGCGAAGTCATGACCAAGAGCATGGCCCGGAACATCTTCTACGGCGGGTCACTGTTCTTTTTCCTGATATTCGTGGGCCTCACGGCCCATTCTCACTTCTACATCGTCAACACTTCGACCGACAAAGCCACGCTGACCGAAAGCGTCGCAGAAGGCAAACTCCTGTGGGAGAAGCACGCCTGCATCAACTGCCACACGATTCTGGGCGAAGGCGCCTATTTCGCCCCGGAACTTGCCAACGTCATGACGCGCTGGGGCGTCGAGCCCGGCGATCATCAGGGCGCCTTTGACGCGCTGAAAGGCTGGATGGACGCGATGCCCTCGGGCGTCGAGGGCCGCCGCCAGATGCCGAACTTCGGCCTGACCGACGAAGAATACCAGAACCTCGCCGACTTCCTGCTCTGGGTGAACACCATCCGCGCGCAGGACTGGCCGCCGAATGACGCGGGCTGAGGAGACACAATCATGAAATACCAATCGCAAAAGATCGCGCTCGGCTACTTCGCCGTCGCCCTGGCCCTCTTCGCCGTGCAGGTGACGATGGGTCTGGTCCTGGGCTGGATCTATGTGGACCCGAACTTCCTGTCCGGGCTGATCCCCTTCAACATCGGCCGGATGCTGCACACCAACAGCCTTGTGGTCTGGCTGCTTCTGGGCTTCTTCGGGGCCGCCTATTACCTGATCCCCGAGGAATCCGAGCGCGAGATCCACTCGGTCAAACTCGCCTGGCTGCAACTGGCGATCTTCGTCCTTGGCACCGCCGGGGTCGTCGTGACCTATCTCTTCAACCTCTTTGACGGCAACTGGCTTCTCGGCAACGAGGGGCGCGAGTTCATCGAGCAACCCCGCTGGGTCAAGGTCGGCATCGTCGTCGGCGCGTTGATCTTCCTCTACAACGTCTCGATGACGGTGTTGGCGGGCAAGAAGACAGCGATCACCAACATCCTCCTGCTCGGCCTCTGGATGCTGGCGCTTCTGTTCCTGTTCGCCTTCGTGAATCCCGACAACCTGTCGCTCGACAAGATGTACTGGTGGTACATCGTCCATCTCTGGGTCGAGGGGACGTGGGAGCTGGTGATGGCCTCGATCCTCGCCTTCCTGATGCTCAAGCTGACGGGCGTGGACCGTGAGGTCGTCGAAAAGTGGCTTTATGTCATCGCAGCACTGGCGCTGTTCTCGGGCATCCTCGGCACCGGACACCACTACTACTGGATCGGCACGCCCGGCTACTGGCAGTGGATCGGCTCGATCTTCTCGTCGCTGGAAGTCGCCCCCTTCTTCGCCATGATGAGCTTTGCCTTCGTCATGGTCTGGAAAGGCCGCCGCGACCACCCGAACAAGGCCGCACTCCTGTGGTCGCTCGGCTGCGCCACGCTGGCCTTCTTCGGTGCCGGGGTCTGGGGCTTCCTGCACACGCTGCACGGGGTGAACTACTACAGCCACGGCACGCAGATCACCGCAGCCCACGGCCACCTCGCCTTCTACGGCGCCTATGTCTGCCTCAACCTCGCGATCATCAGCTACGCCATGCCGCATCTGCGGGGACGTGACCCTTACAACCAGGTCCTCAACATGGCCTCGTTCTGGCTGATGTCCTCGGGCGTCGTGTTCATGACCGTGGTCCTGACCTTCGCGGGCGCCCTGCAGACCCACCTCCAGCGCGTCAACGGCGAGGCCTTCATGGACGTGCAGGACCAGCTCTGGATCTTCTACGCCATGCGCTTTGGCGCCGGCGTGGCCGTGGTCCTGGGTGCGGTGCTGTTCATCTACTCGGTCGCCTTCCCCCGGCGCGAGATCGTGACACCGGGCCCGCTGGAACAGGACCGGCTGGACCGTGACGCCGACCACGTCGCGGCGGAGTGATGGTGATGGACGGATCCCGCATGAAAGCGGAGGGGGCGACAGCCCCCTTCTACCTCCCGCAAGGGGATGAGGTTTCGGTCTTCCAGGCCGCCGCCTCCCACAAGCTGCCGGTCCTCCTCAAAGGCCCCACCGGCTGCGGCAAGACCCGCTTCGTGACCCATATGGCCGCGAAACTGGGCCGCCCCCTCTACACCGTCGCCTGCCACGACGACCTTTCCGCCGCCGACCTGATCGGTCGCTGGCTCCTGAAGGGCGGCGAGACGATCTGGGTCGACGGCCCCCTCACCCGCGCGGTGCGCGAGGGTGCGATCTGCTATCTCGACGAGGTGGTCGAGGCGCGGAAAGACGTGACCGTCGTCCTACACCCCCTGACCGACGACCGCCGCATCCTGCCGATCGACCGGACGGGCGAGGAACTGGAGGCGCATCCAGACTTCCTGTTGGTCGCCAGCTACAACCCCGGCTACCAGAACATCCTGAAGACCCTGAAACCCTCCACACGCCAGCGCTTCGTGTCGCTGGAGTTCACCTTCCCCAAACCCGAACACGAAATCCCCGTCGTCGCCCGCGAAAGCGGCCTGCCGGAGGCGCAGGTGCAGCCCCTCGTCCGTCTCGCGAACAAACTCCGCGCCATGAAGGGGCAGGATCTTGAGGAAGGCGTCTCCACCCGCCTCGTCGTCTACTGCGCCAGCCTCATCCACGGCGGCATGCCCATCGACCGCGCCATCCGCGCCGCGATGATCGAACCCCTTACCGACGACCCGGATGTGAAGGCCGGGCTCCGCGATCTCGTGACTGCCGTTTTCGGGTGAGGCCGGCAATGTCACGGATCGACTTCGAGCCATGGGAACCCGAGGAATCCGTCGGGAAACTGTGGCACGCCTTTGCCAGCCGTCTGGATGGCGACCCCATCCACGATGGAGCCCGTGTCCTGCTGTCACAGGTAGGCGGACGGCTGGCAGTCCTGTTCCGCGGCCTCGGCGGCGATCCTGCCGTCGAGATCAAGCCGGTGGCCGAGGCGGTCTCGCACCACCGGCTCTCGCTGCTGCGCCGCCTTGGCACCTGGGCGGAAACCACCCCGCGCGCCAGCTTTGACGGCGCCACCCTGCGCCTGCCGGAAAGCCTGGCCGCCTTCCCCGATCCGCGCGCCAATGCCGCGCTTTATCTCTGGCTTGCCGTCGCCGCCGTGGCGCTGAAGGAGCAGGCCCCAACCGAAACCGGCGACCCCCTGCAAGCCGATCTCGCCGCGATTGCCTCTGCCCAGGCGATGACCGAATCTGCACTGCGGCTTGCCCCGGGCTACCGCAAACTCCACGCTGACCTTCGCGCGGCAACCCTCCTGTTCCGCCGCACCCCGAACCTCCCCCCCGTCGAGGCCGCCGTCGAGGCGCGCATCCGGGCCGCGCTCGGGGCCGAAGTTGCCCTGCCGCCGCTGCCCGCAACGGCCCCTCGCGGCTACCGGCCCTTCCGCCCCGTCGCCCTCTGGCCTGACCTGCGCCCACTTTCCCGCAGCGAAACGACCGCGGTCGAGGCCCGCGCCACCGAAGGCCCGCCGGAGGAGTCGGAAGAGAAAACCGCCCGCAAGGCCCGGCGCCGCAAGGCTGACCAGGCCGACCGCAACGACAGCTTCATCCTGCACAAGTTCGAAGCCATCCTGTCGATGACCGAGTTCCTCAACCTCAACCGCCGGGTCGAGGACGACGACGAGGACACCGCAAAGAAGGCCGCCGACGACCAGGAAGAGATCGGCCTCGCCCAGGTCTCGAAAGCCCCCGCCACCCGGCTGAAACTGCATCTCGACCTCGCGCCAGAAGACGTGGATCGCGAGCAGATTTCAGGGACTTTCACCTATCCCGAATGGGACGTCAGAACCGCCAGCTACCTTCGCTCTCATGCCCGGGTGCTTCATTCCCGGGCGGAAGCCAGCGACCTGACGCCGCCATTCCGGGCCGACCCGCGCGCGAGCGCCCGCATCCGCGCCGTCCGCCGCCAGTTCGAGGCCTTGCGTCCCAGCCTCGTCTCGATGCCCGGCTTCCCGGATGGCGACGTGCTTGACACCGAACGGGCGGTGCGCGCGCGGGTCGATTTTCTGTCTACCGGCGAAGGGACCGACCGCGTCTGGCGGCAGACACGGCCGGAACGCCGCGACCTTGCGGTGTCGATCCTGCTCGACACCTCCCGCTCGACCGAAAGCGCGATCCCCGGCCACGGCCATGACGGGCGAAGCGTGATCGACATCGAACGCGAGGCGCTGGCGGCCCTCAGCTGGGGCCTCGACGCCTGCGGCGACAGCTTCGCGATCCACGCCTTCTCCTCGTTGAAACGCGACCGGGTTTTCGTGCAGGAGGTCAAGAGCTTCGCCGAGCCGATGGCCGAGACGGTGGATGGCCGCATCGCCGCGCTGAAGCCGGGCCATTACACAAGGCTGGGCACCGCGATCCGGCATACCTCGCATCTCCTGACCAAAGAGGCCCGCAAGCGCCGCCTGCTGCTGGTCATCACCGATGGCAAGCCGAACGACCTTGACCATTACGAAGGCCGCCACGGGATCGAGGACAGCCGGATGGCCATTCTGGAAGCCCGCCGTGCCGGGCATGCCGTCTTCGGCATCACGGTGGACCGCGACGGCAAGTCATGGTTCCCCCGCCTGTTCGGGCAAGGCGCCTTTGCCTTGATCCCTCACCCCGAGAAGCTGACCCAGGCCCTGCCGCAGATCTACCGGCAGCTTGTCACCGGATGAGCGGGACGCCGGAACCGGCCGCTCTTCGGCAGCTTCGCGCCTCATCGCTGGCGACCCGCGAGGAGAAGTCGAAGACGCACGACGAGCCACCCTCCGGCCACCTCCCCGGCGAGCTGATGATGTGGATCCTGATCCTCTCCGAACTCGCCGTCTTCGGCGCGGGCCTCCTCGCCTTCCTGGCTGTCCGCCTGACCGACCCCACAGGTTTCGCCGAAGCACAGAGCCACCTGCACCGCACCGGCGCCGCTGCGAACACGCTGGTCCTCGTCACCTCCGGCTGGCTTGCCGCCTTGGCCACCCGCGCCGCAGAGGCCGGTCAAATTCGCCGCCTGCGCCTGCTGCTCGCCCCCGCCATCCTGCTCGGCGCGGTGTTCCTGACGCTCAAGGCCACCGAATACGCCGATCTTTTCGCGCAAGGCATCGGGACCGAGACCCATGCCTTCTACACCTTCAGCTTCCTTCTGACCGGCTTCCACGCCGCGCATGTGCTGGCCGGGATGATCCTGCTGGCGCTGGTCGGCTGGCTTGGAACCCCCCGCGCAGTCGAGACGGGCGCTGCCTTCTGGCACATGGTCGATCTGGTCTGGGTGCTGCTGTTCCCGGTGGTCTATCTGCTATGACCGGGGTGACGAAAGCATGGGCGATGCTCCTCGCCCTTTCCGCCGCCTCCACCGCGCTTGCGGCCTCGGGCGTCACCGGCGCGGCGCTGGCGCTGCCGGTCCTCGCGCTCTCGGGCCTAAAGGCGCATGTGATCCTGACCGACTATCTCCGGCTGTCGACGGCACCCGGCTGGAAGCGGGGGTTCGACCTCGGCCTGACCCTGCTGATCCTCGCCTTTGCCGGCCTTGCACTGGCGGCGTAGCGGATCAAACTGGCCGACGCCCGCGCGGATACCGGTATCACTCCCCCCGGAAGGCCGCGGCCAAGGGCTCGGGCAGGGGGAACTCCTCCAGCACGCGTGCCCGGCCCGCCTCGGACATCTTCCGTGCGGTCTTGCGGACGATGTCGAGCGTCTGGTCCGCATCCCTCTCCGCAGCGAACGGGGAAAAGTAGAACTTGAGGAAGACGAAGCAGATCACGTCCTCCAAAGCCTGCACCTCGGGGTCGCGCTTGATCCCCTCCTTGCGGAGCAAGACCCCGACCCGCTCGCCGTCCGGCTCGGCAAACCCCGCCTCCGCCATGATCCCGGCAACCCGAGCGGCATGTCGCCGCCCCTGCTCGCGCCGCCAGTCCAGATAGCCGGCCTTGCCCTCGGGATAGTCCGAGCGCGGCAGAAGCCAGCGTTCCACATGCTGCCCACGCGCCGCGACCTGCAGCACTTCGGACGCTGCCGGGAAAAGCCGCGCCAGTTCCGCGCTCATCCTTTGCCCGTAGACCAGTGCCTCGCCCTTCGGGTCGGCGGCATTGGCACGGTCGATCATATCCAGCGCGCGCGGCAAACGGTCGGTCATCATCACCCTTTCGACCAGGCCAGCGCCGGGTCCTCCTCGACATAGTCGCGCAAAGTCGCCAGATCCTCGATCAGCGCGGTGTTCTGCTTGATCGTGACCCCCTGCTCCTTCAGCCGCGCAAAAGCCCGGCTCAGGCTTTCCGGCTTCATCCCCAACCGCCCGGCGATCAGCACCTTGTCATAGGGCAGCGTCACCTCGCAGGCGCCGTCCGGGCAGGGGGCCAGTTCCAGCAGGAATTCCGCCACCCTTTGCGCGCCGGTCTGTGCCTTCAGCGCCTCCACCTGGGCGACGAGGCCATGCAGGTGGACGAAGGTCGCCGACAGGATCGAGATCGCCACCTCCGGGTTCTCGCGGATCTGGCGCAGGAAGGCGTCGGCCTCGATGCGGATCAGGGCGCAGTCGGTGACCGCCTCGGCGGCGACCGGGTAGGTATCGTGCCGGAAGGCCACCGCCTCGCCAAAGCTCGCGCCCTTGGTGAACACCCCCACCACCGCCTCGGCCCCCGAAGGCGCGATGCGATACAGCTTCACCCAGCCCTCGGCGACGATGTAGATCGCGCTGGCTCGTTCACCCTGCAGAAAGATCGTCTCGCCGCGGGAAAAGGCGCGCACTCGGGCGCTTTCCAGCACGGTGCGGGCTACGTTCTCCGGGGCTGAGGCCAGGATGAGCGACCGGCGGGCAAGGGCGATGAGTTCGGGTTTCATGCGTGTCCCATGCGTGTCCGATCAGTGGCTTGCTGATTACCGCGAATGGTGGAAGATTGCCAGTCTCGCCACGTCAATCGGCGGTACTTGTCGTTGGTCGTGGCAGGTCCAAGTGCAGCTTCGCGCTGCCCGATGGGAGGCGAAAGATGCCTGATACGGCTGCCCTGCTGCGAACCCCGCTCTGCGATCTTCTGGGCTGCGAGGCGCCGGTCCTGCTGGCCGGGATGGGCGGTGTCGCCCGGGCTGAACTGGCCGTTGCTGTCGCGCGGGCCGGCGGCTATGCGATGCTGGGCATGGTTCGGGAAAGCCCGGACCTGATCGAGACCGAGATCGCGGCCTATCGGGCGGCGACGGACCGGCCTTTCGCGGTCAACGTGATCCCCTCGGCCACCGAGCCGGGGCTGCTGGAGCGGCAGATCACCCGCTGCCTTGATCTGGAGGTGCGGGCCTTCACCTTCTTCTGGGATGTCATGCCCGAAGTGGTGGCCCGGGTGAAGCGCGAGGGCTGTCTGGTGCTGCATCAGGTGGGCACCGTCGAGGCGGCGCGGCAGGCCGAGGCGGCGGGGGCGGATGTGATCATCACCCAGGGGATCGAGGCCGGGGGCCATGTCCACGGCAGGATCGGCGCCTTAGCGCTGGCCGAGGCGGTGCTGGCGGAGGCACAGGTGCCGGTGGTGGTGTCGGGCGGCATCGGCTCGGGACGCGGGCTGGCGGCAGCCTTGGCGATGGGGGCGCAGGGGGTGCAACTCGGCACGGCGTTCCTGGCGACAGAGGAGGCCTGGGCGCATGACTATCACAAGCGCCGAGTGGTGGAGGCAGAGGGGGGCGACACGGTCCTGACCGATGTCTTCGTGCTGAACTGGCCGAAGGGCGCGGCGGTGCGGGTGATCGGCAACAGCGTGACCGATGCCCTGGGCGACAACCTGATGGGCCATGACCCGGATACCCTGCCGCGCGAGGCGATTGCCGAGGATTCCGGCCAGCCTCTGCTGCGGTTCAGCACCGATTCCCCGATGCGCCACACCACCGGCTCGCTGGAGGAAATGGCACTGTACGCCGGGCAGGGGGCCGGCCTGATCCGCGACGTGGTGCCCGCGGCCGAGCGCCTGCGCCGGATTGTCGACGAGGCCGCCGCCTGTCTTGCCGCCTTGCCGGGAGGGGCCGGGCGATGAGTGGCGAAGAAGGCCCGCGCAGCTATGCCTCGCCCCCGTGCCTCGCGGCCGAGGTGGACCCGACCTACTTCGATCCTTCCCATGTCGATCCCGAACAGGCGCGCGACGTGGCGCGTTGGCGCAAGGCGGAGCGCCAGCGGTTGCGGGCCGAACGCGACGGGATGAGCGTCTCCGACCGGGCAGCGGTGGGAGAGGCGATCGGCGCGCATCTGCTGCGGTTTCTGGAGGAACGGTTCGGCAGTCTGCAGGGCCGGGTGTTTTCCGGCTACTGGCCGATCAAGGGCGAGCCGGACCTGCGCCCGGTTCTGGCGGCCCTGCACCGGGCTGGTGCGCTGGTGGCCCTGCCGCTGGTCGAGGTGAAGGCCGCACCGCTGGTGTTCCGGCGCTGGACCCCCGAGACGAAGATGGTGCGCGGCGACTGGAACATCCCGGTTCCCCCGCCCGAGGCCGAGGTGGTGGTGCCGGAAATCGCGCTGGCACCAGTCGTGGGCTGGACTTCGGATGCGTTTCGTCTGGGCTATGGCGGGGGCTATTTCGACCGGACGCTGGCGGCGCTGTCCCGCCGGCCCTTCACCATCGGGATCGGGCTGCAATCAGCCCGGCTGGCGACGATCTATCCGCAGCCACATGACATCAGGCTGGACGTGATCCTGACCGAGGCAGGCGTGCAGGCCGAGGCGGCGTAGTGCCGGGCTGCAACTGGTATTCGGAACATTGCGAGGAAAGTGTTGGCCGATCTTCGTTCTTTCCGTGACGGATTTCCCGGTTCATAGCAGGGGCCAACCCTATTCCAGAACCTGGAGCGAACCATGCTTGTGAATGGCAAATGGACAGCGAACTGGCAGCCAGTGCAGGCCAAGGACGAACAGGGCCGCTTCGTGCGGCAGGTGTCGTCGTTCCGCAACTGGATCACCGCCGATGGCAGCCCCGGCCCGACCGGAACCGGCGGGTTCAAGGCCGAGGCGGGGCGCTATCGGCTTTATGTCGCGCTGATCTGCCCCTGGGCCTCGCGCACCCTGATCGCCCGCAAGCTGAAGGGGCTGGACGGGCTGATCCCGGTCACGGTGGTCAACCCGGTGCTGACGGACGAGGGCTGGGCCTTCGGCGGCTATCCCGGAGCCGATGCCGATCCTCTGCACGGGGCTGCGCATATCCATGAGCTTTACACCCGCGCCGATGCCAGCTTTACCGGACGCGCGACGGTGCCGGTCCTTTGGGATACCAGGACCGATACGATGGTCAGCAACGAAAGCGCCGATATCCTGCGCATGTTCGACACGGCTTTCGCCGAGCTGGTGCCGGGCAAGCCGGTCCTCTACCCCACCGATCTGGCCAAGGAAATCGACGCGCTGAATGCCGAGGTCTACGACAGCCTGAACAACGGCGTCTACAAGGCCGGTTTCGCCTCGACCCAGCAGGCCTATGACGAGGCGGTTGCCGGGGTCTTCGCCATGCTGGACCGGCTGGAGACGCGGCTGACCGGCAACTACCTGTTCGGCGACCAGTTCACCGAGACCGACATCCGCCTCTTCGTGACCCTGATCCGCTTCGACGCCGCCTATCACGGGCTGTTCAAGACCAACCTGCGCCAGATCGCCGATTATCCGCGCCTGCAAGCCTATATGGAGCGCGTGCTGCGCCTTCCGGGTGTGGCCGAGACGGTGAACATCGACCATATCAAGGCCGGCTACTATTCGATCAAGGCGCTGAATCCGAACCGCATCGTTCCGGCGGGCCCAGAGCATGTGCTGCGACTGCTGACCTCGGCCCGGGGCTAGATGTTCTCGGGGACATAAATATCAAAGCCAAGCAGGCGCTTGGTCGGCGCAGTGCTGGCGGCAAGCTCGCGCTGGATATGGGCGATCGCCTCGCTGGCAAGGCGCTGGACCGGATGCGCGACAACCATCGACAGGACGTGGTCGATCAGCCCGCCGCGCGTGTGTTCGGTCAGGTCATTGCCCAAAGTCACGATGGACTGTGCCCGGCCGGAGGCGCGCAGTGCCTCCAGCGCTCCGGGCATACCGCCGCCCGCGACATAGAGCGCGACAAGGTCGGGCTCGCGGCGCAGAAGCTGTTCGGTGACGTCTCGGGCGATGGCGATGTCCTCGAAGGTCTGGATCGGCTCCAAGAGCGTGAAGTCGGGCGCATGTTCCCGACAGTAGGACCGGAAGCCGGATTCGTTCAGTTCCTGACAGCGATAGCGGTGGTTGCCGACGACGATGCCGACGCGGCCCGGTGTCCTGCACAGGCTGGCCACCGCCCAACCGGCAGTGCGACCGACGCGCCAGTTGTCCAGCCCGATATACCCCGTCGCGGCAGTGGCGGTCAGTTCCGAGATCAGGCCGTAGGTCGGCACACCTTTTGCCGCCAGCGCGTCGATGGCGCTGGCGACGCGGGGATGTTCCGCTGACACCACGGCGATGGCGTCGACCTGATGGCCCAGCCGCAGCATGTGGTCCGACACCGCCTCGGGCGACAGGTCGTCCATGTGTTCGATGACAAGCTCGACCGGTTCCGTCGCCTCGAGCGCCGCCTGTCGCAAAGCCTCGGCAATGGCGCGGTAAAAGACGCGGTGAGATTGCTGCAGCAGCACTCCGATCCGCGCCTTCGGCCGGCCGGCCTGGAGGCGCTGGCGCAGAGCTGGCAGGGCGTAAAAGCCGATCTCCTCCGCCGCTGCCAGCACCTTTTGCGCGGTTCCGGCCCGCACCTCGCTGCGCCCGTTCAGGATGCGGTCGATGGTCGAGACGCTGACGCCCGCCGTCGCGGCAAGGTCCTGGATGGTGGATCTTCGAGCCATGCGGCCTCCTGAGGGAATCCTTCAGTTCGGCCAGAAGCTGAATGAAGGAAAAGAGGGGAAATGCGTCAGATTTAATGAAAGGATTATGCAGGGACGTTTGTCAACAGTATGAAAATTCCAATCATAGATCGAATCGGAACGGGCGTGTCGGAGGCGACGGAATGGATGACCTGAAATTTGGCTCCCGCGACAAGCGCGGCAACTGGTCTCCCAGCGAACCGCTTGAAATTGCGCCGTTCTGGACCGGAAAATTCGGCAACCTCGGGCGCTGGCTTCTGGGCTACATCTGGCCGCACAACACCATCTTCATGGCAGTCACCCTGGCCTACTGGTACTTCATCCTGCCCGATTGGGATGTGATGAAAACCTTCAGCTGGGGCTGGATCCTCTGGATCCATTTCGTCAACGCGGCGGGCATCTTCCTGCTCTACGGCTCGGTCGAACTGTTCTACTACGTCAGGCGCAAGCAGGGCACGCGGTTCAAGTACAACCACAAGTTCCCATCCGAAAATCCGTCCGATGTCTTCTGGTTCAAGAGCCAGAACATCGACAACTTCCTGCGTACCTTCCTGATCTCGATCCCGCTCTGGACACTGATCGAGTGCTTCACGCTCTGGTGCTTCGCCAATGGCTATGCCCTGTGGCTTTCGCCCGAGGACCACTGGCTTTGGCTGGCGGCGCTGATCCTGCTGGCCCCCGCGATCCACGAAGTCCACTTCTTCTGCATCCACTGGCTGATCCATCAGGGGCCGCTCTACAAGTGGATCCATTCGGTCCACCACAACTCGATCAACCCGTCGCCCTGGTCGTCGATGTCGATGCATCCTGTCGAGGCGGCGCTCTTCTTCTCCGAGATGATGTGGCACCTGATCATCCCCTCGAACCCGTTCGTGGCGCTGTTCCAACTGACCTCCACCGCCTATGGCGCGATCGTCGGGCACATCGGCTTTGACAAGCTGGAGGTGACGGAAGGCACGGCGATGGATAGCCACGCCTACACCCATTACCTGCATCACAAATACTTCGAGGTGAACTACGGCGGCGACGGGCTCATCCCGCTCGATAAGTGGTTCGGCACCTGGCACGACGGCACGAAATCGGCCGACGAGCAGATGAAGGAACGTTTCCGGAAGAAGAAGGAGCGTCTGGCCCGCAAGGCAGGCAACGGTGCTGCACCGGCGGAATAACCAACTGAAATTGCGGAATGAAAGGCCGCGGCACGCGGCACAACACAAGGGGAGGAGACCCTGACATGAACCTGAAGAAAGTCCTGGCCACCACGGCCATCCTGATGATCGGCGCGGGGACCGCTTATGCGGAAGGCGCGAAGATCTTCGTCATCGGCGGCAAGCCGGACGATCCGTTCTGGTCGATCGTCAAGAAGGGCGCGGAAGACGCGGGCCTGGTCGTTGCCGCACAGGGCGGCAGCGTGACCTGGCTTGGCCCGCAGAACTACGACAACCTCGGCGTTGATGCGGCGGAACTGATCCGTCAGGCCATCGACCAGGGCGCTTCGGCCATTGTCGGGCCGGACTGGGTGCCGGAAGCGATGGATCCGGCCTTCAAGGCCGTGGTCGATGCTGGCATCCCGCTGGTGATCTACAATGCCGGAGGGCTGGCGGCAGCCGACAAGCTGGGTGCGATGAACTATGTCGGCTCGGATGACTACAAGGGCGGCGTCGTGGGCGGCGAATATCTGGCCAAGGCGGGTAACCTGAAGGGCGTCTGCATCAACACCCTGCCGGGCGCGGCCAACATCGAGGCCTACTGCGCCGGCTTCAAGGAAGGCATGACGAACGGCGGCGGAGTTGGCGACGTGCTGCCATTGCCCGCAACCTCTTTCGGTTCGGCGACGGCAGTTGCGCAGGCGGTGAAGGCCTATCTGCTGCAGAACCCGGACGTGAACGCCGTCTTTACCATCGGCAACGTCGACGCAAACTCGGCCACCAGCGGCATCATGCAGGCAGGCAAGGCAGGCTCGGTGCAGATCTGCGGCATCAATTTCGACGAGACGATCCTGACCAACATCCAGTCCGGGGCGCAGCTTTGCGCCATTGACCAGCAGGGCTACCACCAGGGCTATCTCGCCGTGTCGATCCTGAACAGCTACGTCAACTACGGGCTGACGGTGCCGACGCGGGAAATCCTGACCGGGCCGGGGGTCATCGACAAGACCAACGTCGAGGCCACACTGGCCGGGGTCAAGGTCGGCACCCGCTGAACCATCGCATCGGGGCCACCCGGCTGCGGGCTGGCCCCTTTCCATTGGAACGGAGCGTGACGCATGTCTACCGCATCCACGGCAACCCCTGACCTTCCGGGCCGGCGAGGCCTGCCCTTCGGCCGGCTCGTGCGGCGACCCGAGGCGGGCTCGTTCCTCGGGCTGGTCGCGGTATTCGTCTTCTTCGCCCTCTTCGGTGGCAAGACGTTTCTTTCGGCAGCAGGTGCCGCCAGCTGGCTGAACATCGCTGCCGAAATCGGCATCATCGCGCTGCCCATCGGCCTTCTGATGATCGCCGGAGAGTTGGACATCTCGGTCGGCGCGGTCATTCCCGCCGCCTCGCTGACCACGGCAATCGTTTCGGGCTACTGGGGCCTGCCGGACGGTCTGGGTATCGCCGCCGGGATCGGGGTCGGGCTGGTCGTGGGGCTGATCAACGGCATCCTCGTCACCCGGACGACCATACCGTCGCTGATCATCACCATCGGCACGATGTTCGGGGTGATGGGGCTGACGCTTGGCCTGACGGTGCTGATCGCGGGCTCGACCGGCGTCTCCTATGTGCCGGCCGCGAGCGCCAAGGCCCTGCTCGGCCAATATGTCGGCGGCATGTTTCAGGTGACGATCTTCTGGTGGATCGCCTTCATCGCCGCAGTCGGCTTTGCCCTGCATGTCTCGCCACTTGGCAACTGGATCTTCGCGCTTGGCGGCGACAGGATCAGCGCCCGAAATGCCGGCATCCCCACCGACAAGCTGACGGTTGCGCTCTTCATGTTCAGTGGGTTCTGCGCGGCCTTCGTCGGCGTCAGCCAGGTGCTGGTCTATCAAAGCGCGCAGGTGCTGGCGGGGCAGAGCTTCATCTTCAACTCGATCATGTGCGCAGTGATCGGTGGCGTACTGTTGACCGGAGGCTTCGGCTCGGTCGTCGGGATCGTCTTTGGCACCCTTACTTTCGCCATCGTGAACCAGGGCATCTATTTCACCGGGATCGACCCCAATGTCGGCAGCGTCATCATCGGCGCGCTGCTGCTGGTCGCGGTGCTGACCAACGACATGTTCCGTGCCATGGCGATGAACTACTCGTCGAAAAGGAAGGGATAGACCATGATTTCCGCCCTGTTGCGCCGCCCGGAGGCCGGTGCCCTTCTCAGTCTGCTCGGCGTCGTCGCCTTTTATGTGACCTTCGGCAATGTCGAGCTGCGCAGCCTGGCCGGCGCCGCCAGCTGGGTGAATTTCGCCGCCAACCTCGGGCTGGTCGCGATCCCCGTGGGCCTTCTGATGATCGCGGGAGAGCTGGACATTTCGATCGGCGCGATGATCCCGGCGGGGTCGATGACCACGGCGATCCTGAGCGGCTATTATGATCTGCCAATCGTGGTGGGGATGCTCGGCGCCCTTGGGCTGGGGGTTCTGGTCGGCCTGGTGAACGGCATCCTGACAGTGCGGACCTCGGTTCCCTCGCTGATCATCACGCTGGCGACGCTGGTCGCCATGCAGGGGGTGGTGCTGTCGGGATCGGTGCTGCTGACCGGCAATGCCAGCGTCGCCGTTTCGGCGCCGGACTGGGCACGGCGGGTCTTTGGCAGCCTGATTGGCCCGAGCCATCAGGTGATCATCCTGTGGTGGCTGGGCCTGACCGTGGTCTTCGCCTTTGCCCTGCACAAGACACGGCTCGGCAACTGGATCTTCGCGATGGGCGGCGACCGGGTTTCGGCGCGCAACGCCGGTATCCCGACCTCCGGACTGACCATCGGCCTCTTCGTCCTCTCGGCGGTCTCGGCCAGCTTTGTCGGCATGTGCCAGGCGATCCTGTTCAACTCGGCGCAGGTGTCGGGCGGCATGTCCTTCATCTTCAACGCCATCGTTTCGGTGGTCGTCGGCGGGGTTCTGCTGACCGGAGGCTTCGGTTCGGTGATCGGCATCTTCATCGGCACCCTGACCTTCGCGATTGTCAGCCAGGGCATCTATTTCACCGATCTCGACCGCAACTGGTCGAACCTGATCATCGGCATCATGCTGCTCCTGGCCGTCGGCATGAACGAAAGCTTCCGCAAACTGGCGCTCTCCGCCACACGCAAACCGAAACCAGCGAGGTAATCATGTCCACCAAGCCCCCCGTTCTGGAACTCCGCTCGGTCGACAAGAGCTTTGGCCCCATCGACGTGCTGCACGAAATCTCGCTGAAGGTCGGCGAGGGCGAGGTGCTTTGCCTGCTGGGCGACAACGGCGCGGGCAAGTCCACGCTGATCAAGACGCTTGCCGGGGTCCACCAGCCCACGCGCGGCCAGATCCTGATGGACGGGCAGGCGGTGAGCTTTGCCACCCCGCGCGACGCGGCGGATCGTGGGATCGCCACGGTCCACCAGTTCGGCGGGACCTTTCCGCTGATGTCGATCGGGCGGTCGTTCTTCGTGGGGGTGGAGCCGACGAAAGGCTGGGGGCCGTTCCGGGTCTATGACCGGAAGACGGCGAACGAGATCGCGGTCAAGGCGGTGCAAAGCTTCGGCATCACCCGGATTGACGATGGCGACCGGCTGGTCGGCGGGTTGTCGGGCGGCGAGCGTCAGTCGCTTGCCATTGCTCGCGCTGTGCATTTCGGGGCGCGGGTGCTGATCCTGGACGAGCCGACCGCCGCGCTTGGCGTCAAGCAGGCGGCGCACGTCCTGCGCATCGTGAACGAGGCGAAGAAGCGGGGCCTCGCCGTGATCTTCATCACCCATCAGGTGATGCATGCGATGGCGGTGGGCGACCACTTCGCCGTGCTGATCCGGGGCGCCATCGCCGCCGACTTCCGCAAGGGCGAGAAATCGCGCGAGGAGATCACCGATCTGATGGCAGGCGGGGCCAGCATGTCCAGTCTGGAGGCCGAGATCGAGGGCTACATGGCAAGCCATGACGGCCACCCGCCGCAAGTGGCATAGTCTATCGCGGCGACGGGCCGGGAGCAGGAAGCAGATGACGATACGGATAGCAGTGATCGGGGCGGGCCTGATGGGGGCCGACCATGCGAAGATCGTGGCCGAGGACATGCCGGGCGCGCGGTTGCAGGTGGTCTGCGACCGGGATTCAGCCCGGGCTGCCGGGGTGGCGGGCGCCTATGGAGCCGAAGTGGCCTCGGACCCCGAGGCGGTGATTGCGCGGGCCGATGTGGATGCGGTGATCATCGCCAGCCCGGATTTCACCCATGCGCCGCTGTCGCTTGCCTGCATTCGCGCGGGCAAGCGGGTGATGTGCGAAAAGCCGCTGTCGCAGTCCAGCGCCGAATGCCTGACGGTGATCGAGGCGGAACAGGTGGCCGGGGCGCGTTTCGTCCAGCTTGGCTTCATGCGCCGCTATGACGAGGCCTATGTGCAGATGAAGGCGGCGCTGGTTCAAGGCCGCCTGGGCCGGGCGCTGATGATGCACAACTTTCACCGCAACGTATCCACCCCGGCGACGGATTTCACCGGGGCGATGGCGATCACCAATTCGGCCCCGCATGAGTTCGACGTGGTCCGGCATGTGCTGGGAACCGAATATGCCGCGATCAGCGCGACGCAGCCGAAGCGGTCCGATGCGCTGGTGGCTCCGGTCTGCATGGTGCTGGAAACCCTGGACGGGCAGGTCGTCACCATCGAGGTGAACAACAACGCGGCCTATGGCTATGACATCCGGGCCGAACTGGTGGGCGAGACGGCAAGCATCGCGCTGAACCCGGTAGCCTACACCCGGCTGGACGCCGGCCTGACCAACGCCACCGCCTATGACGCCGACTGGCGCAGCCGCTATCGGGACGCCTATGTCCGCCAGAACCGCGCCTTCCTGCGCTTTGTCCAGACCGGGGACTTCCCGCAGATCGCCGCCTCCGCCTGGGACGGCTACGCCGCCGCCGTGGTCGCCGAAGCCGGGGTCCGCGCGTTGGCGTCGGGGCAGAAGATCCCCGTCACGATGATGGCCAGGCCGGAGCTTTATGCATGAAGCGCGGCTGCCCCACAACCCACCTGAGAGACCAACATGCCCTGGATTGACGCCTGTTCCATAGATGACATTCCCGCCGAAGACGTGATCCGTTTCGATCACGGCACGCGCACCTTCATCATCGTCCGCGACCATCAGGACGGCTATTGGTGCGCCGATGGCCTCTGCACGCACGAGGACATTCACCTGTGTGACGGAATGGTCGTTGAAGGCACTATCGAATGCCCGAAGCATTCCTCGATCTTCAACGTGACTAACGGCGAGGTCGAGACCCCGCCTGCCTGCAACAACCTGCGCACCTACCCGACCAAGGTCGAGGGCGGGCGCGTCTTTGTGGATCTTTGACATGACATTCCAGCTTGCCGCCTGCGCCGAGATGCTGTGGCGCGACCGTCCGATGGCCTGGCGCGTCAGCCGGTTGAAGGAGATGGGCTTCGGTGTGGGCCTGTGGAACTGGCCGGAATGGGACCTCGCCGCGCTGGAGAAGACCGGCGCTACCTTCACCATCATGAACGGATATTTGAAGGGCCGTCTGACCGATGCCGAGGGCTGCGAGATGCTGCTCGCTTCGGCGATGGAAACCGCAAAGGTCGGCAAGCGCCTTGGTGTCCACCGGCTGAACCTGCATGGCACCGGGCTGGGCGACAGGGGCATCCCGATCCCGCAGATCGGCGCCTTTGCGCCGGGGATGGAACAACGCGCGCGGGACACGCTGCACCGCATCTGTGACTTTGCCGAGGCCGAGGGGCTGGTCTACACGCTGGAGAACCTGAACCCGATCGACCATCCCGGCTGCCCCTTCGGTTCGACCGCCGCTGTGCTGGGTCTGGTCTCTGCCGTCAACCGGCCAGAACTTCGGATCAACCTCGACCTCTACCACACCCAGATCGGCGAGGGCGACCTGATCCGCTGGTGCGAGGCCTGTCTTCCGTGGATCGGCGAGGTGCAGGTGGCCGACAACCCCGGGCGCTGCGAGCCGGGGACGGGTGAGATCAACTATGCAGGGGTGGCCCGGGCGCTGGGCGAACTCGGCTATTCCGGTGCGGTCGGGATGGAAGCCTTTGCCAAGGGCGAGGAGGAGGCCGCCCTGGAAGCCTTCCGCAAAGCGTTTACCCTTTAAGGACAGAGACATGGGAATGTACCACAACCGCCCGCTCGTGCAGGACCTGCGCGCCATGAAGGCCCGGGGCGAGAAGATCTCCATGCTCTATGTACAGACCAAGGTGGAAGCCGCCGCCGCCGCCGCTGCCGGCATTCACATGCTGTCGATCGAAGGTCGCTTCTTCGACGCCGAAATGCGCGAGGCGGCGGGCGACTGCTTCGTGCAGGTCGGGCTGCCCTATGGCGGCTGGGGCGCACTGAACGGCGTGTTCCTGACCACGGCGGACGACTACCTGCGGACGGCGTTCAAGTTCTCCTCCATCGGTGGCGATGCCTTCTACTGCGCAGCCTCCTACGACATCCAAAAGACGCTGGCGGACAATCACCTGGCGGTGGTGGGTCATATCGGGCTGATCCCCAGCTATATCACCTGGACCGGCTGGCGCGCGGTGGGCAAGACCGCGACCGAGGCCGAGGCGCTGTGGCGACACACCCAGATGCTGGAGCGGATTGGCGTCTTCGCGGCGGAGCTGGAGGTGGTGCCGGACCGCGTGGCGAAATTCCTGACCGAAAACTCCAGCCTGATCATGCTGGGCATGGGCGCGGGCAGGCATGCCGATGCGCAGTATCTTTTCACCGAGGATGTCTGCGGCTACGGCGTCAACCACAAGCCCAGGCACGGCAAGGTCTATGCCGAGCTTGGCCCGAAGCTGCAGGCGATCCAGAACGAGCGCATCGCCGCTTTCCGTGCCTTCAAGTCCGATGTGGACGCCGGAGGCTATCCGGCGCCAGAGCATGTCGTGGCGATCAAGGATGAAGAGTATGACGCCTTCCTGACATCGGCGAAGGGCTGAGACCATGCTGAAGTTCGGGGTCGTCGGCTACGGCACGGGCGGGCGGCACTTCCACACGCCCTTCATCGCAGCGGCAAAGGGCTGCGCCCTGACCGGGATCGTCGCCCGCGCGCCTGCTACGGTGGCCGCTGCGCAGGAGGACTGGCCCGGGGTTCCGGTCTTTGCCAGCCTTGGCGACATGATCCGGGCCGGGGTCTGCGACGCGGTGACCATCACCACTCCGCCCCACACCCGGCGCGAGCTGGTGCTGGAAGCAATCGCCGCGGGCCTTCATGTCATCGCCGACAAGCCCTTTGCCCCGGATGCGGCCAGCGCGCGCGACCTTGGCCGCGCCGCCGAGGCCAAGGGGATCATCCTGGGCGTCTATCAGAACCGCCGCCATGACAGCGACATGCAGACGCTGGCCCGGCTGGTCCGCGACGGGCGGCTTGGCAGGATCTGGCGCGTTCATTCCCGGATGGACCAGGACGGCGCGCATACGCTGGAGGCGGGTCCCACGGGTGGCCTGCTGCGCGATCTTGGCAGCCATGTGGTCGACCAGATGATCTGGCTGCTCGGTCCGGTCGTTTCCGTCGATGCTCAGATGGATTTCGTCGATCTGCCGCAGGGCAGGACGGATGCGGGCTTTACCATCACGCTTCGCCACGCCAGCGGCGCACACAGCCATGTCGAGGCGAGCAAGCTTAACCATGTCGATGCCCGCGAATTCCGGGCCTATGGCGAGCTAGGCTCCTACGCATCGATGACTACCGATGTGCAGGCGCAGTGCATCTTTGCGGGCAAGCGCCCGGCGGACGACCTTGCCGCCTGGGGTTATGAGCCCGAGGCGAACTGGGGGACGCTGCGCACGGCTGCGGGCGCCGAAAGGATCCCGGCAGAGCAGGGCCGCTACCACGACTACTACGAAGCCTTCGCCCGCGCCGTCCGGGAGGGCACCCCGCCGCCGGTCAGCGCCGAAGAGGGCGCCCGCACGCTGGCCGTGCTGGATGCCGCCCGGAAAAGCGCGGCGGAAGGCCGCTCGATCACGGTATAACTTTGGGAAGACAGGACCGAACCCCATGCTGAACGTAGGACTTCTGGGCGCCGGGCGCATCGCCGGTGTGCATGCAACCGCCATCACCTCGCATCCCGGCTCGACCCTGGTGGCAGTCTCGGACATCAATACCGATGCCGCGGCAAAGCTGGCCAGCCAATATGGGGCCGCGGCGCGGACCACGGATGCGATCCTGGCTGACCCTGCCATCGACGCGGTGCTGATCGCCACTTCGACCGACACCCATTCGGACCTGATCGAACGCGCCACTGCCGCGGGCAAGGCTGTGCTGTGCGAAAAGCCGGTGGACCTTAGCCTTGCCCGCGCCCTCGCCTGCCAGAAGACCGTCGCGCCCACGGGCAAGCCGGTGATGATCGGCTTCAACCGCCGCTTCGATCCGAACTTTGCCGCGCTGAAATCCGCGCTGGACAAGGGCGAGATCGGAAAGGCCGAACTTCTGTCGATCACCTCCTTCGACCCCGCGCCGCCGCCGGTGGCCTATGTCAAGGTCTCGGGCGGGCTGTTCCGCGACATGATGATCCATGACTTCGACATGGCCAATTTCATCATGGGCGCGGCGCCGTTGACGGTGTCGGCGGTGGGCACCAGCATCGTCGATCCCGCCATAGGCGCGGCCGGTGACGTGGACACCGCCGTCGTCACCCTGACCTATGCCGACGGGCGGATCGCGGTGATCAAGAACAGCCGCCGGGCGGTTTATGGCTATGACCAGCGGGTCGAGCTTCTGGGGTCGGAGGGGCTGCTCCAGGCGCAGAACATGCTGGAAAACACTATCGTCAAATCGACGGTCGCGGGTGTGACCGGCGCGAAGCCGACCTATTTCTTCCTGGAACGCTACATGCCGGCCTACGCGGCGGAATGGGCGGCCTTCGTCGCAGCGGCAGCGGGCGGGGCCGCCCTGCCCGTCACGCTGGCCGACGGGATCGCCGCGCTGGCTATGGCCGAGGCGGCGACCCGGTCGGCGCAGTCGGGGCAGCCGGTCGGTCTGGCAAGCGTACTGGGGTGAACCTTCGGCAGGCCCCGGAGGCGCGCGTCCGGGGCCGGTTCTAGAGGATGCCCGAAGCCCTGATATCCTCGGCAGCGAAGTCGATCAGCGCCCGTACCTTACGGGGCAGGACGCGGCCTTCCAGATAGACCGCGTTCAGGGACCCGATCTCTCCGGCCTGGTCGGGCAGGACCTGGGCCACGAGTCCCGCCGCCAGTGCATCGCGTGCGACAAAGCGGGGGGCATAGGCCAGGCCCCGGCCATTGATCGCCAGTTCCAGCGCCGCCCGGGCGGAATTCATCTGGAACCTGCCCTTGACGGTGACGAATGTCTCCTCCGGCCCCGAGCCAAAGCCCCAGCGGCGCGGGTTGCGGCGGTTGGTGTCGATGATGCAGTCATGCTGCACCAGTTCGGCGGGATCCTGCGGCGTACCCCTGCGCGCCAGATATTCCGGGCTGGCGACGAGAACCGAGCCGAAGCTGCCCAGCTTCAGCGCCTTGAGAGACTGCGTGTCGATGCGGCCCATCCGGAAAGCGACGTCGATTCCTTCGGCGGCAAGGTCGACGTGCCGGTCATTCAGGCGCAGATCGAACGACAGCGCGGGATTAAGCTGGCAGAAGCGGTCCAGCATCCCGGCGATCCAGATTTCGCCGAACGTGACCGAGGCGGAGACCCGGATCACCCCGGCAAACCCGCGCGAACCTTCCGACACCTCGCCGATCAAGTCGTCCAGATCGTCGAGAAGGGCCGGGGCGCGGGACAGAAGGTCCTCTCCCGCCGGGGTCAGGCCGACCTTGCGGGTGGTGCGTTGCAACAAGCGGACACCAAGCCGCGATTCCAGTTCGGCCACATATTTCGAGGTCAGGCGGTTGGACACGCCCAGCTGCTGTGCCGCCGCCGTGAACGAGCCGGTCTGTGCGGTGGCCACGAAGGCCTTGAGTTCGTCGATCAGGTCCATGGAGGAGTAATTCAGAACAATTTGAAGATAGTCATTCCACGAATGCTGCCATTTCGTGGAATGACGTCAAGCATTAGTTTGTGCGCATCGGATCAAACGCCGCCAGAGGGCGGTCAGCACCAAAGGAAAACCAGATGCCCACCAATTCCGACTATGCCGCCCTTGTCCTTCGCGTCTCCAGCGGGGCGCTGTTCATCGCTCACGGGTTGATGAAGGTCTTCGTCTTCACCATTCCCGGGACGGTCGGCTATTTCGAGAGCCTGGGCCTGCCCGGCGTTTTCGCCTACCTGACCATTTTCGCCGAAGTCGCCGGCGGTCTTGCGTTGATCATGGGCGTTGCGACCCGCGCGGTGGCGCTGGCGCTGATCCCGGTCCTCTTGGGCGCGACCTGGGTACATTCGGGCAACGGCTGGGTCTTCTCCAGCGAGGGTGGCGGCTGGGAATTCCCGCTGTTCTGGGCGGTGATCCAGGCGGCCATCGCGCTTCTGGGCAGCGGCGCCTATGCGCTGAAACCCTCGAACCGGGCGGTGGCTCTGGCATGATTTGAAGGGCCGCCCATCATGGGCGGCCCTTTACCTTGAAGGAGATGACCATGAGCGCGATCACTGATCTTCATGCCCTGCACGACCGGCTGAAACCTTCGGCCCGGATGCCGGTGGTGTTCCTTGGCCACGGCAGCCCGATGAACGCGCTGGAGGATACCGAATACAGCCGGGCCTGGACGGCGCTGGGCAAGGACCTGCCGGAACCGGCGGCGATCCTTGTCGTCTCGGCGCACTGGATGACGCAGGGCACCACGCTGGTCGATGTCTCGGCCCTGCCGAAGACGATCCACGACTTCTACGGCTTCCCCGACGCGCTTTATGCGATGGACTATCCCGCCCCCGGCAACCCGGCCCTGGCGCGCGAGGTGGCAAGCCTCTTGGCCAGCCATCACGCCGCCGAGGATGACACCTGGGGGCTGGACCACGGCGCCTGGACGGTGCTGAAGTTCCTGTATCCCGAGGCCAAGGTGCCGGTGTTCCAGGTCTCCATCGACATGGCCCGGGGACTGGAACATCAGCTGGAAATCGGGCGGACGCTGGCGCAGCTGCGCGACCGTGGCGTGCTGATCCTGGGGTCGGGCAACGTGGTCCACAACCTGCGCGCCCTGAACTTCGGTGGCCAGCCGCAGGACTTTGCGCTGGAGTTCGACCAGCTGTTTGCCGACCGGCTGGAGGCTCGCGATCTGAAGCCGCTGGCCGACAGGGCGGGGCTTGGCACGCTGTTGCAGATGGCGCATCCGACGGTCGATCACTACATGCCGGCGCTGACCATTGCCGGGGCATCGGACGGGCGCGACAAGCTGACCTTTATGACCGATGCAATCGACCTGGGGTCGATTTCGATGCGGTCCTTCGTGTTCCACGCCTGACGCGGCGATCAGTAAAGGTCGACGCGGAAAGGCGTGGTCGTCCAGTGGATGCGGGCGATGTCGATCAGGCGCTCGACCGGATCGCTTTCCAGCGAGGTGTCGCCACGCTGACCGGCAATGGTTTGGTAGGCGGTCTTGCTGCCTTCGCCAAAGGCGCCGTCCGGCGTGATGTCCGCGCCCAGGGCCTGCAACAGCCGCTGCGCCGCTTCGTCGACCGCCTCGGAGGGCAGGGCATCCAGCACCTTGCGCGCGCGCTCGACCGACTTCTTGTCGCGCAGCGCCGCCGCCCGGCCCGCGCGCCAGGCGGCGTCGGCAGGGGACAATCCGCCCGCGTCTTCGGTCAGGATCAGATAGGCCGCATAGGCGCCGGCGTTGGCATCGCCACGTTCCAGCCCCTTGTCGAACCATTCCACCGCCTTGCCAAGATCGGCCTTCTTGCCCAGTGCGCCCGTGGCGATCAGTGTCCCGATGTTGCCGGGCGCATTCGGGTGGCCGCCGTCCGCCGCCTTGGTGAACCACTCAAGCGCAAGCTTTGCATCCTTCTTCTGGCCGCCAAGCCCGTTCATGTAGACGAGGCCAAGGTTGTTGTAGCCGTAGATATCCCCCCGCGCGGCGCTTTCGTTCAGGTAACGCAGGCCACGGGTCGGATCGTAGTATTCGCTTTTCTCATCAAGGTAGAAGTAGCCCAACTCGTTCATCGCGAAGGTGTGGCCGACCTCAAGCGCACGCATGAGGAGGTCATAGCCGCGCAGCCGGTCCTGCCCGGTTTTGCCGAAACGAACCAGCTGGCGGCCAAGCGCGTAGAAGGCATAGGGATCGCCCAGATCCACGCCCTCACGGTAATAGGCCATCGCCTCTTCCGGGGCGGCCTCGACAGCGGAGCCGCCGGTCTCGCGGGCTTCGTTCAGGATGGAATTGCCGATGGCATAGGAGGCCCGCGTGTAACCCATCTTGCGCGCGGTATCCCATTCGGCGCGCGCCTCGTCATAGCGGCGCAGCGCGGTGTAGACACGGCCAAGCTCGTAGTGGAAGCGGGCATTGTCAGGCTCGCGCTGGACAGCGGCCTGGCAGGCGACCAGCGCGGCCTCCGGCTCGATCTCGTTGGCGAAACGGGCGAAGCCGACGCCTTCCGGGTCGAGGTGGTCGGCGGCGGCAAGGTCGCAGGGGTCGGGGGTCAGGTCGACCTGCACGACCTTCGGGGTGCCATTCAATTCGACCTTGAACTGCGCTTTCAGAACCGGATCCTGCCCCGGCTGGATCACCGGGCCGTTGACATGAGCAAAGGCGAGGCGGGCAAGGTCGTCTGCCGCCAGCGGGAACAGCGGCGCGGACTGCCTGCCCTGGTCGTCAAGCAGGACAAGGCGACCGCCGCGCGGTGGTTCGGTCAGGGCAAGGCTGTCGGTCGGTGCAAGGGCAAGCTCTTGCGCCAACGTGGCGCCGATCGGGACGGCAGGGGCCAGGGGCGCGGCGATGCGGATGTCGGGGGTGGGAAGCGGTGTGTCGAGGGGCAGGAGGTCGGCAGAACTGGCGGCAAACAGGGTCAGACCCCGCGCGACCGAACCGCCCTCGCCGGTGCTGGGGCTTGCCGGATCGGGTGTCGTGCTGACCGAGGCGATGGTCGCCCCTTCCACCATGGTCGAACTGTCCCAGGGAACCTGCACGCCCTGGGTCTCGACAAAGACCTTGCGGCGGACGGCTTCGAAGACATCGGTCACCGGAACCGAACCCACTGCGGCGGCTTGCAGGAAGGCCGCGGCGAAGGGACTGTTCTCGCCCGCGCCATCCAGCGCCACCTCGCCGGGCGAGGTGGAGAAGACGACATAGGAATTCACCGGCGCGGCCAGCGAGGCAAAGCCGGTTTCCACCTCGCGCACATCGGGCCCGAGCGAATCCTGCAGTTTGATCCCGGCAAAGGGGTTGTTGCGGCAACTGTCGAGGATGACGATCTGCAGCCGAGCCCGTGCCCCCACGATGGAGACAAGGCTGCCGACCGACACGGTTTCAAACGGCAGGTCGTCAACTTCGTCCAACTGCGCGTCGGTCGGGATCAGGTAGTTCTCCGACCCGATCTGCACGCCGTGCCCGGCATAGTAGAACAGGACTTCGGTCTCGCGGTCGACATCGAACAGGACGCGCTGCATCAGCCCCTCGAAATCGCGCTTGGAGGCGTCTTTCAGTAGGGTGACATCATAGCCCTGTCCGGCCAGCAGGTCCGCCACGTCAAGCGCATCGTTCCAGGCGTTCGGCAGTTGCGGCGCATGCTGATAGCTCTGGTTGCCGATGACGATGGCGTATTTCTGGCGATGGCTGGCCCCGTCATCGGCCAGCTTGCGCGAGGCCGCCGAGACATGGCCTTTGGGGTAAGTACCAAGGGCGCTGTCCTGTGCGGTCGCTACCGAAGCTGCGGCGACCAGAAGAACCACCGCGGCCGTGCTGTTTGCCAGGGTCCGCCGGGCGGACATTCAACCGGACCAGCCGCCGCCGCCGGACCCACCGCCACCGCCGTCGTTGCCGAAGTCGATGTCGACAGTCTTCGGCTTCTTCTTGACAACGGGTGCAGCCACCGGCGCCGCAGCGACAGGTTTCTTCACCACCGGCGCGACGACCGGCGCCTGCTCTACCGGAGGGGGAAGTGGCTCCTCGCAACCCGCAAGGAGACCGACGGAAGCGATGATGAGCAAGGATCGTGACCAGGTTCCAGGCATCGAGTGACCCATTTGTTGAAGCGAAGGCCGACCGCAGAAGACAAAAATTCAGGTAACCAATTCGACATAGAATGCCACAGGACGGGCAATCAGGCAACGAATGCTTGGCCCGCGAGCCCGCTGTCCCGGGGCTTAGCTGAGCGCCTGGAACTCGACGCGGCGGTTCTGGTCCGAGTCGGGATCGGTGCCATCCAGAAGAAAGCGTTCGCCAAGACCCACGGCCTCAAGCCGGCCGGCGTCTATCCCGCATTCCTTGACGAAAAAGCGCTGCACTTCCTCGGCCCGCAGGCGGGAAAGGCGCTCGTTGTAGTCATCCGAGCCGGAGGCGTCGGTGTGGCCGATGATGCGGAAAAGCTGGATGTCAGAGGCTTTCATCACATTGCACAGCTTGGTCAGCTTGGGCTTCTGTGCATCGTCCAGGGCTGCGCTGTCGAAGGCGAACTCGATCCGGATGTTGACGCCAAGATCAGCGGGCATCTTCACGAGGGTCGCGGATTCCGGTTCCTTGACGACAGTTTCGGTTGTCGTCTCCGTCGCGGTCGAAGCAACTTCGGTCGTGCCGGCGGTTTCGGTCGTGCTGTCCGTGGCAACCGTTTCCGTCTTGGCCGGGTCCTTCTCGACTTCCGTCGCAATCTCGACGTCATCGGCGGTCACGAGGGTCAGGCCGCGGGTAAGACCTGTCTTGCCTTCGACGGCGGCCTTGTAGGCATCCCGCTGAGCGAGGAAGAGGTCCAGCAATTCATCTTCAGAGAGGTCTTGCGCCCAGGCGCCGACTGGGACCAGTGTGGCACAGATCGCAAGTCTGGTCAGCAGGTTGCGCATATCAGAACTACCTTCCAAAAAACGGATTTATGACTGCGTGCAGTCTAGGCTATGATGATCCGGCATTCAATTCACACCTTTGGGCGGGCCGAGGCCATGAACACGCCGATCACAGTGGTTCCAGGGGCGGCATCCGCCCTGCCGGTGGCCGTCGGGGCCGGGCTGACCAATCGCGGCAGGGTGCGGGAGAAGAACGAAGATTCGATCCTGACCGACCCGTCCGGCACGCTCTGGGCCGTGGCCGACGGGATGGGCGGCTATGGCAATGGCGACGTAGCTTCGGACATCGTGATTGACTGCCTGGCCAAGATCCCTGACGGGGTCGAGCCCGGACCGGCGCTGGTGGCACGTCTGAAGGAGGCGAACAGCCTGGTCCTGGAACGCCAGCGTGCGCCCGGCATGGGGCGGATGGGCTCGACCGTGGTGGCGGTGCTGATCGCGCGGGCCGTGGCGCATGTGGCCTGGGCAGGGGACAGCAGGGCCTATCTTCTGCGCGGCGGGCACCTGCGGCCGCTGACCCGGGATCATTCGGTGGTGCAGGAAATGGTCGACCGGGGCGAGCTGTCGCCGGAACAGGCGGAAAGCCATCCGGACTCGCATATGGTCACACGGGCGGTCGGTGGCAGCGAGGAGCTGGAGGTCGATCTGGTCAGCGTGCCGCTGGCGGTGGGCGACCGTCTACTCCTGTGCAGCGACGGGCTGACGCGCTGCGTCTACGAACAGACGGTCGAGACACTCTTGCGCGACGCGACCGGACCGGAAGACGCCTGCCAGAAGCTTCTGCGCGAGGCGCTGGACAGCGGCGCGCCTGACAATGTTTCGGCCATCGCAGTGCTGATCCGGGAAGGGTGACGATGCAACCTGGCAATCTTGTCGCCCCGATCATCGTCGCCATCGGCGTCATCATCGCCGCCGTGGCCTTCGCTATGGTCACGACGCTGCTGGAATCGGCGGACAGCGGCGCCGACCTGCGGCTGACCCGGCTGGAGGAGGCCTTCGATGCCGAAGCGGCGCAGCGCGCACGGCTGGAGGCCGAGATCGGCACGCTGAAGGCCGATCTTGCCCGGCTGCGTGATGACATGAGCCTTCTGGCCAACCGGGCGCCGGTCGCTCCCTCGACCGTTGATGTGCCGACGACCGATGCCACGGGCCTGACCTCCAGCGAGGACGAGCAGCACCAGCCCGAGACTGAAGCCCTGACCGAACAGATGAAGGCCGCGCGGGACAGGTTCAACAAGGGCGTCACCCAGCCGCGCAACAAGACGATGCTGGCAATTCTCGGCCGCCCGCGCGAGGACCTGGGAAGCGATTGCCGCACGATCTCCAATCCCCGTCTCAAGGGTCTGGTCGAAACCCGGCAGATCGGCCCGATCAAGGCCACGATGCTGAAGCCTGCGCTGGACAGCCTGGAACGAATCTTCGCGAAGCTGAAGGAGGATGAGCCAGACATCTACGCCAAGCTTGGCACAGCGGGGGCGCTGTGCGTCCGGCTGATCCGGGGGTCGTCGACGTCGGTGTCCAACCACTCGTTCGGGACCGCGATCGACATCACCTTGCAGGGCGAGCTTGACCCCTTTGCCGATGGCACGATGCAGATCGGCCTTGTCATCCTGGCCGAGCATTTCAACGAGGAAGGCTGGTATTGGGGCGGCGGCTACAACCGCGAGGACGGGATGCATTTCGAGGTGGGGGAAGAGACGTTGAGGAAATGGCAGGCTGAAGGGCTGATCCCCACGCAATGACCTCTGGTCCGAACAGTCCACGCACGGTCCTGCCGCCCAAGCGCGGCGGGCGGGCGTCCGATCCGGAGACCTACGAGCGGGCGGCGGGGCCGGTGCTGCGCATGGTCACGCAGCTGGCGACGGTGCGGGGCGTAGAGGCGCAAGTGCTGGTGCAGCGCGCCGCCGAGGCGCTGGACCGCTTCGATGCCGAGCTGGAGCGGGCGGGTGTGGCGCCGTCGACCGTCCGGCCGGCGCGCTATGCGCTGGGCCTGCTTCTGGACCAGACGGCGCGGAAGAACCGGGCGGTGGATGTCTCGCTCTGGGGGGCGGGGGCGCATCGGCTCATCTTCGACGGGCGCGACATTTCGGCGGCCACCTTGCGCGACTTCATCCGCAAGGCGGGCGAGGCCGGGCCGGAGTTCCAGGGCGTGCAGGCGTTCATGGAACGTCGGCTGGAGGTGCTGGAGGGCAGCCGCACCC
>JAFLCY010000193.1 GCA_017303485.1 Rhodobacterales bacterium
CCCGGAAATGAAAGCGCAGGCCCGAAGGCCCGCGCTGTTGGCGTGTCAGGGGCGAAGGATCAGCCCTGGCCCCAGACGTAGACGGCAGCGAAGAGGAACAGCCAGACCACGTCAACGAAGTGCCAGTACCAGGCGGCGGCCTCGAAGCCGACATGCTGCTCGGGCGTGAAATGTCCCTTGTAGGCGCGGATCAGGCAGACCGTCAGGAAGATCGTCCCGATGATGACGTGGAAGCCGTGGAAGCCGGTCGCCATGAAGAACGAGGCGCCATAGATGTTGCCGGCAAAGCCGAAGGCCGCATGGCTGTATTCGTAGGCCTGCATGCAGGTGAAGACCACGCCCAGCGCAATCGCCAGGATCAGCCCGTTCTTCAGGTCCTTGCGGTTGTTCTCATGCACGAGCGCATGGTGCGCCCAGGTAGCGGCGCAGCCCGAGAGGAGCAGGATCAGCGTATTGATGAACGGGAGGTGCCAGGGGTCGAAGGTCTCGATCCCGGCGGGTGGCCAGACCCCGTCGATCGCAGGGCTGTCCGGCCCCATCGGATACATGCGGTGCTTGAAGAAGGTCCAGAACCAGGCCGAGAAGAACATGACCTCGGACATGATGAACAGGATGAAGCCGTAGCGCAGGCCAAGACGCACGACCGGGGTATGGTCGCCGGTCTGTCCCTCATGCACCACTTCTGCCCACCAGGCGTACATTACATACAGCACGCCAGCGAACCCGATCAGCCCGATCCAGGGCGACGAGCCATGCATCCACAACACCGAGCCGAACAGCATCACGAAGGCAGCAACCGCCCCGAACAGTGGCCATATCGACGGCGGCAGGACGTGGTAATCGTGGTTCTTTGCGTGGGCCATGGCCGGCGTTTCCCTCGTTGTCTTGTCTCAGTTCACCGCGGATGCGTCGTCCGCAGGGGTTTTCAGGGCTGCCTGATCTTCCGGCAGCGGCGTTTCGTGGAAGGTATAGCTCAGCACGATCTCATGCACAAACTTCCCGTCCGGATCGTCGACGATGGCGGGGTCGACGAAGAAGGTGACCGGCATCTGCACCGTCTCGCCCGGTTGCAGGATCTGCTCGCTGAAACAGAAGCACTCGATCTTGGTGAAATAGGCCCCGGCAGTGTCGGGAAAGACGTTGAAGCTGGCAGTGCCGCCGATCACCCGGTCGGTCGGGTTGTGCGCCTCGTAAAAGGCGAGGCCCGTTTCACCGATCCGCAGTTCCATCGAGCGCACGACCGGCTTGAAGGTCCAGGGCATTCCCTGTTCGACAGTGGCGTCGAAACGGATCTTCACCACCTGGTCCAGGATTACCCCTGGTGCGGCCGCGGCAACCTGCGGCGTGCCGCCATAGCCCGTCACCCGGCAGAACCAGTCGTAGAACGGCACCGCCGCAAAGGACAGTGACCCCATGGTGATCACCACGGCCACCAGCTGCACCAGCGTGCGGTGCTTGCCCTGAAGGCGCGGGAAGATCATGGCTGCGCGTCCTCTTTCGGCACCGACTGGGGCTGGACCACATGGTCATAGCCCTGCATCGGATCGCCGCGCTTCACCTTGACCACGGTCAGCGCGAAGACCAGCGCGACAAAGGCCGCCAGCGTCAGCCCGACGCCCAGGTTGCGGCTGAACCGGCGCTTGTGCAGGTCATGTTCGGGTCGGAATGTCATTTCACCAGCCCCCGAGACCCGCCGATTTCAGCGCCGCTTCCGCCAGGAAGGCCGCGAAATGCAGGAAGAGGTAGATCAGCGAAAACCGGAAGAAGGCTTTCTCGGCGGCATAATTGTCAGCTTCGGCCATAGCCTCGTCGCGCCGCCAGATGCGGAGCGCGCCCAGGACGAACCCCGCGTTCAGCACCACCGCCACCGCCAAAGTCAGCGGCCCGCCGATCTGCGTCATCGCCACCCCCAGCGCCACCGGCACCAAGAGGATCGTATAGGCCAGGATATGCGCCCGCGTGACCTTGCGGCCATGTGTCACAGTCAGCATCGGCACGCCCGCCGCGTGGTAGTCTTCCTTCATGAACAAGGCCAGCGCCCAGAAATGCGGCGGGGTCCACATGAAGATCAGCGCGAACATCAGGAAGGCTTCCAACGAGACGCTGCCCGTCGCAGCGACCCAGCCGATCATCGGCGGGAAGGCCCCCGCCGCGCCGCCGATCACGATGTTCTGCGGGGTCGAGCGTTTCAGCCACATCGAATAGACGACGGCGTAGAAGAAGATGGTAAAGGCCAAAAGGCCCGCCGCCATCACGTTGGTCGCCAGCCCCAGCATGACCACGCTGATCCCCGACAACGCCAGCCCGACCGCCAGCGCCTCGCCCGCCTGAACCTTGCCGGCGGGCACCGGACGCTTCGCGGTGCGCTTCATCACCGCGTCGATATCGGCGTCCCACCACATGTTCAGCGCACCACTGGCGCCTGCGCCCAGCGCGATGAACAGGATGGCCGAAAAAGCTTCGACCGGGTGCAGGCTGACCGGCGCGACCAGAAGGCCCACCAGCGCGGTGAACACCACCAGCGACATGACGCGCGGCTTCAGAAGCTGCACATAATCGCCGAACCCCGGCTCATGCTGGGTGGCGGTCACGCCCTGATATGCTGAGGTTTCGCTCATTCCGGCCTTGCCCTGAACAGGCGGGGCCCGGCCGCCGGCCAAGCCCCGTCACGCCATCCCAATTACCCGCCTCAGTCGTTCGAGGCGACCTGCACCGGAGCATCGGCCGCTACCGACGACAGTTGCACATCCCCGGTCTTCGCCTTCGCCAGCCACTCGGCATAGGCCGCTTCCGACACGACTTTCACGGTGATCGGCATATAGGCATGCATCTGGCCGCAAAGCTCCGAACATTGGCCGAAATAGATGCCTTCCTTCTCGGCCTTGAACCAAAGCCCTGCGGTGCGGCCCGGCACGGCGTCCTGCATCACGCCGAAGGCCGGAACCTTCCAGGAGTGGATCACGTCCGTCGCCGTGACCTGCACCACGATCGTCTTGCCCACCGGAACGACCACGGCCGTGTCCGTCGCAAGCAGGAACTGATCTTTCGAATAGCCCGCCGCCTTGAGCTGCGCCTCGACCTCGGGGGTCATCATGTTGGTGCCGCCGGTCGCGGGCGAACCGATCATGTAGCTGTCGAACGAAATGCCTTCGTCGACATATTCGTAGCTCCAGTACCACTGGTTGCCGGTCGCCTTGATGGTGACCTCACCCACCGGAATTTCCTGCTGCTTGAACAGGATCGGCAGCGAGAAAGCCCCGATGAACACCAGGACCACGATCGGGATCAGCGTCCATGCCACTTCCAGCGGGCTGTTGTGGGTAAAACGCGCCGGTGTCGGGTTCGACTTCGAGTTGAAGCGCACCATCGTGTAGATCAGAAGCCCGGTGACGAAGATCACGATGGCGGTGATGATGTACAGGATCATGTGATCCAGCCAGTGAATGTCCTCGGCCAGTTCGGTCACCGCGGGCTGGAAGCCCGTCGCGCCGGGCACCGGCTGTCCGATGATTTCCAAAGCTTGCTGCGCAAGGGCCGATCCGGCCGCAAACGTGGCGATGCCGGCTGCGGCAATCCCGTTCGTCACTGTCGATAGACGCATATGTCTCATCCCGTTCACGTCGCGGCTTGGCGCCGCTGTCCAGGAACCCTGGCACAAAGGTCAGAATCCCGCTGTTTCCCACGGCCCTCAAACCATATTAGCTTGCCCGCGACAAGCAAAACCGTAGCGACGGAACTGCGCCCCGAAGCTGCCGGATTGGCATGAGGACGACGAACATGGCCTTCATCAAGCTGACCCTTGTCACCTTCGCCACCCTCTATGTCGCGGCCCTCTCGGGCATGTATCTCTTCCAGCGCGACCTGCAGTATTTTCCGACCCGCCGCGACCCCGCGCCCGAAGCAGTCGGCCTTGTCGGGGTCACTCCTGTCGCCCTCGCCACCCCCGATGGAGAGACCCTCGTCCTCTGGACCAGCCCGGCCAGGGGCGACCGTCCGACGATCCTGTTCCTGCACGGCAACGCAGGCGAGATTGCCGACCGCGCCGACCGGTTCGCCTTCTACCAGTCGCAGGGTTATGGCGTCGCGTTCCTCAGCTATCGCGGCTACGGCGGGTCGTCCGGCACACCGTCTGAGACCGGACTTCTCGCCGATGCCAAGGCCGCCTACGACCACCTGCGCAGCCAGGGCATCCCGGCCAGCCGCATCGTCCTGG
>JAFLCY010000194.1 GCA_017303485.1 Rhodobacterales bacterium
GCCACGACCAGGATGAATGCCATGTAGTACCAGTTCGCGACGTAGATATGCGGCTCGGCCCGGCGGGCGAGGGTACGGAGGTAAAGCGCGAAGTAGGTCAGCCAGACCAGGACCAGCCAGAGGTCGGCATACCATTCCGCCTCGGCATACTCTTTCGACTGGGTCGCGCCCATCAGGTAGCCGGTGACCGCCCAGGCGCAGAACAGGTTGTAGCCGATCAGCACGACCCAGGGCGACAACGCATCCGCCAGACGCGCGCGCGAGGTGCGTTGCAGGACCCAGAACGAGGTCGCGATCAGTGCATTGCCGCCGAAGCCGAAGATGATGCCGGTGGTGTGGACCGGGCGCAGGCGGCCGAAGCTGGTCGCAGGCCAGGGCGGTGTCGCCTCCGGCCAATAGAGCAATGCCGCGACCCAGACGCCCGCGACCATGCCGATCATCGCCCAGGTCAGCGTCATCCAGATGCCGAAACGGGTTGGGCCATCGTCGTAGCGGCTGGCCCGGTCAAGGCCAGCAGGTGCCACATCGTAAAGCGCCCCGCCCAGCCGGAATACCAGGCCCAGCCCAAGCGCCAGCGCCATGGCTCCATGGACCGCCATCACCCCGTGCCGCGCCGCCGCAGCAATCGTCAGCCCCCCCAACGCCAGCAGGACGGCAAGGCCAATGCCGATCCGTCGTTCCACCGTGGTGAGCGAGGCCTGCATGGTCAGACAAACTCCTCTTCCAGCCGCAGGTCTGGGCGCAGTGCAATGTCTGCCAGCGTCGAGCGGTCGAGATCGGCCAGGAAAGCCGCCTCGGCCGCGCGCAACCGCGCCTTCAGGCGGCAGCGGCCGTCGATGGTGCAATCTCCGCCACCGGCCGCGAAGCATTCGACAAGCGGCTGCCCTTCCTCAAGCAAGCGGATGATGGAACCCAGCCGGATCTCGCCAGCAGGGCGGGCCAGCATCGCCCCGCCGCCGCCACCGCGCCGGGTTGTGACATAGCCGGCTTGGGCCAGTTTCTGGATGATCTTCGTCAGGTGGTGCCGCGACAACCCAAAGTCCTCCGCCAGCTCAGCGGTCGAGAATCCCCGGTCCGGCGCCCCCGCCATGCGCATCAGCATCCGCAATCCGTAATCTGTGAACGAGGTAAGGCGCATGATCGATCCTGAATCAGTATTTACAATACCAATTAGCAGGCCTAGACAGGAAAGCAAGCAGAACCGGAGTCCCGGACATGACTTTCAACCCTCCATCCATTCCTTCGGCCCGACCGGCGGTCACTGCCGCGTTGATGCAGGAGACCGGCCTTGACGAAGGCATCCTGCGCAATCTGGTCCATCGGTTCTACGACCGGGTTCGCGCCGACGAGGTGCTCGGTCCGGTCTTCGCGGCCCGTATCACTGACTGGCCCCCGCATCTGGAGCGGATGGTCGCCTTCTGGTCCTCGGTCGCGCTGATGACCGGGCGCTACCACGGTGCTCCGGTCCCGGCGCACGCGACGCTGCCCGTCACCTGGGCGCATTTCGACCACTGGCTGCACCTGTTCCGGCAGACGGCGACCGAAGTCTGCCCGCCCGCCGGTGCGGCGCATGTGATCGAACGGGCGGAACGCATCGCGCGGTCGCTGCACATGGCCGTCGAGGACACGCCCCGCGGCGCCGGGATGACGCCGTCGCTTCGCTGAAAGGAAGGAGTCCCTTCGTGACCCAAGGCCTGCATACTGACGATCCCGCCGCGCTGACCCGTCACATCGAGTCCCGGTTCCACGCCCGCCACCGCGAGCAGTTGCCCGCATTGGCCGCTCTGGCCGAAAAGGTCGAGACGGTGCATTTCGGCGACGACCATGTGCCCGAGGGTCTGGCCAACCTCTTGCAGCGCATGATCGGCGCGCTTGAGGTCCACATGAAGAAGGAAGAACTGATCCTGTTCCCGGCTATCCGCAAGGGCGGCGGCCCGGGGATCGGCACGCCGATTGCGGTGATCCGTGCCGACCATGACGACCACGCCCAGGACGTGGCCGAGATCCACCGCCTGACTGGCGACCTTGGCCTGCCCGAGGGGGCCTGCCGCAGCTGGACCGCGCTCTATGTTGGCCTCGGCGAATTTATCTCTGATCTGGAAGAGCATATCCGGCTGGAAAACGACGTGCTGTTCCCACCTTTCGAGACGGAGGCCGCCCATGTCTGATCCGTCGCTGCCACGCGCCACGCGCGAGATAGTCGAACGCCGCCGTAACTTGGCGCCCGGGGCCGAAGATGCCTTCCGCGCGTTTTCCAAGGCCGTCTTTGCCGAAGGCGCGTTGGACAAGCGCACCAAGCAGCTGATTGCCGTGGCGGTTGCCCATGTCACGCAATGCCCCTGGTGCATCGAGGGCCATGTAAAGGCCGCACGGAGCGAGGGCGCCAGCCCCGAGCAGATCATGGAGGCGATCTGGGTCGCCGCCGAGATGCGGGCAGGGGCCAGCTATGCCCATGCGCTGAAGGCCGTGCAAGCCATGGGCGACGGGGCGGACTGATGCCCGCGGTTCCGCCCATCCCCGGCGCCGCCGCCGACCGGATTCGGGTCAAACGCATCTACCGCGCGGCACGGGTGTCAGACGGCAATCGCGTACTCGTCGACCGGCTTTGGCCGCGTGGCATGTCGAAAGACCGCGCCCGCCTGCATTCCTGGTGCCGCGAGATCGCGCCCAGCGATGAGTTGCGTCGCTGGTACCACGCCCACCCCGACCAATGGGAGGACTTTGTGGCCCGCTATCGCCATGAACTGACCCTGAAGGACGATCTCGCCCGTGATCTGGCCAGCATGGCGGTCGATGGTGTGCTGACCCTGCTGTTCGCCTCAAGCGCCGAGACGCGCAACAACGCCACCGTGTTGCGTGACCACCTGCGACAACATCTTGCGAACAAGGGGGATCCCGATGCCCGGCCCTGACCAGAGACCCGCCCTGCGCACCCCCCTTTGTGATCTCCTGGGATGCGAGGTACCCGTACTCTTGGCAGGCATGGGCGGGGTCGCCCGTGCCGAACTGGCGGCGGCCGTCGCCCGCGCCGGGGGCTACGCCATGCTGGGGATGGTGCGTGAAGATCCGGACCTGATTGAGGCCGAGATCACCGCCTATCGCGCGGCGACCGACCGGCCCTTTGCCGTCAACGTGATCCCGTCTGCAACCGATCCGGCGCTGTTGCAAGCCCAGATCTCGCGATGCCCTGATCTGGGGGTGCGGGCCTTCACCTTCTTCTGGGATGTTCGGCCAGAGGTCATCGCGCAAGTCAAGCGCGAGGGATGCCTCGTGCTGCATCAGGTGGGCACCCTTGCCGCCGCCCGCGAGGCAGAGGCGGCCGGCGCCGACGTCATCATCACGCAGGGGATCGAGGCCGGTGGCCACGTCCATGGCCGCACCGGCGCCTTCGCCCTGGCCGAGGCGGTGCTGGACGGCTCCCGGATTCCCGTCGTGGTGTCCGGCGGCATCACGACCGGCCACGGGCTCGCCGCCGCGCTGATGCTGGGCGCGCAGGGTGTGCAATGTGGCACGGCCTTTCTGGCAACCAAGGAATCCTGGGCGCATGACTACCACAAGGCGCGGGTGGCGGCCGCCAACGTCGACGATACTGTGCTCACCGATATTTTCGTGTTGAACTGGCCCAAGGGCGCAGCGGTGCGGGTGCTGGGCAACAGCGTCACCGCCGGGCTGGACGGGCAACTGATGGGCCACGATCCCGCCACGCTGCCGCGCGTGGTGATTGCCCATGACAGCGGTCAGCCGCTGCTACGCTACAGCACCGACTCTCCGATGCGGCACACCTCTGGTGCGCTGGAGGAGATGGCGCTGTACGCCGGGCAGGGTGTCGGCACGATCCGCAACGTGGTGCCGGCGGCGGACCGGCTGCGCCAGATCGTCGATGAGGCGCGGGATTGCCTTGCCCGGCCCGGCCCGCGGCCATGACCTCGGACTCCGAAGCCCCGGGCCGCTATGCCTCGCCGCCCTGCATGGCGGCCGAGGTCGACCCGGCCTATTTCGATCCGCTGGCTGTCGACCCCGAACAGGCGCGCGACGTCGTGCGCTGGCGCCGCGCCGAGCGCACGCGGCTGCG
>JAFLCY010000195.1 GCA_017303485.1 Rhodobacterales bacterium
AACCGCGGATATCCACACCCTTCATGCCCCTGATCCTCGCCTCGACCTCATCCACGCGCCTGGCCATGCTCCGCGCCGCCGGCCTCGACCCCACCCCCATCGCCCCCCGCGTCGATGAGGCCAGTAACCGCGACGCCCTTGTCGCCGAAGGTGCCAGCCCCCGTGACATCGCCGACGCCCTGGCCGGGATGAAGGCCCGCAAGGTCGCCGAGAAACACCCCGATGCCGTGGTCCTCGGCTGCGACCAGGTCCTCGCGCTGGACCGCGAAACCTTCGCCAAACCCGAAACTCCCGAGGACGCCCGCGCCCAGCTGTGCCAGCTGCGCGGCAAGACGCACAAGCTCCTCTCGGCCCTCGTCGTCTACGAGAATGCCGAACCCGTCTGGCGCTTCGTCGGCGAAGCCCGCCTGACCATGCATGACATCTCCGACGCCTACCTTGACGATTACCTTGCAAGGAACTGGGATTCGATCCGCCACTCCGTCGGCTGCTACAAGGTGGAGGAGGAAGGCGTCCGCCTCTTCTCTGCCATCACCGGCGACCATTTCACCATTCTTGGCCTGCCGCTTCTGCCGCTGTTGGCATGGCTCGGCAACCGGGGCATGATCGCCCGATGACCGATCACCCCCGCATCCCGCTTGCCGCTGTTCTGGGCCACCCGATCGCCCACAGCCGCAGCCCCGCGCTGCACAATTACTGGCTGAAACGCTACGGCATCCAGGGCCACTACATCCCCATCGACATCGCCCCCGTCGACCTGCCCCGCCTTCTCCGCACCCTGCCCGAGCTTGGCTTCGTCGGCTGCAACGTCACCATCCCGCACAAGGAGGCGATCCTCCAGATCGCCGACGTGGTCACCGACCGCGCCGCGCTGATCGGGGCGGCGAATACGCTGATCTTCCGCAAGGACGGCAAGATCCACGCCGACAACACCGACGGCTCCGGCTTCATTGCCAACCTGCGCCAGAACGCGCCGCATTGGGCCCCGGCTTCCGGTCCCGCTGTGGTGCTGGGGGCCGGTGGTGCCGCCCGCGCGGTCGTCGCCGCGCTGATCGAGGTCGGCGTGCCCGAGATCCACATTGCCAATCGCACCCGTCCCCGCGCCGACGCCCTACGTTCCGACTTCGGCGCAAAGATTCACGTTCATGAATTCGTTCAGGCCGGCACCCTTTTGGAAGACGCTGTGACCGTGATCAACACAACCTCGCTAGGCATGACCGGCAAGGCCGATTTCCGCGTGCCGCTCGACAAGCTGAACCCCGGCGCCTTGTGCAACGACCTCGTCTACACCCCGCTCAAGACCCAGTTCCTGATCGAGGCCGAAGAGCGCGGCGCCACCATCGTCGACGGGCTTGGCATGCTGCTGCATCAGGCCGCCCCCGGTTTTGAACGCTGGTTCGGCCTCCGGCCCGAGGTGGATGAAGCCACGCGCAAGGCCGTGCTCGCGGCATGAGCTTCCGGCTTGGTCTCACCGGCTCCATCGGCATGGGCAAATCCACCACCGCCCAGATGTTCGCCGACGAAGGACTTCCCGTCTGGGACGCCGACGCAACCGTCCACCGCCTCTACCAACCCGGCCAGCCCGCCGCGCTGGCCATCGGTCAAGTTTTCCCAGCCGCCATTGACCCCGACGGCAGCGTCAACCGCGCGACGCTGCGTGGGCTGATCCAGACCGATCCCAGCACCCTCGACCGCCTGAATGCCGCCGTCCATCCGCTCGTGGCCGAGGACCGTGCGAGATTCCTCAAGACCCATGCAGCCACCGAAATCGTCCTCCTCGACGTGCCGCTGCTTTTCGAATCCCGAATCGACACCGCCTGCGATGCCGTCGCCGTCGTCTCGGCTCCGCCCGAAATCCAGCGCCAGCGCGTCCTCGCCCGTGGCGCGATGACCGAGGCCGAGTTTGAGACCATCCTCTCCCGTCAGATGCCCGACGCCGAAAAGCGCGCCCGGGCCGATTACATCATCCCAACGACCAGCCTTGAAGCCGCGCGTCAGGCGGTCAAGGATGTGCTGGCCGACATCCGCCGCCGGATTGCCCAACATGCGTGAAATCGTCCTCGACACCGAAACCACCGGCTTCGAGCCCGCCGAAGGCCACCGCATCGTCGAAATCGGCGCGGTCGAACTGTTCAACCACCTGCCCACCGGCAAGACCTATCACCAATACATCAACCCCGAACGCGGCATGCCCGCCGGTGCATTCGAGGTGCATGGCATCGGCCACGACATCCTTGAAACCCCCGGCAAGCCGGTTCCGGGCGGCGTCACCCTGCGCGACAAGCCGGTCTTTGCCCGGATCGGCCAGGCTTTCCTCGATTTCGTCGGCGATGCGCAGCTGGTGATCCACAACGCCAGCTTCGACATGAAGTTCCTGAACTTCGAGCTGGAGCGGTCCGGCCTTCCCGGCCTGCCGTTCTCCCGCGCGACCGATACGCTGACGATGGCTCGGACGAAGTTTCCCGGCTCTCCGGCCTCGCTCGACGCGCTCTGCCGCCGCTTCGGTATCGACAATTCGATGCGCGAAAAGCACGGCGCGCTTCTCGACAGCGAAATCCTCGCCGAGGTCTATCTGGAACTGATCGGCGGTCGGCAGCCCGACCTTGTTCTCGGCAGCGCCGCGCCCGCCCCGGCCAAGGGCGCAAGCGGCGACACCACCTGGCGACCCCGTCCGCGCCCGGAACCGCTGGCGCCGCGGATCACGGAAGAAGAAGCCGCCGCCCATGCCGCAATGCTGGCGAAACTGGGCGATGCGGCGATCTGGAAGAAAGAGATCAACTGAAACCCCGTCCCGGGCATGACCCGGGCCTCTGCCGACCCAGCGCTTGACCTTTGGAACGAAGAGGCCCCGGCTCGGGGCCGGGGCGGGCGGCCTCGTTGGCCGCTTAGTTGACCTTTTCGGCGGGTGCCGCCTGCGCCGCCTGCGCCTGTGCCCGACGCGCCAGTTCCTGCCGGTACAGCGCCATGAAATCCACCGTATCGACGTTCAGGGGCGGGAAGCCGCCGTCGCGCGTCACGTCCGAGATGATCCGCCGCACGAAGGGGAACAACAGGCGCGGGCATTCGATCAGCAGGAACGGATGGATCTGCTCATCCGAAACACCCTCGATGTGGAAGGTGCCGCCGTATTCCAGCTCCAGAAGGAACAGCACGTCGCCGTTGACCTTGTTCTTGGAGGTCACCTTGAACTTGGTGATCACCTCATACTGGTTCGCCACCGGGCGCTTGCGGGCGTCGAGGCTGACCGCGACCTGAATGTCGGGCTGCACTTCGCCCGCGCCCAGGCCCTTTTGCACCACCAGGTTCTCGAACGAAAGGTCACGCACATACTGGGCCAGCACCTGCATCTTGATCTGCTGCTGCTGCGCTGCTGCTGCGCCATTCCCTGCCGGGGTTTCTTCTGCCATTTCCGGGTCTCCTGAACGGATTTGGGGCCTTCTATCAGGTCGGGGGGCCGCTCTCAATGCTGCGGTTTATCCCAATGGAAATGGCCGACCGCAGCAGGCCGACCGCCGAAAGGCAACCAGTGGCGATGCGCCGAACTGGCCGATCGCGACGTCGAGGTCGGCTCCTGAGAAGGCCAACAACCTGGCGTGGCTGGAAAAATTCGCCGGGCTCTTGGTAGAGTAGCAGTTGCAACTGCTCTTGCCCCGATGCCGACATTGGAGACTGCATTGCATCGACATTGCCTGGTCTTTCGCCGCATGGATTCCGCTCAGCCCGGGGCGTTTCTGATGGAGCAAATGGAGCGACGGTGAAGCTCTGCCTAAGACCGGATCAGAGCGTGGCAGGCATGGAAGCAGGCCCTGACTGCGATTCGTGCTTGCATACGTATGCCAAATGCATCACTTGTTGTCTTGCCATTGAAGAGCTTTGCTGGACCGCAAGTTGGCGATGGGGCGCACAAGGGGGATGAACATGTCGGACAAGGTGATCAAGGGCGGGGAACTGGCCGCTGCCGATGCAGGCCGGGTTATGCAGGTCGAACGCCACGACTACACCGACCTCGCCCCCGTCAACGCCAAGCGCACCCAGCCGATGCGCGGCTTCGACGCG
>JAFLCY010000196.1 GCA_017303485.1 Rhodobacterales bacterium
CTGCAAGCTCAAGCAGTTCCGCCGCATCGCAACCCGCTTCGAAAAACACGCGACAAACTTCCTCGCCGCTGTCGCTCTCGCTTCCGCCCGGATCTGGCTCAAAACAATTGAGTCCGCGCCCTAGACGCTGCGGGGCAGGGCGGCGGCTTCGCGGGCCAGCGCGGTGATCGCCGCCCAGTCGCCCTTGGCCATCGCCTCTTTCGGCGCGACCCAGCTGCCGCCGACGCAGAGGATGTTCTTCAGCCCCAGATAATCCGGCGCGATCTTCAGGCTGATGCCGCCTGTCGGGCAGAACTTCACTTGCGGAATGGGCGACCCGATGGACTTCAGGTAGGCGGCACCCCCGGCCTGTTCGGCGGGGAAGAACTTCTGCACGGTATAGCCCTTTTCCAGAAGCGCCATGATCTCGGAGGCGGTGGCAGCCCCCGGCAACAGCGGCAGTCCCTCGTCCTCGCAGGCCGCGATGATCCGGTCCGTCGCGCCGGGCGAGACCCCGAACATCGCCCCCGCCGCCTTCGCGGCCTTCACATCGGCGGGCGTCAGAAGTGTGCCCGCCCCCACGACCCCGCCCGGCACCGCGGCCATCGCCCGGATCGCATCCAGCGCGACGGGGGTGCGCAGCGTGACCTCCAGCGCGGGCAGCCCGCCCTTGACCAGCGCCTCGGCCAGCGGGCGGGCGTGGGCCAGATCGTCGATCACCAGCACGGGAACGACGGGGGCAAGGCGGCAGATTTCGGCGGCCTTGGTGGATTGCTGGGCAGGGGTCATAGGTCGGCTCCTTCAGGCCCCGGTGACGGAGGGGTGGATGGTGCGGGAGCCTCCGGCGGGAATATTTGGAAAAAGAGCAAGTTGCAAAGGGATTTGCTCTTATCTGAAATACTCCCGCCGGAGGCAGCGACAGTCGGGCCGGGCGCAGGGCCCGGAAGGTCAGACCACCAGCGCCGCGCCGGTATCGGCGGGGCCGACGTGGCGGCGGAAGGCAGCGAAAAGTTCGCGCCCGATGCCGTGATCGTTGGCGCTGAGGTCAGCGACGACGGCGGGACGGCGATCAAAGTCCTCGGCCAGCACGGCCAGTGTCCCGGCCACCGCATCCAGCCGGAGGATGTCGCCATCGCGAAGCCGGGCCAAAGGGCCACCTGCGGCGGCCTCGGGCGCGACGTGGATCGCGGCCGGGACCTTGCCGGAGGCGCCCGACATGCGGCCATCGGTCACCAGCGCGACCTTCAACCCGCGGTCCTGCAGCACCGACAGCGTCGGGGTCAGCGAATGCAGCTCCGGCATCCCGTTCGCCTGCGGCCCCTGGAAGCGGACCACCACCACCGTGTCGCTGGTGAACTCGCCCGCTTTGAACGCGGCTTTCACGGCCTCTTGCGTGTGGAATATCCGGGCCGGGGCCTCGATCACATGCCGTTCGGGTGCGACGGCAGAGACCTTGATCACGCCTTTGCCCAGATTTCCGGTCAGGAGCTTCAACCCGCCCTGCGCCGCGAAGGGTTCGGCCGCCGGGCGGACGATCTTGTCGTTCAGGCTTGCCGTCGGCCCCGCGCGCCAGGCGAGACGGCCATCGGTCAGGACAGGTTCCTGCCGGTAGGCGGCGAGGCCCTCACCCGCCACGGTCTTGGCGTCGGGGTGCAGGAGGCCCGCATCGAGAAGCTCGCCAATCAGGAATTGCAGGCCCCCGGCGGCGTGGAAGTGGTTCACGTCGGCAAGGCCGTTCGGGTAGACCTTGGCCATCAGCGGCACGGCCTCGCTGAGGTCGGCGAAGTCCTGCAGGTCCAGGAGGACCCCGCTGGCCCGTGCCATCGCGGGCAGGTGCAGCACCAGATTGGTCGAGCCCCCGGTCGCCATCAGCCCTACGATGCCGTTGACATAGGCGCGCTCATCCAGAATCTCGCCCGCCGGGCGGAAATCGTTGCCAAGCGCGGTGATTGCGGCGGCACGCTCGACGGCGGCCACGGTCAGCGCGTCGCGCAAGGGCGTGCCGGGGTTCACGAAGCTGGCACCCGGCAGGTGCAGACCCATCAGCTCCATCAGCATCTGGTTCGTGTTGGCGGTGCCGTAGAAGGTGCAGGTGCCCGGGCCATGGTAGCTGGCCATCTCGGCGGCCATCAGTTCCTCGCGGGTCGCCCGGCCCTCGGCCCAGGCGTTGCGGACGCGCGATTTCTGGTCGTTCGGGATGCCGCTTGTCATCGGCCCCGCCGGGACAAACACCGCCGGGACGTGGCCGAAGGTCGCCGCGGCCATGACAAGGCCGGGCACGATCTTGTCGCACACGCCCAGATACAGTGCCGCGTCAAAGCAGTTGTGGCTCATCGCCACCCCTGCCGCCAGCGCGATCACATCGCGGCTGAACAGTGAAAGCTCCATTCCCGGCTGGCCTTGCGTGACCCCGTCGCACATGGCCGGGACGCCCCCTGCCACCTGCACCGTCACCCCCGCCTTTGCCGCCGCGCCCCGGATCAGGTCGGGGTAGCTTTCGAAGGGCTTATGCGCCGAGAGCATGTCGTTGTAGGAGGTGATGATGCCGAGGTTCGCCACCCTGCCTGCCACCAGATCGGCCTTCTCCGCGCCCATTGCGGCATAGGCATGCGCCTGGTTGCCGCAGCTCAGATGCGCGCGGACCGGACCGTCTGCCACCGCTTTGGCCATCCGCCCGAGATACTGGCCTCGCGTGGCTTCCGATCTGGCGCGGATGCGGTCGGTGACGCGGGCGATGGTGGAATGAAGCGGCATGGTAACCTCTGGGCGTCCTTAGGGAATGGCGACGGGCAGGGTATATCACTTAATGTTAGCGCTAACAACCGGCAATCGAGCCTTAGTCGGCATCGGTTCGAAGCACGGCGGAATTCACTCGGGTTGTCGCATCTTTCGGTACGAGAGTGTCAGACCGGGGCTCAATTCTCTACCGGAGCGGACCAAAAGCCAATGAACAAACGTGGCGCCCGGTCTCGCCGTTTTCGGTCGGAAGGATCCGCGGGCGGGGGCGGCGGCGCCGGTTTCATGCCACCACCCTTCCGGGCGGTGGCGAAAGCGGCTATGCGGGCAAGTGAACGTGACGGCCGCAAGGGGGCAGCATGAGAGCGACGGAAGAACCGCAGCGGGGCCTGCCGGTGGTGCGGCTGAAGCCCAAGGCCGAGGCGCGGGCGATCCGGCACGGCTTTCCCTGGGTCTACGCCGATGAGCTGGTGACCGACCGGCGCACGCAGGGTCTGGCGCCCGGCGCGCTGGCGGTGCTGGAAGATGGCGAGCGGCGGCCGCTGGGTCTGGTCACCGTGAACGTCAAGTCGAAGATCATCGCACGGATGCTGGACCGCGACCCGGAAGCCCGGATCGACCAGGACTGGTTTCAGGCCCGTCTCCAGCGGGCGCTGGCCCATCGCGCGCGGCTTTATCCGCAGCCCTATTACCGCCTTGTCCATGCCGAGGCCGATGGCCTGCCCGGCGTGGTGATCGACCGCTTCGGCGCCGTCGCCGTGGTGCAGCCGAACGCCGCCTGGGCCGAAGCTCACCTTGCCGCGCTGGTTGCGGCACTGGTTGCGGTGACCGGGGTGGCGACCGTGATCAAGAACGGCTCGGGCCGGGCGCGGGGACTGGAGGGGCTGGCCGAGGAAGTCGCGGTGATCCATGGGCCTGCGCCCGAGGGTCCGATCCCGGTTCCGATGAACGGGGCCACCTATATGGCCGATCTGTTGGGCGGGCAGAAGACGGGGCTCTTCTTCGACCAACGCGAAAACCATGCCTTTGCCGCCCGTCTGGCCAAGGGCGCGAAAGTGCTGGATGTCTTCAGCCATGTCGGCGGTTTCGCCCTTGCCGCACTGGCGGGCGGAGCGACCTCCGCGCTGTCGGTGGACGCTTCGGCGGCGGCGCTGACGCTGGCGGGGCAGGGCGCCGGGGCCTCGGGCCATGCGGCACAGTTCGCCACCCGGCAGGGCGACGCTTTCGAGGTGCTGGAGGCGCTTGGGGCGGAAGGCGCGCGTTTCGACCTGGTGATCTGCGACCCGCCCGCCTTTGCCCCCGCCAAGCCCGCGCTGGAGG
>JAFLCY010000197.1 GCA_017303485.1 Rhodobacterales bacterium
AAACCCCACCTCTCCGAACCCCTCTTCCCCGGCGGCGAGACCGCAGGCTGGTGGGTCAAATGCGTGCAACTGGACCTTGAGGCGAAGGGCCTGTTGAAGCGCGCACCGAAAGCGCCGGTAAGGCTGCATCGGGCCTGACAGAAACACGACACACCCACCTTCCTTCGCCCGGAATCAAGGCGCGAACGCGCCGCCGGGCAGCACCCGACCGCCCCCTCGGGCGGGCGCTTCTGCACCCTCAGCCTGCAGAATGTCGGTGGGAGGGGTTGAGGGATAAAGCGCGTAGAACCACTGTCGCAGCGCCCACCCGGCGGTCAGGCGTTGCCCTGTGTTGGGTGTCAACCCAAGATTGGGCCCGGCCATGTGACAGTCATTCACGCGGGATCATGTCGATGCGGATTCACCAAGGCGTCGACGCCATCCACGAACTCTCGGAAACGTTCTACTTCTGCCTTGAATGAAGAGAGAAATCCGATGAAATAGCTTATAGCGAAGGCAAGGACTACCTGTTCTTCTTGCCCTCTAACTAAAGAAATATGCTCACCTTCATCAGCTTCTCTATAATAAACGTCGATGACCGCTTGAGTCTTTTGATTGCGTTTTTCCGAATGTAACGCATGGGAAAGATCGTTACGTAATATATTCAATTTCAAAGCAATTTCCCACATTCCACTACCATGTTCGTCCAAAGATACTGATCGAGCAATCTGAAGCTTCTGCGCGAAACCGAGACGCGCCGCATCCAGATACTCTGGATGAAACACGAACTTTCGAATTATCTCGTCAAGGATTTCTTCAATGAGTAGATGGCCTTTAAGAACCACCAATACTGTCCCATCGACTGCACCAAATATTGCTTGAACTCGCGCCTGTATTTCCTCTAAACTAGTAAGCATCAAATACCTCCTTTTTGGCGCTTTTTGAACGCGCGACGATGCTACCTCCAATGCTCGGAAACGCCAAGGCCGCAACCGCAGGCAATCCGTAGGTTGGGTGCCAACCCACCACTACCGGCCTTGCCCCCTCACAAAAAACTCTGCGGATCAATATCCACCGCCAGCCTTAAATCCCTCGGCACCCTCACCCCCGCCAGCCACTCCGCCACGGCCGCCTGCAACGGCGCCCCCTTCTCCGCCTTCACCAGCAACCTTACCCGATGCCGCCCCCGCACCCGCGCGATTGGCGCCGGAGCCGGCCCCCAGACCTCCGCCCCGATCCGCCGCAAAGGCCCGTCCTTCCGCGCCAGTTCCGCCCCGAAATCGAACACCTGCGCCAGATCGGTCGAGGACAGGATGATCCCCGCCATCCGCCCATAAGGCGGCACGCCCGAGGCCCGGCGCTCCCCGGCCTCGGCCCGCCAGAAGGCCTCCTCATCGCCGCCAAGGATCGCGCGGATCACCGGATGCTCCGGCTGGTGGGTCTGCAGCCAGGCCTCGCCCTTGCGCTCTGCCGTGCGCCCCGCCCGGCCCGCGACCTGCCGCATCAGCTGGAAGGTCCGCTCGGCGGCGCGCAGGTCCGAGCCCTGCAACCCAAGGTCGGCGTCAATCACCCCGACCAAAGTCAGCAGCGGAAAGTTGTGCCCCTTCGCCACGATCTGCGTTCCGATGATGATGTCCGCCCCGCCCGCCGAAATCTCGGCGATCTTCTCCTTCAACGCCCGCGCCGACCCGAACAGGTCCGACGACAGCACCGCGACCCGAGCCTCCGGGAACCGCGCCGCCACCTCCTCCGCCAGCCGCTCTACCCCAGGCCCCACGGCGGCCATCCGGCCCTCCACCCCGCAGGAGGGGCAAGCCACCGGCACCGGCTTCGTCGCCCCGCACTGGTGGCAGACGAGCCGCTTCTGGAACCGATGCTCCACCATCCGCGCGTCGCACTGGTCGCAGCCCACCTGATGCCCGCAGGCCCGGCACAAGGTCACCGGCGCGAAGCCCCGCCGGTTCAGGAACAACAGCGCCTGCTCCCCACGTGCCACCACCGCATCGACCTTCGCGGCCAAAGTCTCCGAAATCCAGCGATCCCCCGGCAGCCTTTCGCTACGCATGTCGATCGCCCGCATCTCCGGCATCTCCGCCGCGCCGAAGCGCGACCCCAGATCCAGCCGCCGATACTTCCCCGCCTCCACGTTCGCCCAGCTCTCCAGCGACGGCGTCGCCGAGGCCAGCACCACCGGGCATCCGGCAATCGCCGCCCGCAGGACCGCCATGTCGCGGGCACTGTACAGCACCCCGTCCTCCTGCTTGTAGGACGTGTCATGCTCTTCATCCACGACCACCAGCCCCAGGTCCTGGAACGGCAGGAACAGCGCCGAGCGCGCGCCGACCACCAGCCCCGCCTCGCCCTCCGAGACCATCTTCCACAGCCGCCGCCGCTCGGTCATCGTGACGCCCGAATGCCACTCCGCCGGCTTCGCCCCGAAGCGCGCCTCAACCCGCGTCAGGAACTCCGCCGTCAGCGCGATCTCCGGCAGCAGCACCAGCGCCTGCCGCCCCGCTCGCAGGCATTCCGCCACCGCCTCAAGGTAGACCTCGGTCTTCCCCGACCCCGTCACCCCCTTCAACAGCGTCGCCGCATAGGCCCCCCGCGCCACATCGGCCACCAAGGCATCCCCGGCAACAACCTGGTCCCCCTCCAGCCGCATCCCCTTGTCGGCCTTCAGCCGGGGGTAGGGCGTATCGCGTGGAGCATCCTCCTCCGCCACAACCCCCAGCTTCACCAGCCCCTTTACCACCGACGCGCCACACCCCGCCGCCTCCGCCAGTTCCCCCAGCGTGACCGGAGCGCCGCCAAACCCGCGCAATGCCTCTACCACCCGGTGCCGCGCCTCGGTCAGCTGGTTCGGCACCGGCCCCGCCAGCCGGTAGACCCGCCGCACCGACGGCGGATCGCTTAAGCCCGGCGTCCGCGTCGCCAGCCGCAGCATCGCAGGGAGAGGCGTCAGCGTGTACTCCGCCGCCTTCGCCAGAAAGCTGCGCAACTCCGCCCGCATCGGCCGCGCCTCCAGCACGCGCCCGACCGGCCTGATCTTCGCCGGATCCCAGCCCCCGACCCCCGGCCCCCAGACCACGCCCAAGACCTTGCGCGGCCCCAGCGGCACCTCGACGAAATCCCCGTCGCCGCAGCCCCCTTCGGGCGCGCGATAGTCCAGCACGCGGCCCAAAGGCTCGGTCGTCAGCACGCCCACCAGATCGCCTGCCCGATAGACCCGCTCCAAACCCGCCACCTTTCCCTGCCTGCCCGTTTGCGGTAAACCCGCGTCCGAGAGCATTCAACCCCCGCGCGGCACCCGCCGCAACCGCCCCAGGGAGGCCCCCATGAAATTCTTCATCGACACCGCCGACGTCGACGCCATCCGCGAGCTGCACGACCTTGGCATGGTCGACGGCGTCACCACCAATCCCTCGCTGATCCTGAAATCCGGCCGCGACATCCTGGAAGTCACCAAGGAAATCTGCAGCTTCGTCACCGGCCCGGTCTCCGCCGAAGTCGTCGCGCTCAAAGCCGACGAGATGATCGCCGAGGGCCGCAAGCTTGCCGCCATCGCCCCGAACATCGCGGTGAAAGTTCCCCTGACCTGGGACGGCCTCAAAACCTGCAAGGTCCTCTCGGGCGAGGGCTTCATGGTCAACGTCACCCTCTGCTTCTCGGCCAACCAGGCGCTGATCGCCGCCAAGGCCGGGGCGACCTTCATCTCGCCCTTCATCGGGCGGCTCGACGACATCAACCTCGACGGCCTCGACCTGATCGGCGACATCCGCACGATCTATGACAACTACGACTTCAAGACCCAGATCCTCGCGGCGTCCATCCGCACTGCCAACCATGTGAAGGACTGCGCGATGATCGGCGCCGACGTCATCACCGCGCCCCCCGCCGTGATCAAGGGCCTCGCAAGCCACGTCCTGACCGACAAGGGCCT
>JAFLCY010000198.1 GCA_017303485.1 Rhodobacterales bacterium
GCCGGTCACCGCCGACACGCCCCGCCTGCGCGTCAGGGGCCTGAAAACCGGCACACGCCTGACCAACGTCTCCTTCGACCTCTACAAGGGCGAGGTGCTTGGCGTCGTCGCGCTGGAAGGCCAGGGCCAGGACGAGCTGTTCGACACGCTCGCCGGGAACCGTAAACCCAGTGCCGGGACGATGGAAGTGGACGGCACGCGCAAGGTCTTTTCCCACCCCGCCGACGCCATCGCCGCCGGGTTGACGCTGGTTCCGGGTGACCGGGCACATGCGCTTTTGATGTCCCGCTCGGTGCGCGAGAACATCGCGGTGCCGCTGCTGGCCCGCATCCGCAACTGGGGTCCCATCCGCATGGGGGATGAGGCCACCAAGGTCGGCTCGGCCATAGAGACGCTGCAGATCGACACCCGCGCGCAGGGCGAGGTCCGCAGGCTGTCGGGTGGCAACCAGCAAAAGGTGACCATCGCCCGCTGGATCGCCAAGGGGGTGCAGACGCTCCTCCTGTTCGACCCCACGCGCGGCATCGACATCCGCACCAAGCGACAGATCTATGCGCTGGTCCGCGACCTTGCCGATCAGGGCGCGGCGGTGTTGTTCTACACCTCCGAACTCGGCGAAATCCGCCAGGCCTGCGACCGCGCGGTGGTGATCTTCAACGGGCGCGTGGTCGATGTGATCGACGCGAAGGACGCCGATGAATCCACCCTCATGCGGGCGGCCTATGGCCTGACCGAGAAGGCCACGGCATGAAGCGCTGGATTGAGGCAAACACCTGGACCCTCGGCCTCGCGGTCCTGCTCGCGGCGCTTCTCGTCGCGACCAAGCTGATCCAGCCCGGTTTCGGGGCCTCCGGCCTTGACAGCCTCGCCCGGGCGGCCCTGCCCTTCGCCCTTGCCACCATAGGCATGGCTATCGTGGTCATCGCCGGGGGCATCGACCTGTCCATCGCCGCCATGATGGCGGTGGCCAGCGTGACGGGGGCCGTTCTCATGCAGGGCGCAACCGATGCGCAAGCGATTCTGGTCGTGATCGGCGTTCTGGCCCTGGGTCTTGCGATGGGGGCGATCAACGGCTTCCTGATCGTCGTCTCCAAGGTCCCCGACATCGTCGTCACCCTCGCCATGCTGTTCGTCTGGCAGGGCGTGGCCCTCCTGATCCTGAACGCACCGGGGGGAGGCGTCGCCGGCTGGCTTCGCGCACTGTCGGCGGGAGGCTTTCCCGGGATCGGCTGGCTGCCCCGTGCTGTCGTCTTTCTTGCAGTCGTCACCGCCCTCATCTGGCTGCCGATCCGCCGCTCGAAGCTTGGCCTGCGCCTCTACGCCATCGGCTCCGACCCGCTCGCCGCTTTCCGCTCGGGTGTGCCAGTCGGCCAGACCCGCATCATCGCCTATGCGCTCTGCGGCCTGTTTGCCGCCCTTGGCGGCCTGAGCGTCAGCATGGGAACCGGCATCGGCGAGCCGATCCCCGGCCCCTATCTTCTTGCCTCGGTCGCGGCGGTCGTGCTGGGCGGGGTGGTTCTTGGCGGCGGGCGCGGCGGGCTTCTGGGCCCGATCCTTGCCGTGTTCATCCTGCGCACAGTGCGGATGGACCTAACGCTTTTGTCCGTCGACCCGAACGTCGCCGCAATCATCGAGGGCACGATCATGGTCGCCGTGGTGATGCTTGGTGCGGTTCTGGCAACACGGGGACGCAAGACATGACGATGACCGACACCCCGACCCCGCTCTCGCGCCTTGGCCGACTGATGGTCGACAACCCCCTGCTGCCGCTGATTGGCCTGTTGATCCTGCTGGTCGCGATCCTTGCGGTGCTGAACCCCGGCGTCCTCAGCATGTTCTGGGCGGGCAACACGATCAAGATCGCCATCCCGCTGGCGATGCTGGCCGCCTGCCAGACCCTGACCATGCTGACCGGCGGTATCGACCTGTCGGTCGGCACCGTGGCCACCATCGCCGCCTATCTGACTGCGACGCTGGCCCCGATGACCGGGGTTCCCCCGGCCATCGCCATCGCGCTGGCTGCCGCCGTGGTCATCGGCCTCGTGAACGGCTTCGGCGTCGCCGTTTGCCGGGTGCATCCCTTGATCATGACGCTGGGAACCGCGCTGATCGCCACGGGCTGCCTCCTCGTCTACCAGCGCTACGTCATCGCGACTGGCGTGTTGATCCCCGACTTCCTGATCTGGCTTGGCACCGGGCGGAGCTTCGGCCTGCCGAACAGCCTTGTCCTCTTTATCCCGTTCGCCGCGCTGATCATCTGGGCGCAGCGCCGCAGCGGGTTCGGGCGGCTCCTCTACGCCATCGGCGCGAACGAGGCCGCCGCGCGCCTGTCGGGTGTCCGCGTCTGGCAGGTTCACCTGACACTATACACGCTGTCCAGCCTGATCGCCGGGGTGACGGGCCTTCTCTACCTCGGCCAGATCAAGACGGCCTCGCTTTCGCTCGCGCTCCCCCTCGACCTGCCTTCCGTCGCCGCAGCGGTGATCGGCGGCACCTCGATCTTCGGCGGGCGCGGCGGCTTTGGCGGCACCATCGTCGGCGCACTGATCCTGACGGTTCTGACCTCGATGCTGACCCTGATGCAGATCCCGGAAGGCGGGCGCCGCATCCTGTTCGGTCTCATCATCCTCGCCGTCACCGCGCTGTTCATCCGGCTTACCGAACGCAGCTGAAAGGGCCTGTCACATGGCAAAGTTCCGCATCGTCGGCATCAGCTTCGACCACATGCATATGGGCGACCTCTTGCGCTGCGTGCATGACCACCCGGATGCCGAGATCGCCGGCATCTTCGACCCCGACCGCAGCACCATGCAGCGCGCCATCGACACGTTCGGCATCCCGTCCGACAGGGTCTTCACCGACTTCGACGCTTGTATGCGCGAGGCGAAGCCCGACCTCGCCATCCTTTGCGCCGCCACTGCGAACCATGCGGACTACACCAAGCGGCTCGCGGCCTATGGCGTCCATGTCTTTGTCGAGAAACCCTTCGCGTCCTCGGTCGCCGATGCCCGGGCGATGATTGAGGCGGTGAGGCCCACCGGCAAATACCTTGCGATCAACTGGCCGCTCCGCTGGGTGGAGAGCCACGTCACCGCCAAGCGGCTGGTGGACGAGGGCATGATCGGCGAGGTGATCGAGATCCATTCCTACGGCGGCAATCGCGGCCCACTCTACCATCTGGCCGACAAGATCGAGGTCAGCCGCGAGGAGGTCGAGCGCCAGAAGCCGTCCTCATGGTGGTACAAGCGGGCCTCGGGAGGCGGCAGCCTGCTGGACTATCTCGGCTACGGCGCGACGCTGGGGACCTGGTATCGGGGTGGCGAGGCCCCGCTGGAAGTGACCTGCGTCACCAATGAGACGCCCGGCATCGAGGTCGACCAGCACGCCATTGTGGTCTGCCGCTATGCTACGGGCCTGTCGAAGATGGAAACCCGCTGGGGCACCTTCACCGACCCCTGGGTGATCCAGCCGCAGCCGAAATGCGGCTTCGTCCTGGTGGGGACGGAAGGCACCATCGCCAGCTGGGACTATGCCGACCATGTCACCGTGCAGACCCGTGCGAACCCCGAACCGCACGCCATTTCGGCCGACCCGCTACCGCCGGGGGGACGCAACGCCATCGAATACGTCCTAGGCTGCATCTCTCGTGGAGAGCCGCTGACCGGCCCCCTTGACCCTGCCGTGAGCCTGACCGGCCAGCGCATCGTCGATACCGCCGCCCGGTCCGCCCGTGAAAAGCGCAGCCTGCCGCTGATCCCATGAGCGAACCCGACGCCGACACCTATGCCCTGAAATCCGCCAATCTGGCGGA
>JAFLCY010000199.1 GCA_017303485.1 Rhodobacterales bacterium
ACCAGCCGGGGCCGCATCGCATCGAACATCGCGGCAATCGCCGCCCCGGTCATCCCCGGCTCGTAATCGTCGACCAGCGCGTCATAGGCGTCGCCCCCCGCCGCCAAGGCCGCGCCCTCCTGCCGTTTCAGCTCCACCACCTTGCGCAGAGTCGGCAGGAAGCCCGCCACGTCTTCCTTCGCGCGATGCTCGGCCCAGATGCCTTGCGCCAGCGACATCGTCGTCGCGATCTCCTCCGCCAGCCTTGCCGGCACTTTCATCGTCCGCTCATGCGACCGCCGGATCAGCCGCAGCTGCGCGGCGCCCGCCGCATCCGGCGCCTTCGCCTCGGAAAGCCACCCGGCCAGCCGCGGATCGGTCCGCCTTGCGTGCAAGACCCCCTCCAGCGCCCCGATCTCCTCGGCCCGCTGCCCGGCCGAGCCTTCGGGCATCACCGTCTCCTGGTCCCAGCCCAACCGCCCCGCAACCTGCGCCAGGGCTTCGGTCTGGCGCTGGAACGCCATCAGATCATCAAACGCGCTCATACCGTGCCTTCCCGGATCGACCCCGCCACGGGGTATTGCGAAAGATGCCGCGCCCGCAGGATCAGCACCCAGAGGAGTATCGCGCCGATCTGGTGGGTGATCGCCACATGAACCTGCGCCGCCGTGATTGCCGTGACGATGCCCAGCACCATCTGCGCCAACAGCATTGCCATCACCGCATGGAACGCGGCCCGCGTCGCCTGATAGCTGGACTTCCGCCCCCTCAGCCAGACCACAACGCCAAAGGCAAAGAGAAGATACCCCGACATCCGGTGGATGAACTGCACAAGGCCGGGGTTCTCAAAGAACGCATGCCAGAGCGGCAATGTCCCTCCGTTCCCGTCCGGCACATAGAAGGCATCAGCCGGGAAGAACTGCCCGTTCATCAAGGGCCAGGTCGGGAAGGCGCGGCCCGCGTCGATCCCCGCCACCAGAGCGCCAAGCAGAATTTGCAGGAAAGCGAAGTGCATCAGCCCGGTCGACAGGCTGAACAACTTCGCCTCCCGCCCCCGCCGTGCGGTCATCAGTTCAGCCTCGCTGCGCCCCAGCAGGAACACATACCAGGCCAGCACCCCAAGGATGATGAAGGCCAGCCCCAGATGCAGCGCCAGCCGGTAAGAGGCGACGTCCAGCATTGTGCCCGACAGGCCCGAAGACACCATCCACCATCCAACCGCGCCCTGCAGCCCACCGAGAACTCCCGGCAGGACCAGCCGTCCGGTCCAGCCCGGCGGGATCTGCCGCGCCAGCGCAAAGCCGACAAAGCCCACGAACCAGACCAGTCCGATCAGCCGTCCCAACTGCCGGTGCCCCCATTCCCACCAGTAGATCGACTTGAAAGCTTCCAGCGTCATGCCCTTGTTCTGCAGCTGGTATTCCGGAATCGCCTGATACTTCGCGAACTCTGCCTGCCACGAAGCCTCATCCATCGGCGGCAGTGCGCCCATCAGCGGCTTCCACTCGGTGATCGACAGCCCGCTGTCCGTCAACCGGGTCAGCCCACCCACCACGATCATCGCGACCACCAGCAGGAACAGCGCTACCAGCCAAAGCCGGATCCCCGCCCTTGCCCCCTTCGGCCTGGCGTCGATCCCGCCCCCGACCGGCGGCACCGGGGCCTTCTGCCCTTCGCCGACCTCTTCGAAAATGCTGCGCTTCGTGGCCATCCGTTGAACCCTTTCGTCTCGCGCCGGACACTAGGCCCGCCCTCCCCGGCCTTCAAGGCCCGCTCGTCGTTGACTTCGTCACTCCTCGCTCAGCGCCGCTCCCCGCGACGAGACGACGAAGTCGTACGAGGAGCAACCCGCAAGCCGCCCCGCTTGAGCATCCGCGGCACTTCCTGTATCCCCGCGCTTTGACCCCTCCCCGAAAGCCAAACCGATGAAGTTCCTCGACCTCGCCAAAGTCTACATCCGCTCCGGCGGCGGCGGGGCCGGCTGCGTCTCGTTCCGGCGCGAGAAGTTCATCGAATTCGGCGGTCCGGACGGCGGCGACGGCGGCCATGGCGGCTCGGTCTGGGCCGAGGCGGTGGAGGGGCTGAACACCCTGATCGACTACCGCTACCAACAGCATTTCTTCGCCAAGTCCGGCCAGCCCGGCATGGGCAGCCAGAAGACGGGCAAGACCGGCGACGACATCGTCCTGAAAGTCCCGCTGGGGACCGAGATCCTCGACGAGGACGAGGAAACCGTCCTTGCCGATCTGACCGAAGTCGGCCAGCGGGTCTGCCTTGCCGAGGGCGGCAACGGCGGCTGGGGCAACCTGCGCTTCAAATCCTCGACCAACCGCGCCCCCGCCCGCGCCAATCCGGGGCAAGAGGGGATCGAGCGCACGATCTGGCTGCGCCTGAAGCTGATCGCCGATGCGGGCCTTGTGGGGCTGCCGAACGCCGGGAAATCGACCTTCCTCGCGGCCGTCTCGAACGCCCGGCCGAAGATCGCCGACTACCCGTTCACCACCCTCGTTCCGAACCTCGGCGTCGTCGGCATCGACGGGCACGAATTCGTCATGGCCGACATTCCCGGCCTGATCGAGGGCGCCTCCGAAGGCCGCGGCCTTGGCACCCAGTTCCTGGCCCATGTCGAACGCTGCAAGGTGCTGCTCCACCTGGTCGACGGAACCTCCTCGACAATCACGAAGGATTTCAAGACCATCGTGACCGAACTTGAAGCATACTCTGAAGTTCTCGGCGACAAGCCCCGCATCGTTGCCCTGAACAAGACCGACGCGATGGACGCCAAACAGATCAGCGACCGCCGCCGCGCGCTGGAAAAGGCTTCCGGCTGCCCGGTCCATGTGATCTCCGGTGTCTCGGGTAAAGGCTTGCCGGACGTTCTCCGCGCGCTCTACGCCACCATCACGGCGGAGGCCCCCGCCGAGGAGTCCGCGCCGTGGCAGCCTTGAATGTGGGCTTGACGCTCTCCGCCCCCGACATCCGCAGCGCCAAGCGGCTGGTCGTCAAGATCGGCTCCGCGCTTCTCGTCGATCGCAGGACAGGCCTGAAGCAGAACTGGCTCTCCGCCCTCGCCCTCGACGTGGCCGAGGCGAAGACCCGCGGCACTGCCATCATCCTCGTTTCCTCTGGCTCCATCGCGCTTGGCCGCAAGATCCTCGACCTTCCTGAGGGCGTCCTGACCCTGGAGCAATCCCAGGCCGCCGCCGCCGTCGGGCAAATCCGCCTTGCCCGCGCCTATGAGGAAGTCCTCGCCCCTCACGGTATCACCACCGCGCAGATCCTGGTGACGCTGGAAGACACCGAAGACCGCCGCCGCTACCTGAACTCGCGCGCGACGATGGAAACCCTCCTCGGCCTTGGCGTCGTGCCCATCGTGAACGAGAACGACACGGTGGCGACCGACGAGATCCGCTTCGGCGACAACGACCGGCTGGCGGCGCAGATCGCGGTGACGATCGGCGCGGACCAGCTGATCCTTCTGTCGGACGTGGACGGGTTCTATTCGGCCAATCCGAAGGAAGACCCCACGGCGGAACGGTTCGACCTGGTGGAACGCATCACGCCCGAGATCGAGGCGATGGCGGGCGATCCCATCTCTGGCCTGTCGAAGGGCGGCATGAAGACCAAGCTTCTGGCCGCCAAGACCGCCGTGGCGGGGGGCTGCGCCATGGCGATCATGGAAGGCTCGATGCTGCGGCCCTTGAAGGCGCTGGCCGAGGGGGCGCACCGGACCTGGTTCGTGGCGCAGGGGGATCCGCAGGTGGCGCGCAAGCGCTGGATCAATGCTGAACTATCGC
>JAFLCY010000200.1 GCA_017303485.1 Rhodobacterales bacterium
TGCATGACCTGTTCCTGAACGAAACCGCGAACTACGCGCATGTGTTCTTCCCCGGCTCGTCCTTCCTGGAAAAGGACGGCACCTTCACCAACGCTGAACGCCGGATCAACATGGTCCGCAAGGTGATGGCGCCGAAGCAGGGCTATGAGGACTGGGAAGTGACCCAGCTGTTCGCCAACGCGATGGGGGCGAACTGGAGCTACACGCATCCCTCTCAGATCATGGAAGAAATCGCCATGACCACGCCCAGCTTCGCTGGCGTGAGCTATGAGAAGATCGAGACCATGGGTTCGGTCCAGTGGCCCTGCAACGACAAGGCGCCGGAAGGCACGCCCTTGATGCACATCGACGGCTTTGTCCGGGGCAAGGGCAAGTTCATCCGCACCGAATATGTCGCGACGGATGAGAAGACCGGCCCGCGCTTCCCGCTGCTGCTGACGACGGGGCGTATCCTGTCGCAGTACAACGTGGGCGCGCAGACGCGGCGGACCGAGAACGTGGTCTGGCATGATCAGGATCTGCTGGAGATCAACCCGCACGACGCCGAGAACCGGGGGGTCAAGGAGGGCGACTGGGTCCGCCTTGCCTCGCGGTCGGGGGATACGACCCTGCGGGCGACGATCACCGACAAGGTCTCTCCCGGGGTGGTCTATACGACCTTCCACCACCCGGACACGCAGGCCAACGTCATCACCACCGACTTTTCGGACTGGGCGACGAACTGCCCGGAATACAAGGTGACGGCGGTGCAGGTCTCGCCGTCCAACGGCCCGTCCGAGTGGCAGGAGGAATACAACGCCCAAGCCGCCATGTCGCGCCGGATTCTGGCGGCGGAATGATCGGAGCGCGGGCCACGCCCCGGCTGGTGTTCGGCCCCTCGGTAACGCCGGGGGACCGGGTCTTGCCCGAGGAGGTGGCCGTTGCGCTGTCGTTCAACGGAACGACGCAGGCGGTGATGATGGCGACACCTGCGGATCTGGAGGATTTCGGGTATGGGTTCGCCCTGACCGAGGGGATCGCCGGGTCTTGCGATATCCTGTCGGTCGAGGTGGAGGAGGTCGCCCGGGGCCGGGACGTGCAGGTCTGGCTGAAGCCGGAGGCCGAGGAACGGCTGGCTGCACGGCGGCGGGTGATGGCGGGGCCGGTAGGCTGTGGGCTGTGCGGGATCGACTCGATCGACCAGGCTTTGCGGGAGGTTCCGGTGGTGGGGCCTTCGGCGTTCCGGATGACCCCGGCGCAGGTGATGGCAGCAGTGGCGGCCTTGCCGGGCGAGCAGCGGCTGCATGACGCGACCCGGGCGGTGCATGGCGCGGCGTTCTGGAACGGGCGGGTGCTGCTGGCGCGGGAAGACGTGGGGCGGCACAATGCGCTGGACAAGCTTGTGGGCGGGATGATCCGGCAGGGCATCGCGCCGGAGGGGGCGGTGGTGCTGACCTCCCGCGTGTCGACCGACATGGTGCAGAAGGTCGCCATGCTGGGCGCGCCGATGATCGTCGCGGTTTCGGCGCCGACGGTGGCGGCGGTGGAACTGGCCGAGCGGGCGGGGATCACCCTGATCGCGCTGGCAAAGGGGGACCGCTTCGAGGTCTTCGCGCATACGGATCGCATTTTGACGGAGGGGGCCCATGTCGGCTGACAAGATCGTTCGCATGGCGAATGACATCGCGAAATTCATGGAATCGAAGCCGCATGCCGAGGGGGTTTCGATGCTCGCCGCGCATATCAACGATTTCTGGGAGCCCCGGATGCGGCGGCAATTGTTCCAGAAGATCGACGCGGGCGAGGCGGGCTTCCGGCCGCTGGTGCTGGACGCGGCGGGGAAGATCCGGCGGCCGGCGGCAGAGGCGGCCTGAGGCGGCAGCGGGCAGGCACGGCTGCGCGCGGAGGCCCCGGATCAGGTCCGGGGCGGAGTCATTCCTTCAGCACCGTCTCCAGATGGGCGCCATAGCTGGACTTGCCGAAGACCCTGGCCCGTTCCCCCAGCCCGGCGCGGTCGATCCAGCCCTGGCGGAAAGCGATCTCGTCAGGTGAGCCGACCTGCATGCCCTGCCGGTCCTGCAGGGTGCGGACGAAGTTCCCGGCATCGAGCAGACTGCCCGGCGTGCCGGTATCCAGCCAGGCGAAGCCCCGGCCCATGCGTTCGACCTGGAGCGAGCCTTCGGCGCGATAGTGTTCCAGCACATCGACGATTTCCAGTTCCCCGCGCGGCGAGGGCTTGATCGTCGCGGCGATGTCAGGGGCGCGGCCGTCAAGGAAATAGAGGCCGGTGATGGCGAAGTTCGACGGGGGAACCTTGGGCTTTTCGACGATCTGGGTGACCTTGCCCGTCGCGTCGAAGGCGGCCACGCCGTAGCGTTCAGGGTCGGAGACATGGTAGCCGAAGACCGTGCCGCCGGAGGGCTGCGCATGGGCGCGGGTCAGGATTTCCGGCAGGCCGTGACCGAAGAAGATGTTGTCGCCCAAGACCATCGCCGAGGGTGCCCCCCCAAGAAAATCACGGGTCAGGAGATAGGCCTGCGCCAGACCTTCAGGCTTTTCCTGGATGACCCAGGTGAAGCTGACGCCCCATTGGCTGCCGTCGCCCAGAAGGCGCTGGAAGGAAGGCTGGTCTTCGGGCGTGGTGATGATCGCGATCTCGCGGATGCCGGACAGCATCAGGACCGAGATCGGGTAATAGACCATCGGCTTGTCGTAGATTGGCAGAAGCTGCTTCGAGGTGCCGAGCGTGATCGGCCAGAGCCGCGAGCCGGTGCCTCCGGCGAGGAGAATGCCTTTGCGGGTCATGGACGAAGCTCCTTCAGAATGTCGGAAAGGCCAGCCCGCCAATCCGGGCGGGAAACGCCGAAAGTGGCGTCGAAGAGGCTGCAATCGAGACGCGAATTCAGCGGGCGGCGGGCCGGTGTGGGATAGGCCGAGGTCGGGATATCCTCGATCCGGCAGGGGAGCGACGCCTGCGCCATGATCTCGCGCGCGAAACCGGCCCAGCTGGTATCGGGTTCGCCCGAGAGATGATGCGTGCCGCCTTCGGCACCGTCCAGCAGCGAACTGGCCGATTCCACCAGCGCCCGGGCGATTGCGGCGGCGGGGGTGGGGCCGCCGATCTGGTCGGCGACGACATTCAGGCTGGCGCGCTCGGCCCCGAGGCGGAGCATGGTCTTGATGAAATTCGCCCCATGCGCCGAAACGACCCAGGAGGTGCGCAGGATCAGGTGGGGACCGTCCGCGTCACGGACCCCCTGTTCCCCGGCCAGCTTCGACCGGCCATAGGCGTTGAGGGGAGCGGTCGGGTCGTCAGGCGCGAAGGGCAGATCGCCCGATCCGTCGAACACATAATCGGTCGAGACATGCAGGAACGGGAGGCCCCTCTCGGCAGCGGCGCGGGCCATGGCGGCGGGGGCATCGCCGTTGACCACGGTGGCGGCGGCTTCCTCGGCCTCGGCCTTGTCGACGGCGGTCCAGGCGGCGGCATTGATCACGGCATCGGCGTCGGTGGCTGCGATGGCGGCGGCACAGGCGGCAGGGTTCAGGAGATCGGCGTCGTCACGCCCGAGATAGGTCGCCTCGGGGGCGATGCGTTGAAGTTCGCGGGCGACCTGTCCGGTCTTGCCGAAGATGAGGAGCTTCATTTGCCGGTCATCCTGTAGACGAAGGTTCCGAGATATTCCTTCAACTACGCTCGCGGACATCGGAGACCTTGCGCGCAGCCTCAACTGGACTCATATCCTGAACGCTGGCGGG
>JAFLCY010000201.1 GCA_017303485.1 Rhodobacterales bacterium
AGATTGAACTCGTAGTTTGAACTTGTTTCTGGCCGTCTTGCGCGGGCTTTGGTGTGCGAGACCTCGTTCGAGAAAGCCCGGCGCAATCGTTTGGTAATTGCCTCGGCCCGGCGGGTTCTCCCCGCCAGGCCAGGTTGTTGGTCGGCTCAGAAGCCGACTTCGTCGTCGCGATCGACCAGTTCGGGCGTGTCGCCCTCGGCCGACTTCGGGCGGCTCAGGAAGTCGACCTTCTCGGCGATGATCTCGCAGCCGTAGCGGTCGACACCCGCCGCATCGGTCCACTTCGTGTAGTGGATGCGGCCCTGGACCAGGACCTTCATGCCCTTCTCGCAGTTCTCGGCGACCGACTTGCCGAGGCCGTTGAAGCAGGTGATGCGGTGCCATTCGGTGTCCATCACGCGGTAGCCGTGCTCGTCGCGGATCGGGCGGCCTTCCGACAGGCGGGGGCGCGAGGTGGCGAGGGTGAAGTGGGTGATCTTCGTGCCGCCCTGGGTGGTGCGGGCTTCCGGGGCCTGACCGATGTTGCCGGCGAGGATGACGATGTTCTGCATGGTGTAAAACCTCTTGTCTGGTGCGAGGGACCATCCCTTCGACAAGACCCGGCAGAAGCCTGTCGGGAGACGTCTGCACGGCTGGGCCAAGGGACCAGCCGGAAACCCCCGAGGGGCCGGGGTGGAGCGGGCAGGACGCATCGCGGCCAACACGGCCCGGGCAGGAGTTGGGGTTGCGGGCAGGAAACCGAACAGGCTTAGGGGATTGTCAGTCGAAGGGGAGGTGCCTCAACCAGGCCAAAGGGGAGAGAAACCCAAGCAGACGAGTTCAGCCGACATCATCCGGCAATGTCAGGCCCAAGGGGAACCGGCCCTGGAAGGGGAGAAAAGGATCACCGCGCCTACCCTCGTCCCCTGCCCCACCGTCCGGGTTGCCGCCCTGCCCCGCGCCGAGATTGCAAAGCAGTTGGGACACGGAACAGCACCTGATCACTGGATTTCAATCTAGAGGCAGGGGCGCCAATAGAACTGCCGAATGGGCAAGAGGTTCAGATCTGTGACTGGCCTCACCACGGAAGACCAATGCGCGGCGGTGTTGCATACGACGGCCAGAATCCATCGCAGCGAAGGGCGACAGCGTCACTGACTGGAACGGACCTTGGCCATCCCTGCGACGATAATCGCGACGAGGTATGGTTCTGAAAGCCGATCAGTCACTTGCCAGGCGGCGGACCCACCGTGGCGGTTTTCAGTCTAGGCCAGAAATCGGATATGGACCGAGTTACTCAAATTGACCCGGGCGGCTGGTTCGCCGGAACTGAGAATTCGACGGCCTCAAGCCTTGGGCCCATAACGCGCGTCGGCAGACCGGGGTCTGGGGTGTGTCCGCGGTGGTGTCCCTTGATCAACACAACTTTGCCGCTGCGGTAGTGGCGCTCATGTTCGGTCACCCAATGACGAACCGGCCCGTTGCGTTCCTCTTGCGAGAGGCGCTCAAACGCCTGACGGGCCGCCCTTTCCTGCATGTGCGCGATAGCTTGCGGGCCGATCCTGATGGTCAGATGCGATTTCTGGGCACCCAGAATCCAGGACTTCCCGAACTTCCGGGCCGTCTTTGCCTCCCTGGGAGTAAAGGTCTCGGATTCGGAGGGAATGATGCCGCCGAGGTCCGGCGAAACCAACATTGCGAACAGCGCACAAGGAATGAACAGCTCCGACCCTGTGTTGATCAAGTGAATGGTTCGCCTTGCTTCGAGCTTCTGCTCGGAGTCACCGGTTCGGACACGAAAATCGATCATCGACTGGTTGAATTCGAACTTCACGTCCTCATAGTCCAGCTGACCTGAGGCCGTTCGATTGAGCCGCATGAAACTCATCGGGTCCATGACCCTTGCCCCTTCGGGTCGGGCGAACATCGTTATTCGCAGATGGTCTTCTGGACGATTGTCGATGAGGAAGCCGTGCGGTCCAGACCCTCGAGGGCCGTCGTCGTGAAGCGTCGACGGCGCGCGCCGCTCGAAACGGGCGATACCCAAAGCCCGACAATCGAACTCAACCCAAGTTACCTTCGCAGGGAAATGAATGTCGCCGAGGTAGGACATCGCCTGGGTCCCTGTCCCCTGAGCGCGCTCTTGCAAGGTATCATGCAAGGTGTCTGCGTAGTTCGCGGCCAGATGGTCGAGCAGATAAACCTTGGCCTGCATCAGCGCGTCCAATGCATATCGGCGAAATCGGGTCAGGTCATCCGATGGGACCAGGTGCCACACCATGTCATCTTGCAGAGACGACCGGCCGGCCAGAGAAGCGCCATAGGTGGCGATCAGATCCTTGTAGAGCAACTTCGGGGTCCCTTCACCCTTCCCAATCGAAGGGCACTATTCCCGTCAGTTGCAGGGCGATCAACCTGATTTGCTCGAACATCGCCCCCCGATTGGTCGAACAAATTGGCTGTCGCGGTTTTGCGCGATCTGCCTGTTCTGAGAAAGTGGCCCCGCCGAGCTCGTCTTGGCGCCTTGTGCCTGTCGGCCACAGTGGCTGACAGAAGAAGGGCCCGGGTGGCGTGATAACGCCGCCCGAGCCTTTGTAGAGCTACCGTGGGACTCAAGCCCACGGATCGTGCTCTGCCACGATGACCACCTCGTCGCCGTCGATCTCATCGGCGGGGGCGGCGCCATAGGACCCATCCCCGGCCTCGAAGACCACGATGGCGACCATCAGCGTGGCGGCGAGGCTGGCGGCGTAGGCGTGTGCATCTTTGCGGGACATCTTTTCGGCTCCTGTCTGGAGGCGGAGGACCATCCCCCGCGCGACAGGACCCCGAAGGCCCGAGACGGTCTGACATCACCGGGTGCGTTCGACTTGCTCGAATCCGCCCGGCGGCACGGGCTTGCCCCGTAGTCCGAGCCCTCGCGGCTTGATCTCGAAGACCGGCCTCGGGCCAAGGAAGGGAATGGCGAGCGGGGGATGGGGCTCGAGCCACAGGAGCCGATGGACCGCTCATGCACACCCCGCCAGACTGCTGCCAGGATAATGGTCCGGGCAGACGAGACGGGGACGGGACCGGTGGCGCCCTGCCCCTCTTTGGGGGACAGGGTCATCTTGGGAGAACGCCGCCATTGGGCGGGCCTCAGGCTTCTGTCGTAAAGGCTCAGGCGGCGAGGTTCCCCTCCCCTGCCCTGCCGTCGTCGCTGGCGCCGACCACTTCCAGCCTTGCATTGCGATAGCCTTCCCTGGCGATCCAGAGCTCTGCCGCCGTTTCGTTGGCGGCAAGGTGCAGGAGCTCGGTCGCCCCGCCGAAATCGAGGAGGATCTTGACCTGACCCGGCCGCGGCACCTCGACGATGTCGAAGGTCAGGGCGCTGTCGGCGGAATGGCTGCGCATGATGGTGACGAGGATGACGCCATCGGAAGAGAAGTTGCCTTCGTGTAGCGTGAAGGAGGCCGGAGCGGTCCAAGTCGGATAAGGCCTGGGCGGTTCCTTCTTCACAAGACGGCCGATTCCATTGGAGCGCTCCCACGCGGCGAGCTTCTTGGTGAAGCGCGCAGGCGGTTTGGGGCTGCCGTCAGTGTAACGGATCAGGGCACCCAGAGGTGCTGTGCCGATAATGGTCGTTGCGGACATGATTCCTCATCCTGAGCGCGAAGTTTTCCGCTCATATCATTGATATTGTTGCGTTTTGTGTGAAACGAGGGCGGGTTTCCCCGCCCTCGGGGCATGGTGTCACTCGGCGGCGATCATCTGTGCC
>JAFLCY010000202.1 GCA_017303485.1 Rhodobacterales bacterium
TTGTCAGTTGATGCCGGGCACTGCCGCCGATCTTGGTGTCGATCCGACCGATCCCCTGCAGAACCTCGATGGTGGCGCACGCTATCTTGCGACCCAGCTCAACAGCTTCGGCCGGATCGACTTCGCCCTCGCGGCCTACAACGCTGGACCCGGCAACGTCCAGAAATACGGCGGCATCCCCCCTTTCGAGGAAACCCAGAACTACGTCCGCAGGATCTCGGGCTACTACGACGCCTACCTCTCGGTGATCACTGGCGCGGACGTAACCGGCACTTTGGCGGGGGTGGAGGGTGCAAGTGCCGAATGGGGCAACATGTCCTCGGCCTTCATCGGCTATTCCGGCCAGCAGTCGGGGCAGATCGAGGCGGCGATGGCCCGGATCAAGGGGTTCCTGGAAGAGGCCAAGCCCCAGACCCCGAAACAGGCGGTCGACCAGAACACCTACATGCTCGCCGAGCGCGCGCGCCTCATGGCCCTGACGCTGCGTCTGCGCGCAGGGGCGGTCAAGGTCGAGGCGGCCCGTGGCCTCTCGGACGTCGCGCAATCCCTGCAATACACCACCTTCTGGGAGTACACTCCGTGAGACCTGCCGTCCTTCGAACAAAGGCGCGTCTCGCGCTCGCCGTCTCTGCATCGCTTCTGGCATCACCTCTTCTGGCACAAGGCGTGCCCGTCATCGACGGCACCAACCTCGCCAAGAACATCGAGCAGCTGCAGGCAGCCCTCCGCGATGCCGAAAACCAGATCGCGCAGATCGAAGAGTTGAAGAAGCAGGTCGAGACCGGTCTCGAGCAGCTGACCAATCTCGAAGGTATCCTCGGATCGATCTCGGGCCTGAACGAGATCGCGAGCCTTTACAATTCGGTGGAGGACCTGCGCTCACGGGCGGCCAAGATCACCGATCTCTCCGGTTTCCAGGATGCGCTGACGATCGGGGACTTCGATGGACTCCTGGACAGCCTGCTCGATGGCGACGTGACCATGGGCGACAAGATGGCCGCCGAGTACCTGCGCGACACGCTGGAAGGGGCCGGGCTGACCTCTGAGACCCTGGCCGGCCTTTCGTCATCAGAGAACCCGCAGGACAAGCTCATCGCGACGACCGCGGCCACGAGTGCCACGGCCATGGGCGTGGCGCAGCTCTCCTACGAGGAAGCCGCCCAAAGCCTCGCCCGGATCGACGGCCTCGTCGACGAGATTGCGAACCAGGACACACTCAAGGAAAGCATCGACCTCAACACCCGGATGGCCGCCGAGACCAACTATATGCTCGGCCAGATGTGGCGGTTGAACGCGGCCGCGGGGCTTGCCGCCGGCCAGACGGGTGTGAACTGGGCCGCAGAGCAGGCCAAGGAAAAGAGCTTCTTCGACTATTCGGGGGCCGAATGATGCGGCGGTCTTCTCACCACGTCGCGGCGGTTGCTGTCCTGGTCTGCTTTGCCAGCTTCGCTGCGGCGCAAGACATCGCCACTTTCAGCGACGTTCAGCTAATCGAAGAGACCCGGGAAGCGGTAGGCGCGCAGGATGCGGAGGCCGCGCTAGATCTCCTGACCGAAATGCAGCGGCGCGGGACTGGTATCTTTGCGGGTGAAGAAACGGCGCGCTGCGAAGAGGTGATCGACCTTCCAGAAGGGATCAACGACTGGCGCTTCAAGGGGGCCGCGCGGCAGGCCTACATCACAGCGGCGAAGATGCAGGCCTTGGAAAAGGGAACATGCGCTTGCCTCTTCGATGGATTCAGCTTCGAAAACTTCACGTCGGAGGTACTGGGCAAGCCGGATGCAGAACTCATTGACGAAGATCGGGCCGAGCTTGAGGGTTACCTCACGCAGCACCAACGCGAGACCGAGGCGCGCTATCGCGACCTCGAGACCGTCTGCCGGTCCATGTGATCCATGGCCATCATCGCCGACATCCTGACCCAGGTCGACGCGGCCGCAACTGCGGTTGGCGCCACGGCGTTCGATGCCGTGGCTTCTGAGATCGTGCCGATCTTCCGGGTCGGCTCGGTTCTGGTGGTGGTGCTGGTCGGGATCAATCTGATGGCACAGGCCGTGCCAATGACGCTGCGCAATGGTCTCGGCCTGATGGTTCGGATCGCGGTTGCTTCGGCATTCCTGTCATCCTGGACGAACTTCAATGCGGTCTATGGCGTCCTGACCAATGCCCCGAGCGAGATCGGGGCGGTCGTTATCGAAGCTTTCGGCGGTGGATCGGGCAACCTCTATGAGGGGCTCGATTCGCTCTACTTGCAGGCCCTCGATGTCGGGCAGGCGATCAGCCAGAACGGCAGCTACATCACTGGCGCCCTCGCGGGCCTCCTGATGTTTTTCGTCGCGGCCCTGATGGCGACCGTGTCGATCATCGTGATCTCGGCCGCGAAGATCATGATCGGCGTCCTCGTCATTTTCGCGCCGATCGCGATAGCCTGCACGCTCTTCAAGGTGACCGCCCCGCTCTTCGATCGATGGGTGAACCTCGCCCTCGGCTTTGCTTTCTACCCGATGCTGACCTCGGGCATGGCGGCCTTCACAATCGCGATCGCCCGCGACCTGACGCCAGCCTCTCTCGCCTCGGTCGAAACCATCGGCGATGTCCTGAGCTTCGTCGTCGTCATGATGCTCGGCACCGGCCTCATGGCCATGGTGCCGACGATCGCGCAGTCGCTCGCGTCGACCGCGACCGGCCTCGGGAGCGTCGCAGCCTCGACCTTCCGCACCGCCGACAGCGTCAAGGGTTACGGCCGCACCGGCATCGCGTCCGGGATCGGCGCGGGCCGAGGAGCGGCTGGCCTTGATGCAGGCGGTCGCCGTCCATCGGATGCGCGCCTGAACGGCAATACCGCCGGACAGATCGGGCGGTCCGCCGTGCAGACAGCGTTGCGGCTCGCGAGCCGGACACCCGGCAAAAGCTGATGCCCCAGAATTCGAGAAGTGGAGGACCGCCCATGGAGGCGCATGGATTTGATGTCGATCTCGTTCTGGAGCCCCGCCTCTCGGCCAGGCGCGCCTGGATCGTCGCGAGTGCCGCAGGCGGGCTGAGCCTGATCCTTGCAACCGCACTGGTCCTCGTTCTGCCTTTGCGTGAAACCCAGGTCTTCACTGTCCTCGTTGATCGGCAGACAGGTGACGCCGAAAATATCCTGCAGGTCGCCCCGACCGGGATCGAGGATCAGGAGGCACTGAAGCAAAGCCTCCTCGTGGCCTATGTCTCGGACCGCGAGGGTTATTTCCTCGCCGGCATTCAAGCCCGCCTGGAAAGCGTCCAACGCCGCTCGACAGGGGGTGCCGAAGAAAGCCTGAGGCTTCTCTGGTCGAAGGGCGGCGGCAATACGGCTTACCCGCCCGATGTCTATGGACCCGGGGCGGAAGTTACGGTGACCGTGCGCCGGATCACGTTCCTTTCGCCGAACGTCGCCCAGATCCGCTTCCTGAAAACCTTGCGCAAGACGAAGCAGGAGCCGGTGACCCAGCCCTTTGTCGCGACGGTCGAGTTCGCCTTCGAGCCGAAGACCGAACGCTCCCTTGCCCATGTCTGGGAGAACCCGCTCGGCTTCACCGTCTCGGCCTACCGCGTCGACGCCGAAACCCTGGAGACCAATCCATGACCCGTTCTCGCTTCCTCCCGGGACTTGCCCTTGCCTGCGCTCTGGGCATCGCAAACGTCGCCGTGGCCGAAGTCGCCCCGGCGTC
>JAFLCY010000002.1:0-56473 GCA_017303485.1 Rhodobacterales bacterium
CTCGAAAATTTCTGCTAGACTGCGGGGCGCGGGCACCGTCGGCGTCACCGCCACTGCACCGTCGTCGGCGGCGCCAGAGGGGCTGGTGGGATATCCCGCGTCATTGTCGTTGTCATGGTCGGTCGCCCCATGCACGGCACGGCCGCTCCAATGCCAAAGTTTCCGACGCAAATCTTGGCGCAGCTGATGTCGGATGGCATGACATTCTGATTCAATCGTGCGCAAACTTTCAAATCCGTCCGAATGTTTGCGCAATATCGCTCCAGCCGATGCGTACTGACGTGCCGCGGCTTGGTACTTGCCATCGGCAATTTGTTGTCGCAACGTTTGGGGGAGTTTCAACAGTCCGTCCAATCGAGACAACAGACGTTTGACGCGAATTTTTTCGGCCACTTGATCGCGGACATTCCCCAATTCGTCTTCCATGAGTCGAGCTCGTTCTTCAATGGCAGGCATATCTCGGACTAAATCGTTCAATCCGGCTTCGTGCGCTGATACATTGATCCCGACCGATCGAATGGCATCGGTCGCATCAATGAAACGTGAATAATTCTCATACACGAGCGTTTGCATCGTCGAATCGAGGGTCCGGACTTGCAAGGCCAAATGTTCTTCCGTTTCCAAAAGGGATTGCATGGATGACTCATAGACGTGTTGTCGCGTGTACGAAACCGCATCGAAATTGGGGGAGTTCCAGTCCAGAGAGGCCCGGCCCTTGTTGGAACGAGTCCGGGAGGAGTCACCTTTCCGTTCCTGGTCCTTGTCGTCAATGTCATCATCGTCATCGTCACTGTCTGAATCGTCCAGGTGGGAGGAGGAGGAAGGTGGGAGAGGCAATTGCTGTGATTTACGGGCGGCCGCGACGGCCGACTTGCCATAGAAATTCTCTAGTAACTTTTGCCGCACCAACGCTTCCCGGTCTTGGGGACGGTGGCGTTGCGACGATGACGAAGCCTTGTTGCTTGGATCGTTACTGTTGTGATGGTGGTGCGTGAGGAATTCTTCGTCGGAATCGTCGTCGTCGTCATCCGCCAGAAAGGAATCCGCTGACATGGAAGAGGAAGCTCCTGCCGTTGCCGTCTTGGAGATAGGAGGACCACCAAGGGGAATGGGACGGTTGTTGCTCATGATCGTTGTTGTGGGGACAGGAACCCACGAGCTGCTGTGGGAACAACTCTTTGGAGGTTCAGGGCTTGTTGGAGCGAGACGGTTGACTTTGACAGGATTGTTTTGCTCTCAAAAAGCAAGCGAGTGAGAGCTTGCTGTTCAGTGGCCATCATCATGGTCGTTGTGCCTCGAGACTCGAGAGCCACAATGAAGAAATAAGGTTGACTCTATTAGTGTTAGAGTTTTGTACAGTGATCGAGTTTGGGTTACGAAACTTGAACCGGTACTGAGAAGACAGTATCCACATGCTACTACTTATGGCCATCTTCGACGGGACTCATCTATTTTGGTCGACGTCGATGATCTGCTCCTCCTGCCCCAACACGCACGATGCCCCCAGGAGGAACGATGAACCTCATCGACCAATAGCAAGCGCGCCAACGGATCGAAAGCTTTCACCTCTCACTCCTCCCAAACAATAGGGAATTTCCACTACTTACTAGTACATCAGCCCTACGAAACCGAGCAGCCAACAGACGACCGGAACCACCTCCACACCGGCGGGGGGCGGCACCGTTGCAGGGCCGGTCACGAAGGTGACCCTGGCCCCGAGATCGCGCAGCGCTGCCGCCAGTGCCGCGCCCTGCGCGCCCGAGGACCGGTTGGCGATGTAGCGCACCGGATCAATCGGTTCATGGGTCGGGCCGGAGGTCACCAGCACATGTTTCCCCGCGAGTGGCCCGCCGCCCAATGCCACCGAGATCGCCGCGACAATCTCCAGGGGCTCGGCCATCCGCCCCTCGCCTGCCTCGCCGCTTTCGGCCATCTCGCCCCGGTTGGGCCCGATGAACAGCATTCCATCCGCCAGAAGCTGTGCCCGATTGCGCCGGGTTGCCGGGTGCCCCCACATCGCCGGGTTCATCGCGGGCGCCATCAGCACGGGCTTGTCGGTCGCCAGAAGCACGGCGCTTGCCAGATCCCCGGCCAGCCCCTGCGCCAACTTGGCCATCAGATCGGCCGTCGCAGGAGCCACCACGATCAGATCGGCCTCGCGCGACAGGCGAATATGGCCCACATCCTGTTCGTCCTGCCGGTCGAAAAGATCTGTGAACACATGATCCGCCGTCAGCGCGCCCACCGACAGGGGAGTAATGAACTGCTGCGCCGCCCCGGTCATCACCGCACGCACCGAGGCCCCGCGTTCGCGCAGTCGCCGGATCAGGTCAAGCGTCTTGTAGGCCGCGATGCCGCCACCGATGACCAGAAGAATGCGCTTTCCTGCCAGCATCTGCCCAAGCCCTCTCTGTGGGACACGGGACAAGGTGTAGGGTCCATGCGCCGCGACTGCAACTCCCGGAAGGGATCACAGGCTCCGGTCGATCTCCTCGGCCACCAGCGCCTGCAGCCTCCAGAGGCCCCGGTCGCGGATGCCACGCGCTTCCAGCTGAGTGACGGTGTTCAGAAGGTACTCCGCCCCGGTTCCCCAATGACCGCAGGCGCGGGCAAGCGTGCGGGCCACCTCGTCGGGTGCCAGGCGGCCGGCATAATAGGGTGAAGCGCGGTTCATCACGAAGCCAAGGGCGCGGCAAGGCCCGGCCTCGGTTTCGACGGTCAGCCAGCGCGGCATGCTGTTGATCGGCTTCACGGTGAATTCCCGCCGGAACAGGCGGTCAAGCTGGGCTGCGGGATCGTCCGGGGGCAGTTCCAGCACGACGCCCCGGCATTGCCCGCCGCGATCCAGCGCCATCATCAGCCCGGGCTGGTCGACCGTGCCACGAAAGCGGTGCATCCGCAGGCAGAACGACCGATGCCAGCCCCGCGCGACGGCAGGACGTTCGGCGCGGTGTTCGATCTCCGGCCGCCAGATCAGCGATCCGTAGGCAAAGAGTTGCAGCGGTTGTCCCGGGGAAGGATGGGTCCGCAACATGCGGTCGACCCATTCGGCGTAGTCGGCATCGGTCTGCTGTTCGACCCCGGCGGCCGGGCCGGAATCCGGAATCTCGTGGTGGATCCGGGCGATATGCGCGGCCGTCAGCCGGGGAGTTTGCGGTTGGCGCGGCATGCTTCCTCTGACGCCGAATGTTGCGGGCGCGCCATGATCTGTCCCCGGCCGCCAGAGGTCAACGCCAGAGACCTGCAGGCGTCACTTCAGGAAATGGCGCAGCTCGCCCGTCTGGCTTTCCAGTTTGCTCCGCAGCTTGGCGAAGGCCGCGGCTTCCAGTTGCCGGACGCGTTCCTTGGACAGACCCAGTTCCACGCCAAGCGATTCCAGCGTCCGGCCCTGATCCTTCAGCTTGCGTTCGGCCACGATAAAGCGTTCGCGCGCCGTCAGGCCTTGCAGCGCCCGCACCAACCAGCCCCGCAAGAGGTCCCCATCATGTGCGGCTTCCACTGCCTCGGCGGCCTGTTGGCCTTCGTCCTCCAGCGCGTCGATCCAGTCGCGACCCTCGCCGTCGCTCCCTTGCGCAACGTTCAGCGAATAGTCTGACCCCGACAGACGACCCGCCATCATCTCGACCTCGGCCACCGACACGCCCAAGGCGGCGGCAACCCTTGTGCGCAGGGTGACCGGGTCCATCGGTTCGCCCCGGTCAGAGGCCTCGCGGTCCAGCCTCGCCTGTACCCGACGTAAGTTGAAGAACAGCGCTTTCTGGCCCGATGTCGTGCCCGTGCGGACCATCGACCAGTTGCGCATCACATAGTCCTGCACGCCCGCCTTGATCCACCAAACCGCATAGGTCGAGAAACGCACCCCGCGGTCGGGATCGAACTTGTCGGCGGCCCGCATCAGACCAAGGCTGGCCTCCTGGATCAGGTCGCCCATCGGGGCACCATAGCGGCGGAATCGCGCGGCCATGGAGATCGCCAGGCGCAGGTAGGCCGTGATCAGCCGATGCAGCGCGCGTTCGTCCCGATGGTCGCGCCAGGCACGGGCCAACTGTAGCTCGGTCTCGGCATCCAGGAATTCGGCCGTCATCGCTTGGCGCGACAAGTCGGGGCCGGTATATCCGTCAAGTGCCATGACTTCCTCCACGTCATCCAGTCGAGGTGCTGTCGTCTGTTCCTTCTTATGTCTACGGAGCCCTCGCGTGTCCGGATCACTTCCGTCCCTCACTCTGATCCTTGGCGGTGCCCGGTCCGGGAAATCGGCCTTCGCCGAGCGACTGATCATCGGATCGGGCCGCCCCCGGCGCTACATCGCCACGGCGGAAGCCTGGGACGACGAAATGCGCGAACGCATCGCCCAGCACCGGCGCGACCGGGCGGGCGACTGGACCACGGTCGAGGCACCATTGGACCTTGCTGCCGCCCTGGCCGCCGCACCGGCGGAAGACGCGGTCCTGATCGACTGTGCGACCCTGTGGCTGACCAATCATCTGCTTGCCGAACATGACCTTGCCCGTGAAACCCGCCGCCTTGTCACCGCACTGGCCGACTGCCGGGCGCCGGTCGTCATCGTCTCCAACGAAACCGGCTGGGGAATCGTTCCCGAAAATGCGCTCGCGCGCCGATTTCGCGACGAACAGGGGCGGTTGAACCAGCGCCTCGCCGCCGAGGCGGGGCTGGCCGTCGCGGTGATCGCTGGCCTGCCCATGGTCCTGAAAGGCCAATTGCCATGACGCGGTTCTGGTTTGTGCGCCATGGCCCGACTCACGCCAAGGCCTTCGCCGGATGGCGTGACATCCCGGCCGATCTGTCCGACGCCGATGCCATAGCTCGCCTGAACGCGCATCTGCCCGCACTGGCTCCGGTGATCTCGTCCGACCTTTGCCGGGCAACGGCAACTGCCGACACGCTTTGCGATGCGCGCCCCCGTCTGCCGCATGACCCGGGTCTCAGGGAGTTCAACTTTGGCGACTGGGATGGATTGCCGTTTGACGAGGTGGCCAGGCGCTGGCCCGATCTCAGCCGCCGCTATTGGGAAGAACCCGGTCATACCGCGCCTCCCCGCGGTGAAAGCTGGCTTGCCGCGGCTGAACGGGTTGAACGGGCGCTCAGCCGGCTGCCGCCAGTTCCAGACGTGATCGTGGTCGCCCATTTTGGCGTCATTCTCACCCAATACCAACGCGCGGCACTGCTTACCCCGGTTCAGGCGCTGGCCCAGGACATCGCCAATCTCTCCGTCACCTGCCTGACCTTCTTGCCGCCCGGGGTTCTGTCGATCAATCACTGTCCGTGATCAAGCTAAGCACAATTCGTCGTTTCCCTTTCCGTCCGGAACCGGTTCAGATTGGGGAAAAGGACAATATCCATGACCTATGATGCTCCTCGCTATGACCTCGTGATCGGAGACCGGGCCTATTCCAGCTGGTCCCTGCGCGGCTGGCTTCTGTTCGACGCCTTCGGCCTGTCCGTGAAGACCCATTCGGCGCGGCTTTACAGCGATGAACTCCCCACCCTGCTGAAAGACTACTTTCCGGCGAAGACTGCGCCGACCATGCGCACGCCCGATGGTTCGGTCGTTCCAGAGACCATCGCCATCGCCGAGGAACTGGCGACGCGCCACCCCGGGGCCGGGCTCTGGCCTTCCGATCCCCATGCCCGCGCGACCGCCCGGGTGCTGGCGGCGGAGATGCATGCCGGTTTCGTCGCCTTGCGCAGCCATTGCCCGATGAACCTGCGCGTCAGCTACACCGACTGCCAGCCCCCGACTGAGGTGCTGGCCGACCTCGCCCGACTGGAAACCCTCTGGGCCTGGGCCCGCGAAACCACGGGGTCGACGACACCCTGGCTCTGTGGCGCCTATTCGGCAGCGGATGCCTTCTTCGCCCCGGTCGCCACCCGGATCGCGACCTACAACCTGCCGGTCAATCCGCAGGCGGCACTTTACGTCAACGCCCATCTCTCGCATCCCTCGTTCCGGCGCTGGCGGGCGATGGGCCTGGTCGATGGTGCAGACCAGGACTTCTACCGCCGCGACTATCCCCGGCGCGACTGGCCCGGCCCGGCGCCGCTGCCCGCAAAGCCTTTGACCGGCAAGGATACGGTGAACGAGGCCTGTCCCTATTCCGGCAAGCCGGTCACGCACGCGCTTGAGCTTTACGGCCGCCGCTTCGGCTTCTGCAACGCCTTCTGCCGCGACAAGACCGTGGCGGATGCCGAGGCCTGGCCGAGGTTCATGGACCTTTACCACTCATAAACCATTTCGCCCTACCCGTTAACCAAGGTGAATCGGGTGAGGCGGGATGGAACGGTCCGAGACAAGACAGGGCATTTTCCGTCCGGAAATATCCCCGCCAGAGGCAGGCCCGAGCCGGTTGCGCGCCCTTCGCGCGCAGAGGCGAGACATGAGGCTTGCGCGGAACGCGCTCAATTCAACTGCCGTCCCGACCCGCGGGACGCTGGCATGACGGCCCGCGCCTATACCGTCGCCTTCGAAGGGGTCGAGGCCCGCCTGGTGGAGGTGCAATGCGCCGTCTCGCCCGGTTCGCCCTCCTTCACACTGGTCGGTCTGCCCGACAAGGCGGTGACAGAGGCGAAGGAGCGTGTCCGGGCGGCCTTGCAGGCACTGTCCATCGCGCTGCCGGCCAAGCGGATCACCATCAACCTCTCGCCCGCCGACCTGCCCAAGGAAGGCTCGCATTTCGACCTGCCGATTGCCGTCGCGCTTCTCGCCGCGCTGGAGATCATCCCGCGCGAGGATGTCGAAGGCACCGTTGCGCTTGGCGAACTGTCGCTCGACGGTCGTCTCGTTCCCGTCGCGGGCGCGCTGCCCGCAGCCATGGCCGCCGCTGTCGAGGACCGTGCCCTCCTTTGCCCGCACGCCTGCGGCGCCGAGGCAGCCTGGGTCGGCGCGACGCAGGTGCTTGCGGCGGCCTCGCTGGAAGAGGTGCTGCATCACTACACCGGACGCACGCTGCTGCTTCCGGCCGAGGCTGGCGAAGTGCTGCGCGAGGCATCGCCCCGCGACTTCCGCGAGGTGAAGGGTCAGGAACGCGCCAAGCGCGCCCTGGAAATTGCCGCCGCCGGGCGGCATCACCTGTTCATGGTCGGCACTCCCGGTTCCGGCAAGTCCATGCTTGCCGCCCGGCTGCCCGGAATCCTGCCGCCGCTCTCCGCCCCGGAAGCGCTTGAAACCTCAATGATCCACTCGCTTGCGGGCCTGTTGACCGAAGGCGGAATCTCGCGCGACCGGCCCTTCCGCGAACCCCACCACACCGCTTCGATGGCCGCTATCGTCGGCGGAGGCCGGGGCGCAAAGCCGGGTGAGATCAGCCTCGCGCACAACGGCGTTCTCTTCCTGGACGAGTTCCCGGAGTTTCCCCGCACAGTCCTCGACACATTGCGCCAGCCGATCGAGACCGGAGCCGTCATGGTCGCCCGCGCCAATGCCCATGTCCGCTATCCCTGCCGGTTCCTGCTGATCGCCGCCGCGAACCCCTGCAAATGCGGCTACCTCTCCGACCCCAACCGCGCCTGCGGCCGCGCGCCGATTTGCGGCGAGGACTACCTTGGCCGCATTTCCGGCCCGCTGATGGACCGCTTTGACCTGCGCGTCGAGGTGCCTCCCGTGGCCTTCACCGATCTCGACCTGCCCGCCTCGGGGGAAAGTTCGGCCACCATCGCCGCCCGCGTCACCGCCGCCCGCGAGCGGCAGACCGCGCGGTTCATCGACGCCCCGGAGCTGCGGGTCAACGCCGACCTAGAAGGCAGCGCACTGGAGGAACACGCTAGCCCGGATGCCGAAGGGAAAGCGCTGATCGGTCGTGTGGCCGAACGCATGGGCCTTACCGCCCGGGGTTACCATCGCGTGTTGCGCGTGGCGCGCACCATCGCCGACCTTGACGAAAGCCCCGCGGTCCGCAAACCCCACATCGCCGAGGCGATCAGTTTTCGCCTCTCCTCGGCCATTGGCGGGCTTTAGGCGATCAGCATCTCGATCCCGCGCGTGCGGAAGGCGTTGGCGTCGGCCTCGGCGATCCCGCTGTCGGTGATGAAGGCATGGATCATCTCCAGCGAGCCGAGGCGGGTAAAGCTGGACTTGTTGATTTTGGTCGAATCCGCCACCAGGAAGACCCGGCTGGCCGCCTTGATCATCGCCTCTTTCAGTTGCAGGTCGGCGAAGGACGGATAGGTCAGCCCGGCATCCAGCGCGACGCCCGCCGTCGCGAGGAACAGTTTGCCGGCGAAGATGTTGCGGAAGTACTCCACCGACTTGTCGCCGGACAGCGACAGCGTCGGCGCCTTGAACTGGCCGCCGGGCATATGCACCGCGTTTCCGGGAACCGCGCCAAGAATGATCGCGATGTTGAGTGCGTTGGTGATCACCGTCAGGTTCCGGCGCGAGACGAGGCGCAGCGCGATCTCGGTCGTGGTGGTTCCGGCATCCAGGATGATCGTCTCGCCATCCCTGACCTGATCCGCCGCCAGCGCACCGATGCGGCGTTTCTGCTCCATGTTGTCCTGATGGTGCAGCGTCATGGTGCCCACCTGTGCGGGCACCGTGTTCAGGAAGGCGCCGCCATGTTCGCGGGTGATCTGGCCGTCCTGTTCAAGCCGTTCCAGATCTTGCCGGATCGTCGCCTCGCTGACCTGGAAGGCCACTGCAAGCTCCCGGACCCGGGCACTGCCTTCCTCCTGGATCCAGTCGAGGATCCTGCGCCTGCGCGGCTCGGACAACAGTCCGGTCACGGGTTCCTGCCGGGCGGCTTCGGCTTTCGGTTTCAGCAAGGGAGATCCCCGAAGTGAAAGTGATCGAAGCTATAGCGTAGTGGAGCGAAAGTGGAAATCCAATTGCGATGGTGTCAGCGGCTGGCGGCTGCCTCTTGCGCCAGCGCCACGCGGGCCTGCAACCGGCTTTGTGCCTGGTCGATGACCACAGCCAACACGATGACCACACCCTTGATCACGGTCTGCCAGAAGCTTGACACACCCATCATGATCAACCCGTCCGACAGAATTCCGATGACGAAGGCGCCGATGATCGTGCCGAAGATGCGGCCCCGCCCGCCCGACATCGAGGTGCCGCCCAGAACCGCCGCCGCGATGGCATTGAGTTCGAAGGTCTCCCCCGTCGCCGGGTGCGCGGCCTGCAACTGGCTTGCGATGATGATCCCCACCAGCGCGGCGCAAAAACCCGAGAACATGTAGACGAAAAGCTTGACCCGGTTGACCTTGACCCCCGACAGCGCCGCCCCGCGTTCATTGCCGCCGACGGCATAGATGTGCCGCCCAAGCGGCGTCCGCCGCGACAGGTAGTGCGCGCCAAGGGCCACCCCGACCAGGAGCCAGATCATCACCGGCAGACCCAGCACACTGCCGGTGCCGATGAAGGGGAAGCTGGCGGTTCCGAACTCCTCGGTTCCCGACAGGTTCGGAAAGGTCCGCCCACCCGAGGACAGAAGCGCCGCGCCGCGCGCGATGTAGAGCGTTCCAAGCGTGGCGATGAAGGGTGCTACGTTCAGCCGGGTGATGAGAAGGCCGTTGAGCAGCCCCACCCCGATCCCGACCAGAAGCGTGATCAGGACGATCTCGCCGGTGTTGAACCAGACAGTGTAGCCGAGGCCGGTGTCAACTCCGTTCAGGACCAGCCACCCGGCGACCATGGCGCATAGCCCGACGATGGAGCCGACCGAAAGGTCGATCCCTCCGGTGATGATGACAAAGGTCATACCGATGGCGAGGAAAGCGTTCAGCGCGACGTGTTTCGACACGATCACCGCGTTGGCGGCAGTCAGGAAGTTGGGCGCCATGACCGAGAAATAGGCCAGCACAAGGATCAGCGCGACAAAGGTCCGCAGGCGCAGGATGAGAAGAAGCCAGTTCTGCGAATGCGGGGCGGCAACGGCGGGGGCGGTTGTCATGCGGCTTGGTCCTTCCGGGAATGCGGGGTCGCTGCGGCGATCACGGTGGCGGCGTCGGTGCCGGCGGGAAACTCGCCGCTGATCCGCCCGTTCGCCATGACCAGGATGCGGTCGGATAGTGCCATCACCTCGTCGAGGTCGGAGGTGACGAACAGGATGCCAAGGCCATCGGCCGCAAGGTCGCGCATGGTGCGGAACACCTCGGCCTTGGCGCCGATGTCGATGCCCCGGCTGGGCTCGTCCATGAGCAGGATCTTCGGCGAGGTCATCAGCGCCTTGCCGATCACCACTTTCTGCTGGTTCCCGCCCGACAGGCTGGACACCGGGTTTTCGGGGCTGGCGATCTTGATGGTCAGCCGCTTCACGAACTCCATCGCTTTCGCCGCCTCGGCCCTGAGGTCCAGGTGCATCAGGCGGGTGAACAGGCCCAGCGAGGACAAGGTCAGGTTTTCGCGGATCGCCATGATCTGCACCAGCCCGTCCCGCTTCCTGTCCTCCGGGATCAGGGCGATGCCCCGGGCAATGCGGCCGGCCACGTCGCGTTCGGTCAGCGGTTGGCCGTCGACGAACATCTTCCCGGTCGCGGCGCTGTGCTGCGCCATGATGCATTCCAGGAACTCGGTCCGTCCGGCCCCCATCAGCCCGTAAAGCCCGACGATCTCGCCCTTGCGAACTGACAGGCTCACATGATCGACCGCATAGCCACCGCCTGCGCGCGGCAGGGTGACATTCTCGGCCCGGAAGACCTCGTCACCGAAGGCGGGGGCATGGGTGCGGGGAAATTCCTTTGTCTTCTCGCCGATCATCGCGCGGACGATCCAGGGGATGTCCACCCCTTCCATCGGGCGGGCGCCGGTGATCTCGCCATCCCGCAACACGGTGATGTAGTCGCCGACCCGGATCAGCTCGTCCAGCCGGTGCGAGATGTAGACGATGCCCACGCCCTGCGCTTTCAGCTCGGCGATGACACGGAACAGCACCTCGACCTCGGCCGCCGACAGGGCGCTTGTGGGTTCGTCGAGGATCAGGATGCGGGCATGCTGGCTGAGAGCCTTGGCAATCTCGACGATCTGCTGCTGGCCCACGCGCAAGTGATCCAGAGGCGTATCCGGCGCAATCTCCTGCTCCAGCCGCTGCATCAGGGCCGCCGTCGCCTGTGCCTGCGCTGCCTGGTCGATATCGACCCGCCCCCGGGTGGGTTCGTGGCCGATGAAGATATTCTCGGCCACCGTAAGGTTGGGGAACAGGTTCAATTCCTGGAAGACGATGCCGATCCCGGCCTTGACGGCATCCGACTTGGAGCGGAAGTGGACCTCATGGCCCGCCATCTCGATCCGGCCCTCGGTCAGGGTCTCGACCCCTGCGATCACCTTCATCAGGGTCGATTTCCCGGCCCCGTTCTCGCCCACCAGCACGTTGACCGCGCCCATACGCAGGTCGAAATCCACACCTTTCAGGGCGCGGGTGCCGGGATAGACCTTGACGCCCCCCCGGATCGACAGCCCGATCGGATGCTCGCTCATGGCGCGACCGAAAGCGTGATGACGGTCACCAGCCAGGCGTCCTTGTCCGTCTTCAGATCGACCGTGCCGGTAAAGGCCACCGTCTTTCCGGTCAGGTCACCCTCGGGCACCTGAAGCGCGCCCGATGCCCGATCGTTCAGCGCGCGGGCAAGCTTGGCGAACTCGATCTGGTCGCGGAAATCGCCGAAACGGTAGAAGGGCGCCACGTCGCGCAGGGATGAACCCTTGATCACCGGCCCCAGTTGCAGCGTCAGGTCCGCCGCACCGTCGCCATCGGTGTCCAGCATCGCCTTCCGCGCCCGCGAGGTGAGGTTCGCCTCGACCACCTTGCCCTCGCCCGTCACCGCGAAATTCCAGGCCGCGCCCTCGCCCGAGCCCTTGTTGCCATGCGCGGCGCCCGCGACCTCCAGCCCTCCGGCGATTGCGCTGCGCAGATCGGCAACCGGCATCGCCTTGCCGGTGATCAGCGGCAGAAGTTCGGCCTCGTAGGTCCTGTCCAGAAGTGCGGCGATCCGCGCATCATCCCCGGCCTCTCCGGCCGCGGCCGCGGCAGACTCGCCGCCGACGACGGTCTTGACGATCTTGCAGCCCGGCAGGGCCAGCGCGGCCAGAAGGCACAGCGCGACGGGAACAGATTTCATGTCGGTCTCCCAAAGGAAATCCCGGCGCGCCAGGGGAGCGTGCGCGCCGGGTCGTCGGCCAGCAGGGATCAGGCGCCCAGCGCGAAGGTTTCCAGCTTGGCCGCGTTGTCGGCGTTGATCAGGACACAATCCATCAACTGCTTCTCTTCCACACCCGTGGACCCGGAAGCGATGAACGTGTCAGCCTGTTCCACCGCCATTTGCGCCTGGGCATAGGCCGGTTGCAACACGGTGGCCTTGATCCCGCCCTTGATGATGGAATCGCGCACATCGTTCGAGCCATCGAAGCCCACCACGATCACATCGGTCCGCCCCGCGGCTTCCAGAGCCGCCCAGGCGCCCATCGCCATGGTGTCGTTGCCCGAAATCACGCCCTTGATGCCCGGATTGGCCTGAAGCATCGATTCCATCACCGAATAGGCCTCGGTCTGCGACCAGTTGGCGGTCTGGCTGGCGACCATCTTCAGGTCGGGATACTGGTCGATCACGTCGTGATAACCCTTCGACCGGATGCCGGCGTTGCTGTCGGATTCCTTGCCGATCAGTTCGGCATAGTCGCCCGCCTCGCCCATCAGCTTGACGAATTCTTCGGCACCAAGCTGCGCGCCCTGGTAGTTGTTCGACACGATCTGGCTGACGGCCACGCCGGTCGCGGTGATCTCGCGGTCGATCAGGAAGGACGGGATGCCCGCATCCTTGGCTTTCTGGACCGCTGCGACCGAGGCGTCTGCGCCCGCGTTGTCCAGGATGATCGCCTTGACGCCCGCCGCGATGGCGCTGTCGAACAGCTCGTTCTGCTTGTTGGCGTCGTCGTCGTGGACCAGCACCATGACCTCGTAGCCCAGTTCGGCGGCCTTGGCGGCAGCGCCATCGGCCTCGGCCTTGAAGAACGGGTTGTCGTGGCTGGGCGTGATGATGGCGATAGTGCCCTTGCCCTGGGCAAAGCTCAGCGTCGGCAGGATGCCTGCGACAGCGGCGGCAAGGCCTCCGACCAGAAGGCGGCGAGTCAGAATCATGATGTCCTCCCTTTCAAACGATATCGAAACGATTCGATTCGATGCGTTACATGTCTCTCTTTCTTGCATATCATTGTCAATTGCTTTCTATTGATTGCGATCTTTGCGCTTGCAGCATGCTGGCCAATGCATAAGCATCGGCTAAGCTGCTGGTTTCGGGCAGGTCGGCCAGAAGGATCACCAAGACGGCTTGCGCCACGTCAGGAATCGCGATAAAAGCGCATCAATCGAAATCATTCGAAACAATCCGACGGATGTCGAGGAGCGTCCGAAGGCAAGGGGGCCAGACATGACCAGCATCATCCGCCGCAGGGTTTGCCTCGGTGTCGTCATCGGAAGCCGGGCCTTCTTCAGCCCGGCCCCCTGCAAGGCGGCGCGTGATGACGTCATGGCCCAATTGTCCCGCATGGGAATTGATGCGGTGATCCTGCCCTACGAGGCCACCGCCAATGGGGCCGTCCAGTCCATCGCTGACGCCGACCTCTATGCCGCGCACTTCCGCGCGAATGCCGACAGGATTGATGGCTTGGTGATCTGCCTGCCGAACTTCGGCGACGAGATCGCGGTGGCGGAACTGGTGAACCGCGCAAGGCTGAACGTGCCGATCCTGCTGCAAGCCTCGAACGACGAGGTGTCGAAGGTCTCTGTCAAGGAGCGTCGCGACGCCTTTTGCGGCAAGATCAGCGTCACCAACAACTTCTGGCAATACGGCGTCCCGTTCACCGAAACGACGACCCACACCTGCGATACCTGGGGCGAGGAGTTCGGGGCCGACCTGCAACGCTTTGCCCGCATCTGCCGCACGGTGAAGGGGCTGCGGAACGCGCGGCTCGGCTCTATCGGCGCGCGGACGGGCGCCTTCCAGACCATGCGCTATTCGGAAAAGCTTCTGCAGGCGGCGGGTGTGACGGTCGTGACAGTGGACCTGTCCGAGATGATCGGCGCCGCCGGGGCCATCGCCAATGACGACCCGGCGCTGATCACGACCTTGGAGAAGGTCAAGAGCTACGGGAAGATACCCGCCCATATCCAGCCCGCTCAGATCGAAAAGCAGGCCCGCTGGACCCTAGCCGTCAATCGCTGGATCGAGGAGAACGGCTGCGACGCCAGTGCCATCCAGTGCTGGCGGTCCTTGCAGGACAATTTCGGCTGCGCCACCTGCCTGACGATGAGCATGATGGGCGAGGACCTGATGCCTTCGGCCTGCGAGGTCGACATCATGGGCGCGCTGTCGATGTATGCGCTCGCCCTCGCGTCCAGCGCCCCGCCCGCGATCCTCGACTGGAACAACAACTATGCCTACGAGGAAGACCTCTGCGTTTGCACCCATTGCGGTAACTATCCCAAGTCCTTCATCGGGGACACGCCGGAAGTGGGTGAACTGGACGTGCTGGGCGAAAGCATTGGCCGGTCGAAATGCTTCGGCGCGGTGAAGGGCAAGGTGAAGCCCGGCCCGATGACCTATTTCCGTCTTTCCACCGATGATCGTCGCGGCACCGTCAAGTGCTACCTTGGTGAGGGCGAGTTTACCGACCATCCCTTCGCCATGGACGGCGGGATCGCCACGACCCGCGTCGCGGGCCTGCGCAAGCTGTTGAAATTCATCACCCAGAACGGGTTCGAGCATCACGTCGCCATGGTGCGCGGCCACCATGCCGATGTGGTGAACGAGGCCGTCACCCGTTACCTCGGCTGGCCGATCTACCACCACGGCGGCGAACCCGAGCCGCAACTGACCTTTCCGAACAGGTTCTGACACATGCTCACGAACGACAAGCTTCCGCTGATCAAGGAAAAGGCACTGTGGATGCGGCGTACTGCGTTCACGATGGTCCACCGGGCGCAGCTGGGTCATCCGGGCGGCGACTTCTCGGCGATGGACATTCTGGCCACGCTGTATTTCGGCGTCCTGAACTACGACCCCAGACGCCCGAACTGGGCCGACCGTGACCGTTTCGTCATGTCCAAGGGCCATGCCACCGGGGCCCTTTACGCCACGCTTTGCGCGGCGGGCTACTTCCCGGAGGACTGGCTGCCGACATACATGCAGCCGAAGTCGCTGCTGAACGGCCACCCGAACCGCAACTATCTGCCGGGGGTCGAGACCAATACCGGCCCTCTCGGCCATGGCTTCCCGGTCGCCACCGGCATCGCCATCGCAGGCCAGCTTTCCGGCGCGACCTATCGTACCTTCGTCCTCACCGGTGACGGCGAGCAGCAGGAAGGGTCGAACTGGGAGGCGGCCATGGTCTCGGGTCACCGCAAGCTGAGAAACCTGACCCTGATCATCGACCGCAACCGCCTGCAACAGGGCGCGGGAACGGAAGAAACCTCGGGTCTCGACCCACTGGACGACAAATACCGCGCCTTTGGCTTTGAAGTGCATGAGGTGAACGGCCACGATCATGCCGCCCTTCTCGCCGTACTCGGCGCCCCTCCGGGCGACAAGCCGCGCTGCGTGATTGCCAACACCACCAAGGGCAAGGGCGTCAGCTTCATGGAGAATGTCGCCGCATGGCACCATGGAGTGCCGAATGATGCGCAGTACGAACAAGCGATGAAGGAACTGGTCTGATGGCCCATGCTGCCCCCACTGCCGCCGGGTTTCAGGATTGCCGGAACATCTGGGTCTCGACCCTTGAGACTTTGGCCGAGGCCGACCCCCGCATCGTCGCCGTGGTCAATGACTCGGTCGGCTCGTCCAAGCTGAACAGCTTCCAGAAGAAATTCCCCGACCGGGTGATCAACGTCGGCATCGCCGAACAGGTGATGGTCGGCGTCGGCGCGGGGTTGGCGAACGGCGGGCATGTCCCCTTCGTCTCTGCCGCCTCCTGTTTCATCACCAGCCGCGCGCTGGAGCAGGTCAAGGCCGACATCGCCTATGCCAATTTCAACGTGAAGCTGGTTGGCCAGTCCTCGGGCGTCGCCTATGGCGAGTTGGGGGCCACTCACCATTCGATCGAGGACCTTGCCTGGCTGCGACCCCTGACCAACCTGACCGTCATCGTCCCCGCCGATGCCTGGGAAACCGCCGAAGCGGTGAAATGGGCGGCAGGCCACGAAGGGCCGGTCTACCTGCGCCTGTCGCGGATGCCGGTGCCGGATCTGAACATTCCGAACCGCGTTTTCCGCCCCGGGAAGGCCGAGGTTGTCCGTCAGGGCAGCGACGTTACCCTCATCGCCTGCGGCACCACCGTTCACCTTGCCGTCGGCGCCGCCGACAGGCTTGCCTGTCAGGGCATCAGCGCCCGGGTCCTGAATTTTGCCACCATCAACCCGCTGGACGAAGACGCCCTGACGGAAGCCGCCGCGACGGGCGCCATTGTCACGGTCGAGGAAGCCAGCGTTCGGGGCGGTCTGGGCGGGGCCGTTGCAGAGTTCACCGCCGCGCATAGGCCCGTGCCGGTCGAGCGGGTCGGCTTTCCCGGCTTTCTTCCCACCGGTTCCGTCGACTGGCTGTTCCACGAATACGGGCTGTCCCCCGAGGGGATCGAAGCCGCTGCCCTGCGGGCCCTGGGCCGCAAGGGATGAGCGGGCGGCGTGTCCTGGCGATTGACCAGGGAACGACGAACACGAAGGCTTTGCTGATCGACGGGTCTGGGCGCGTCCTCGCCCGTGCCTCGGCGCCGTTGACCACAAGCTACCCGCATCCCGGCTGGGCCGAACAATCGGCCAGCGATATCTGGGCTTCGGTCCAGAAGGTGATCGCCGATGTCGTCCGGCAGGTGGATGGCGAGATTGACGCCATCGCCATCGCGAACCAGCGCGAAACGCTTGTTCTGTGGGACGCGGCTACCGGCCTGCCCGTCTGCCCCGCTCCGATCTGGCAATGCCGCCGCACGGCAGATGACTGCGCGGGCCTGATCGCCGCCGGTCACGACCCCAAGGTGATTGCGGCGACCGGGCTGGGGATCAATCCGCTTTTCCCGGCTTCGAAACTCGCCTGGTTGCTGCGCAACATACCCAACGCGGCAGACTTGCACGCGCGGGGCCAGCTTCGGGCGGGTACGGTGGACAGTTGGTTGCTCTGGAACCTCACAGGTGGCGAGACCTTTGCCACCGATCATTCCAACGCCAGCCGCACCCAGTTGTTCGACACAAGGACGCTGACCTTCAGCGCGCGGATAGGCGAGATCTTCGGGGCGCCAACCGATTGCCTGCCCACGCCCCTGCCCTCGGACAGCCTGTTCGGCTCCACGGCCAAAGGGGCGACCTCGCTGCCCGCCGGAATCCCGATCCGCGCGATGATTGGCGACAGCCACGCCGCGCTATACGGTCACGGGATCCGCGCCCCAGGTGCCGTGAAGGCAACCTACGGCACCGGCTCCAGCCTCATGACGCTGACACCCGGGCGCATGGAGTCGCGGCATGGTCTTTCGGGCACTATCGCCTGGACTGACCGGCACGGCACGGCCTATGCGCTGGAGGGCAACATCACCGTCTCGGCCCAAGCCGCCGCCTTCATGGCCGGGCTGCTTGGCCTTACGGACGCGGCGGCGCTGTCCGCGCTGGCCCAGACCGTCCCGGATGCCGGGGGCGTCACCTTCGTTCCCGCCCTTGCCGGGCTTGGCGCGCCGCACTGGAACGATGCCGCGCGGGGAACCATCGCCGGCATGACCCATGCGACACGCCCCGCCCACCTTGCCCGCGCCACGTTCGAGGCCATCGCCCAGCAGATTGCCGACGTGTTCGAGGCGATGCAGGCCGACGCCGGCATGCCGCTTGCCCGGCTCTCCGCCGATGGCGGGGCATCGGGGAACCGCTTCCTGATGCAATTGCAGGCTGACCTCATCGACCGTCCGGTCCAGGCGGCACGGGTCGAGGAGATCGGAGCGCTCGGCGCAGCGGTCATGGCGATGGCTTCGATGGGCCATGCGCCGGAGCCGACAGAAGAGGTGGTCCAATTCCACCCCCGGATGGATGCCAAGGCCCGAGCCAAGTCCCGGCAGTATTGGGCCGCTGCGATCCGCCAGGCGAAAGGCTGACGGCGCGGACTTGCGCGCGGGCGGTTCGGCCGCCCGAAAGTGGATCAGGAGGCCAGCACCAGCGCAATCGCGGCCAGATAGGCGGCAGCGAAAACCGCCAGCGCGGCATAGCTGGCGATTCCGGCATTCTGGCCGCGGAACAGGCGGTTCATTTGCGGGCCTCCAGCCGATGCCGACTGATGACGGGCTGAGCAGCCGAGCCGTCAGGGCCGGGTACGATCAGGGTCTTGGTCATGTCCGGCGTCCTTTCGACTCAGTATGCCCAATATATCTACCAAGCATATCGTGATTAATGGTTCCAAACTCTGCATCCAAAAGAGAATGCCATTCTACCTGGTCCTGGTATCGACCGGGTATGCGGTGGTGAACTTCATCCGTTCCATCGCGAAATGGCTGGTGACGTTCTTGATCGGCACTGCATCGGTCAGCCGCTTGTAGAGCCCGTCGAACGCCGCCATGTCCTGCACCGAAACGCGCAGGAGATAGTCCAGCTCGCCCGCCATCCGGTAGACCTCCATGATCTCGGGAATGACCTCGACCGCGCGGGCGAAGGCATCGCGCCAGTCTGGCGAATGATCCGGTGCCTCGATCCCGACAAAGACGGTCAGGCCAAAGCCAAGCTTGGCCGGATCGGCAAGGGCAACTCGGCCGGTCAGGACACCGGAGGCCTCAAGCTTCTGGATGCGCTTCCAGGCCGGGGTCTGCGACAGGCCGGCCTTGTCCGCGATCTGCGCGATCGGCAGCGTCGCGTCCTGCATCAGCTCGGCGACGATCTTGCGGTCGATCAGGTCAAGATCGATCATGTGTCAGCTCCCTGGCAGCGGGCTTCACTGCACTATCGCTGGAAAAGAACGAAATGTCTACCATATTAATCGTCTATTAATCAAACCGCGCTTCCCCCTGATTTTCCGGCATTTCTGCAGGAGCTTTTCAGAGACTCTGTGTCGGACAATGGCGAAGGAGGGAATCGCGACATTGATTCTCGACATTCCTGGGCGTAGCTTTTCCACATGATCACGCAGAAGATGAAATATGCGTTGAAGGCGCTGCTGGTTCTGGCCGACGAGGCCGCGAAGGGGCAGCCGGAACCCTTGACGATCGAAGAGATCGCAAAGCGCTCCGGCACACCGAAGCGGTTTCTGGAGCATATCCTGTTGGAGGTGCGCAACGCCGGGGTGATTGCGTCGATCCGGGGAAGGTCGGGTGGCTACAGCCTGATCAAGAAGCCTTCTGATATTTCCATTTCGGAACTTCTGCGCACCATCGACGGCCCCATTGCCCCCCTGCCCTGCCTGTCGCGCCGGGCTTATCAGCGGTGCGAGGATTGCACGGACGAGGCGACCTGCCGCATCCGCAAGGTCTTTGCCGAGGTGTTCTGGTCCTACCTCGTGATCATCGACTCACTGACGCTGGCGGACATGCTGCGCTCCGGCACCGTGGCCGAACAGGTGATCGGCGCGGAGTAAAGTCCGCAACCTGCTGAAACCAAAATAAATGCTCCTGGTGAGTCTCCTTCGGGACCCTGTGGGCGCGGAGAATTTCATTCCATAATCACGACTAAATTTAGCGAGTATTTTCCTTTGCAATACTCGACCTTTCCTGTCGTTATTAAGGGGCAGCCGGGCCAAGGCCCACCCCCAAGCGAAGGAGAAGGACGATGACTGCCGCCATATCCCCCCGCACCGCGTTTGCGACTGCCGGGCTGGCGCCGACCGCCATGCCCGGGACCCCTCGCACCACCTGCGCCGTCCGGCTGGTCGACCGCCGCACCGGCCTGACCCACCGGGTCAATGGCAGCCCACTGGTGATCTTCACCCGCAACCCCGCCGACGCTGTCGCCGACCTGCTGGAAGGCCGCGATGCCGCCGTCTGGGAGGCGAGCGTGGAGCCGATCGGAGAACCATCGTGATCCACGTTCCGCAAACCGTCCTGGGCCTGATGCCCTACCGCCCCTTTCCATCCAAGGAGAAGACCATGCTTGCCACCATCACCCTCGCCGGCACAGTGACTGCACAGGGCCCTGTAGCCGAGGCCCACGCCGATGGCCGTATCACCATCGCCGACGGCTTGCGCCGCCTGACCGGCTGGCCGGTGGGCCGCCTCAAGGGCCTTGCCACTGCCGCCGCCATCGCGACCCTTGGCCTTGGCCTCACCCCCGCCCCGGTCGCTGCCGAAAGCCTGCTGAACGTCAGCTACGACCCCACGCGTGAGCTTTACCGCGATCTGAACGAGGCCTTCACCGCATATTGGGTGGCCCAGGGCAACGACGCCCCCACCATCGAGCAATCGCATGGCGGCTCGGGTGCCCAGGCCCGCGCGGTGATCGAAGGACTGGACGCGCAGGTCGTGACCCTCGCGCTGGCCGCCGACATCGACAAGATCGCCAAAGAGGGCAAGCTGCCGGAAGACTGGCAGTCGAAACTGCCGCACAACTCCTCGCCCTACACTTCGACCATCGTCTTTCTGGTCCGCGAAGGGAACCCGAAGGGCATCAAGGACTGGGGCGACCTGACCGCCGAAGGCGTCGAAGTCATCACTCCGAATCCCAAGACCAGCGGAGGTGCGCGCTGGAACTACCTTGCCGCCTGGGCCTGGGCGGAAAAGAACGGCAAGGACCCCGAGGCTTTCGTCAAGGCGCTCTACCAACATGTCCCCGTGCTGGACAAGGGTGCGCGCGACAGCACGACCACCTTCGCCCAGCGCGGCATCGGCGACGTCCTTCTCGCCTGGGAGAACGAGGCCTACCTTGCGCTGAACGAGCTTGGCGAGGACCAGTTCGACATCGTCGTTCCTTCGGTCTCGATCCTCGCCGAACCGCCGGTGGCGCTGGTCGAGGCGAACATCAAGACCGATGACCAGCGCAAGCTGGCCGAGGCCTACCTGAACTTCCTCTACACCCCGGAAGCGCAGGCGATCATCTTCAAGGACTACTACCGCGGCTGGGATACGTCGAAGGCTTCGCCCGAGGATGTCGCCCGCTTCCCGAAGCTTGACCTTGTCGACATCTCGTCCTTCGGCGGCTGGAAAGAGGCGCAGGCCAAGCACTTCGCCGACGGCGGCATCTTCGACCAGATCTACCTCGGGCAGTAAGGCAGACCGATGGGCAGGCCCCTTTTCCACCGATCCCCGATCCCCGGCCTCGGGATCAGCGCCGGGATCACGATCACCCTCCTCTCCCTCGTGGTCCTCCTGCCCATCGGCGCCCTACTTCTGAAGGGCGCCCTTGCCGGGCCGGAACGGCTGTGGACCGAGGTCAACACCCCCCGCATCTGGGCCTCGCTCTGGCTGTCGTTCCGGCTGTCGTTCCTTGCCGCCCTGTTCAATCTGGTGTTCGGCGTGACGCTGGCCTGGGTGCTGGCACGCTACCGCTTTCCCGGCCGCCGCCTGATCGACGCCGCCGTCGACCTGCCCTTCGCGCTGCCCACTGCCGTGGCCGGCATCGCCCTGACCGCGCTTTACGCACCGAACGGTGCCTTCGGCGCGCTGGCCAAGGACCTTGGCTTCAAGATCGCCTACACGCCCATCGGCATCTTCATTGCCCTTGTCTTCGTCGGCCTGCCCTTCGTCACCCGCACCGTCCAGCCCGTCATCGACGAGATCGAGCGCGAGGTCGAGGAAGCCTCAGCGACCCTTGGCGCCTCCCGAGCCCACACCTTGCGCCGCGTCATCCTGCCGATGCTTGCCCCCGCGGCGCTGACGGGCTTCGCGCTGTCGTTGGCCCGGGCGGTGGGCGAGTACGGCTCGGTCATCTTCATCGCGGGGAACCTGCCAATGAAGACGGAAATCGCGCCCCTGCTGATCGTCATCAAGCTGGAGGAGTTCAACTACGAAGGTGCCGCCGCCATCGGCATCGCCATGCTGGTGATCTCCTTCACGCTCCTCCTCCTCATCAACGGGGTCCAGGTCTGGAGCCGCCGGAGAATTGGCTATGTCTGATGTCCCCGCAACCTGGCGCCCCGCGACCCAGGAAACGCCGCTGGTCCGCCGCCTGCTGATCGGCAGCGTTCTGATTGTACTGGCCCTCCTCCTGTTCGCGCCCCTCGTGACCGTGTTCTACGAGGCACTGCGCGAAGGGTTGTGGAAGGCAGTCGCCTCGCTGACGGATCCCGAGGCCCTGTCGGCGATACGGCTGACCCTGACTGTCGCTGCCATCGCCGTACCCATGAATGCGGTCTTCGGCATCGCGGCAGCCTGGTTCATCACCAAGTACGACTTCCGCGGCAAGGCGGTGCTTCTGACGCTGATCGACCTGCCCTTCTCGGTCTCGCCCGTCGTCGTCGGACTTTGCATCGTCCTGACCTTCGGCGCGCACAGCTGGATCGGGGGGATGCTGGTCGATGCGGGCTACCCCATCGTCTTTGCCCTGCCCGGCATCGTGCTGGCCTCGATGATCGTGACCTTCCCCTTCGTCGCGCGCGAGCTGATCCCGGTGATGATCGAGCAGGGCCGGGCTGAAGAAGAGGCTGCCCTGACGCTCGGCGCCTCCGGCTGGCGCACCTTCTGGACCGTGACGCTGCCGAACATCCGCTGGGCGCTACTTTACGGCGTCCTCCTCTGCAACGCCCGCGCGATGGGTGAATTTGGCGCCGTCGCGGTCGTTTCCGGCAAGATCCGGGGCCAGACAGCGACCATGCCGATCACCATCGAGATGCTTTACAACGAATACCTCTCGGTCGCGGCCTTCACGCTGGCCGCCGTCCTCGCGTTCCTCGCCTTCGTGACGCTTGGCCTGAAGACCTTCCTCGAAATCCGGCATGCCGATGCGCTTGCCGCCGCTCGCCGCCACTAAGGGGGACCATGATGCACATCGAAATCGACGAAATCTCCAAGGAATTTGGCACCACTGCCGCGCTGAACCCGGTCTCCCTGGCCATCCCCTCCGGTGCCCTCGTAGCGCTCCTCGGCCCCTCCGGGTCCGGCAAGACCACGCTGCTTCGCATCCTTGGAGGGCTTGAATATCCAACCTCCGGCCGCGTCCTGTTTGACGGGCAAGATGCCACCGGCCTTTCCGTCCAGGGCCGTCGCGCCGGGTTCGTCTTCCAGTCCTACGCGCTCTTCCGGCACATGACCGTCTTCGACAACATCGCCTATGGCCTGAACGCCCGCCCCCGCGCCTCGCGCCCCGCCAGACCCGAGATCGCCCGCCGCGTAACCAGACTTCTCGATCTGATCCAGCTTCCCGACATCGGCGCGCGTTATCCCAGCCAGCTCTCTGGCGGCCAGCGCCAGCGCGTCGCCCTGGCCCGGGCGCTCGCCATCGAGCCCCGGATGCTGCTCCTCGACGAACCCTTCGGAGCCCTCGATGCCAAGGTCCGCAAGGAACTTCGCCAGGGCCTTCGCGATATCCACGACACCACCGGCCTGACCACCGTCTTCGTGACCCACGACCAGGACGAGGCAATGGAACTGGCCGATCTCGTCGTGGTCATGTCGATGGGACGGATCGAACAGGTCGGCAAGCCGCAGGACATCCGCGCCCGACCCGCAAGCGCCTTTGTGCGCGACTTCGTCGCTGGATGACGATGTCCGGGACTGTCCTTGGTTCGAACAGGGCCTGATCCGATCAGCCTGCCGAAGCCCCCCGTCGCCAGGTCCGCGTCATCAGCCGGGACTGCCGGACCTTTCGGTCCAGCCAGGCATAGACATGCGCACCGGTTACGCCGACAATGATCGACAGGCCCAGGGACAGCCAGGGAATATCCCTGCCGAACAGCTTGTGGACCAGCGATATCACCTGGAAATGAGTGAGATAGAGGAACATCGAGGCCCCTGCGATTTCGGCGACAATGACCTTCACCTGCGTGGGCACAAGCACATGTCGCACGAACAGCACCAGCACGCAGCCCGCGCCGATATAGTAGGCCGCCGATGTCAGGCCCCAGTTGGCAAATATCATGATGAAGGCCAAAGACAGCGCGAACAGGCGCGCGCGCAGGTCTCTGGCCAGTGCGAAGATCATGCCCAAGGTGAAGACCCACCCGTAGTGCCAGGGTGACCGGTGATAGTTGTAGTTGCCGTCCCAGAAAAACTCGATGGTCCGGTTGATCGCGACGGTGCAAAGGAACAGGATGACGGCACTGAGCAGCGGCCTGGTGCGGAATGCCTCCCTGACACCCTGGAACGAGAACAGCAGCGCCGCCAGGATCATCAGCTGCACATAAAGCTCGATGAAATAGAAAGAGAATCCCTTGATGGTGTTCGGATCGGTGTAGTTCGATACCAGAACCAGCGACGGCAGTTCGAACCGCCTGATGAAGAGTTCCAGGAATATCTCCATCAGGATCGTCGGAATCGCTACATAGAAGACGGTTCCCCAAAGCGTCCTCACGCTGCCGGAGCGGATGATTTCGGGCAACTGGAACCGGGCGACCGAATACCCCGCGAGCATCACCAGAAAATAGGCGGCGCCCCAGTTCGGGCTGTAGACGAAGGCATTGGTGTGCAGGGCGACGATGCAGACAATGAAGAACGCCCGCGTGAGCGTGACCATTTCCAGCCGCCGCCAGATCGAGGGTCCGTCAGAGTCGGACTGGTCCTGCAAGGCGGAAACATCCAGCTTTTCCCAACCGTCCGGCAACTGGCCAAACCGGCTTTCGTAGGCCAGCGTGAACTGGATGTAGTGCAGGGAGTCGCCCCCCAACGTTTCGAACGTATCCTCGGGCTGGACATCCTGCCCCGGAAACTCCTGCCGGAAGAATGACAGCACATCGCTTGCATCCTGATGTACCGCCGATGCCCGAACGGGTTCGGTCGTTTTCCGCAAGGCGAACTGTTCGGCAAGGATGCGGCGCTGGACCTTGCCGGTGCCTGTCACGGGCAGGGCGTCCAGCGCCATGGCATGCAGCGAAGCGCCGGCCGAGACGCCCATCTCTTCCAGCGCGGCGGCGGCAAGGTCCCTGATTTTCCGTGCGGCTGCGCTGTCGCCAACCACGGCGACCAGCACGCCATCGCCCCGCTGGGCGTCCGGCACCTTGGCCACCGCAATCTGCATCTGCGGTTTCAGGCGCGACCGGATCCGTTCCTCAAGCTGGTCGGGAACGATTTTCTGGCCGCCGCAGTTGATCAGGTCATCGGCCCGCCCGTCAAAGTGCAGGTAACCGCCGCGCAGGTGGCCAAGATCGTTGGTCTGCAACCAGCCATCGGCATCAGTCAGGTCGTGCAATCCAGCGGAATCGATACGCGAGCGGGCGACTTGCGGGCCCCGGATCCGGATGCGTCCGTCCGCGGCGAGCTGAATTTCGCCCTCGCCGACTGACCGCCCGACCGATTCCAGCAAGCTGTCCGCGGCCCCGGAAATCTGAAGGAATGTGCTGCGTGACGCCTCGGTCAGCCCGTAGTGCTGAACGATCAGCGCATTGGGAAACATCTCGCGGACCGCGCGCTTTTCTGCGGCAGTCATGTGCTGCGATCCGATTTCCATCCAGCGCAGCTTGGCTCCAGCCTCGCCGATCAGCTTCGGATCGGCCAGCAGGATGCGCAGCAAGGTGGGTACGGCCGCCAGCGCGTTGACCTCGCCTGACGCCAGCATGCGCGCCAGTTCCATCGGATCGAACCCGCGCGGCGGCATGTAGGCCCTTCCGCCCACCGCACTGACCGCGCGATACCGCGCCATCCCGAAGCTGAAGGTCGCCGGAACGCCCACATATTCGCGGACCTCCTCGGTCATCTGCATCACTTCGATGATGCGCTCGGTCGTGTAGCCGAGGTTGCGGTAGGTCAGCAGGATGCCTTTCGGCATGCCTTCGGTACCCGAGGTGAATGTGACCTGCGCGGGCCGGTCATCCAGGATTACCGGATGCCTTGCGCTGAACCAGCCGGTCTTCTCTCCCGGGTCGATGGTACGGTCGATCTCCAGCCCGGGCAGCTGCCTGGCCTGGGCCTCGTCGGATACCACGACAAGCGGGCGACCAGCGGCGTATAGGGAAAATACCGTTTCAACAAAGGCAATCGAGTTCCGGCGTACAATTGCGGTCGCCTGAAGCTTGCTAAAATCCATGAAACACGCCTGCAAATGAAAGCACCTGAATGCCGCGCTGGTCAATTAAGTAGCGCGGATTATAGACAAAACTGTGTCGGATGGCAGGATTGAACTGAAAAGATTGCTCATTGGGCGGCGGCGACCGAGGTGATCCGTGGCGAAGTAGCTGCACGGCGGCTCCACACCCTCCGCCGGGAACACCAGCGAACACAGGCAAGCCCGGTTCCGCACGTCAGATCCTCCGATTTTCATCTCAGTTCCGCTGAAAGGCCCAGCCGCCCATTTCATTACAGCCCCTGATCTCTACATCCAACCCCTTGGAATCCCGATATTGGCCATGCCTGACCCCCAAGGACATCCAAGAACCCGAACGTCGCTTTCCACGCCCGACCCGTCCCCCTGCGACTTGGCTCTGGCTTCCGGTCCCGCTAGTCTCGCCGCCCAAAGGAGACCCCCATGACCCGTGAGACCACTCTCTCCCTTCTCCGCCGCTACTACGATGCCTTCAATGCCGGGAACCCCGAGGGGATGCTCGCCTGCCTGACCGAGGACGTCGAACACCGGGTCAACGAAGGCGGTCACCGGATCGGCAAGGCCCGGTTCCGCGAGTTCTGCGGCCACATGGGGGTAAGCTACCGGGAGCAGTTGAAGGACATCACCCTCTTTGCCACCGAGGACGGCGCTCGCGGCGCGGCGGAGTTCGTGGTTCACGGGGAATATCTGAAGACCGATCCCGGCCTGCCGGACGCGAAAGGCCAGACCTACATCCTCCCGGCTGGCGGGTTCTTTGACGTGAAGGACGGCCTCATCAGCCGGATCACCACCTTCTACAACCTCAACGACTGGATCGCACAGGTCAGGCGATGAACATCGACGACATCGACGTCCGGGCCCTGAAAGGCCCTGACCTGGAGGCCGCGCTGGACGGCGTGGCCCGGCTGCGGATCACCGTGTTCCGCGACTGGCCCTATCTTTACGACGGTTCGCTGGACTACGAGCGGGAATACCTCGCCAGCTACCGCGACAATCCGGGCGCGCTCTTGGTCGGGGCCTTCCATGACGGCCAGTTGATCGGCGCCTCGACCTCGACCCCGATGGAGGATCACGCCCCGGAATTCGCCGCACCCTTCCGCGAGATGGGTATCGCGCCGGAGAAGATCCTGTACGGGGCGGAATCCGTCCTTTTGCGTCCCTACCGCGGCATTGGCCTTGGCCACCGCTTCATCGACCTGCGCGAGGCCCATGCCCGGGCGCTGGGGCGGACGCATGTCGCCTTCTGCTCGGTCATCCGGGCCAATGACCACCCGGCCCGGCCCGCAATCGCCCGGACCAACGACGCTTTCTGGCGCGGTCGGGGCTACCGGACCCTGCCCGGCGTGGTGGCGCGGTTCAGCTGGAAAGATCTCGGCGACACGGTCGAGACCGAGAAGCCGCTCCAATTCTGGATGCGGGAGCTTTGAAAGGAAAAGGCCGGCCCGGATGCACCGGACCGACCCTGTTCCTGTAGCCCGGATCAGTCGGGCAGGTTCATCCCCATCCTGGCAAACCGCTCCGGGTCCGAAGACTTCAGCCGCTGCGCCAGGAGGAAGCCAATCAGACCGCCCGCCGGGATCAGCGCGGGCAGGAGCCAGCTCAGGCTGCCGCCTGTCGTCCCGGTCAGGTCGCCGTAGTGGATGAAGATGTAGACGAAGAGCGCCGCCATGATCAGCCCGGCGATGGCCGGAAGGATCTTGGTCGACAGCGGCGAACCGCCACCTTGCTTGGAGAAGAAGGCGATCACCGACAGCGAGGTGATGGCCATCATCCCGATCACGCCCAGGGTGCCGATCTGGCTGATCCAGGTGAACATGTTCAGGATCGGGTCCAGCCCCATGCCGGCGAAGATCGCCAGCACGATCAGCGCGCCGATGGTCTGCACGACCGAGCCAATATGCGGGCTTTGATGCGCGTCATGGGTGCGGCCGAAGGCTTCCGGCAAGAGGCCGTCACGGCCCGCGACATAGGAGTAGCGGGCGATGTAGTTGTGGAACGCCGACAGCGCCGCAAAGAGGCTGGAGACGAGGAGCAGCCCGGCGATCATCGAGATGGTCGGGTTGGTGTAGGTTTCCGCCAGGATGAAGAAATGCGCGGTCGGGTCGGGCAGCCCGCCGACGGTCTCCAGAAGCTTGTCGGCCCCGGTTCCGGCAATCATCAGCCAGGTGGTAAAGACGAAGAAGATGCCGATCATCAGGATCGAGAGATAGGTCGCGCGGGGAATGGTCTTCTCCGGGTCCTTGGCTTCCTCGCCGTAGATCGTCGTCGCCTCGATCCCGATGAAAGAGCCAAGGCAGAACAGGATCGCGGCGGTCAGAGAGCCGGAGGTCAGCGCCGAGAAGTCCAGAATGTTGACCGAAAGCCCGGTCCCTTCCGCTCCGCCAGCGCCAAGGATGGCGAAGTCGACGATCAGCACGATCAGGTATTCAAGGCCGACAAGGACGACCATCACCTTGGCCGACAGGTCCACCTGCCGGTAGCCCAGGATACCGACCAGCGCGATGGCGATCAGGCTGTAGACCCACCAGGGCAGGTTGATGCCAAAGCCGCCGAACACCCCGGCCGAGACGCCGCCCAGAAGGCCGATCAGGCCGAACTGCATGGTGTTGTAGGCGACCAGCGCCATGATCGACACCGCCCCGCCCCAGCTTCCGCCAAGGCCGCGCGCCGCGTAGGCATAGAAGGCGCCGGCGTTGATGACATGGCGGCTCATCGCGACGTATCCGGCGGCGAAGGCCAGCATGACCAGCGTGAGCAGGATGAAGGTCAGCGGGATCCCGGTCCCGTTGCCCAGCAGAAAGGCCAGCGGCATGGCTCCGGCCACCCCGGTCAGGGGTGCGGCGGCCGAGATCACCATGAAGGTGACAGCGACGAGTCCCAGAGAATTGCGTCGCAGCCGGTTCGGCCCGATTTCAGTGAATTCAGACATGTTCCCTCCTTGTTGCGCAGGTGCCCGGTCTTGATGCCGGGTCATGCTTCGCGGTCGCAGACGCGCCGCAAATTACTTAACAGTTTAACTATCTCCGGCGAGATGTATAGCCCTTCTGTAGGCCCGCTGCCCGTAAAGCAGGGCGGACGGGTTGCCCGACAGCCGGACCGCGGCCACCCGGCCGACGAGGATGTGATGCGTTTCCCACAGGAGCGCCGTGGCCAGCCGGCATTCGAAGACGGCGGTGGCACCGGTCAGGATCGGCTGGCCGATGTCTCCGGCTTCCCAGGCGATACGGTCGAAGCGTTCGGCCCGCTCCAAGGTGCTGCGTCCGGCGAACAGGTTCGACACTTCCTGCTGATCCTCGGCCAGAAGATTGGCGCAGAAGGCGCGGTTCTTGATGATCGCGCTGGCCGCCGGCGACTGGTGATGGATGCACAGAAGCAGTGACGGTTGCTCGCCATCCGCCGAGACAGAGGTGAGCGAGGACACCGTGACCCCGGCGCGACCGCCCTCGCCATCGGTGGTGGCGACCGCGACGAAGGTCGCGGCGCGGCTCATCCCTTCCATGAAGGCGGTGCGAAGGTCGGCGGCACTTGTCATGCGGTCATCCCAGGTCGAAGAAGCGTTGCAGTTCGACGTCCGGCACCTTGCGGCGGAACTCGTCGTGCTGAGCTTCGCGGGTTGAGCTGAAGCCGTCAACGAAGCGGGTGCCCAGCCAGTCGCGCGCGAAGTCGGAGGCCCGGAGGCGCGAGATCGCTTCGGGCATCGAGCGGGCGAAATCGCGGGCGGGTTCCTGGGTGTAGCCGGAGCCGATGACTTCGGGTTCGGGCTCGATTTGGTTCAGGATGCCTGCGACCCCCGCGGCAAGCGTGGCGGCGGTGGTGAGATAGGGGTTGGTATCGGCCCCCGGAAGACGATTTTCGACGCGCAGGCTCCCCGCGTCATGACCGACCAGGCGGAAGCAGGTGGTCCGGTTCTCGTAGCCCCAGGTCAGGCCCGGCGGCGCGAAAGTGCCGGGGGCAAATCGACGGTAGCTGTTGACGGTCGGCTGGAAAATCAGGGTCATGTCGCCAATGTACGCCTGCAACCCGCCAAGAAAGTGGCGGAAGGTCTGGCTGACGCCGTTCTTCTGGCTGGCGTCCCAGAACAGTGGCTTGCCTGCCTTGTCCTTCAGGCTGATGTGCAGGTGGATCGACTGGCTGTCGGCCTGCTCGCTCCACCGTGGCATGAAGGTGACGGACTTGCCCTGCCGCAGCGCCAGCGCCCGGATGAAGTTCTTCAGGAGCATCAGTTGGTCCGCAGGTTCCAGCCCCTCGCCCGCGCCGATACATGCCTCCATGAAGCCCGCGCCGATCTCCTCGTGCATCTTGGCAAGGTCAATCCTCAGCGGTTCGCAGATGGAGGCGACGGATTCGTACCATTCGGTCTGGACCGCCTGGTAGACGATCAGGTCATGGCTCGCGTGCTGGGTGGCCGCCGTGAGATTGCGGTAGCCCTTGGCGGCCGCACTTTCCGGGGTTTCGTTGAACAGCGTGTATTCCAGTTCCATCCCGTATTTCGGGAAGATATCCGCCTCCGCTGCCCGCGCCAGCACCTTCGACAGGATCGAGCGGGGGCAAAGCTCCGCCGTTTCGCCGGTGAAGTTCGACAGGACCAGAAGGTCAAGGCCCGGCTTCGACCACGGCAGGCGGCGGGCACTTGCAGGGTCGATCTTCAGCGGGTCGTCGTGGAAATCCCCCGTGGCGTCGTTGACCCCGGGCAGGTTCAAAAGCACGTCGGTCGGATCCAGCGACAGTTGCGCCGGCGCCATGCCCATGCCGTTCTTCGCGATCCCTTTCAGCGCGGAAGCGGACACCATCTGCCCGCGCAGAAGGCCGTTGGTATCCGCCATGGCGACGGTGGCAAAGCGGCTGGAAGGGTCGGCGAGGAAGTCGTCGAGCGTCGTCATCTGTCACCTGTCGGGGTTGGTGAGCGCGGCCAGTTGCTCCTGGTCCTGCGCTGGAGTGGTGGAATAAGCCCTGAGGAACACCCTCAGGCCATTGGTGATATAGCGCGACAGCGTCTCGCGATCGGGCAAGGCGTCGGGCATGTAGAGTGCCTGCGTGCGGGGGGCCGAAAGGATCAGGCCCCAGAGGTCCTGCGCGGCAAGTTCGGCATCCTCGAAGACCAGCCGCCCGGCCTCGCGCTGGTCGTCCAGGTAGCGCATGATCCCGCGCAACAGGTGGTCCGGGCCGCTGGCCTGATAGGCGCGGCCGATCTCGGGGAAGCGGCTGACCTCGCCAATGATCAGCCGGGCGAGCGACAGCATGTCGGGGCGCATGACGGTGTCGGCATAGGCCCAGGCGAAGGACCAGAGATCGGCGACCATCCCCTTGCGTCCGGGGTGATCGAAGACGTCGAGCATCAGGTCGCGTTTGCCCAGCATCATCGCCTGGAAGAGCGACTCCTTCGACGGGAAGTAGGAGTAGAGCGTGGGTTTCGTCACCCCGGCCTCGGAGGCCACCGCATCCATCGTGGTGCCGGAATAGCCCTGCGCGGCAAAGACCGTCAGCGCGGCTTCCAGGATCTGGCGCTCGCGGTTCAGGCGGTTCTGCTGGCGGCGGGGGAGTGCTGTCATGGCAGGCGGTTGAGGAAGGTCAGGAGGTGGCGGGTGTAGGCCTCGGGCTTTTCCACGTTGCAGACATGGCCCGCGCCGGGGATCACCTCGAACCGCACGTCGGGGCGCGGGGCGGCGTCCCAGATGCGGCCCGCGACAGCGCGGATCTCGGCGGGCGGGGCAAGGCGGTCATGTTCGCCGGTCATCATGAGGACGGGCATGGTCAGCTTGGCGAAATCGAAGCGCTCCAAGGGGTTGGTGAAGCAGACCAGCGCGTCGCGGTAGGTGGCGGCGGGGATCGCGGCCATGCTGTCGTAGAGCTTCTTGCGGGTATCGTCGGAAGCGTCCGGCCCGGCCAGCACCTTCACCACCGCAGGCGCGAAATCCGCCGGGACCTGGCCCGCATTCAACGGCACTTCGCGGGAGACCCGGAAGGCCTCGCGCTCGTCGGGACCGGCCTCGGACATGCCGGTGCAGCCACCAGAGAGGACCAGCCCCGCCAGCATGTCCGGGTGCCGCATGGCGAATGACGTCGCGATCCAGGAGCCGTAGGACAGGCCCACCAGCACCAGCCGCTTTGCGCCCAACTTCTCGGCCACCCGCAGGATGTCGGCGCAATAGTCGTCCACCGTGGATTGCCGGGGACCAAGCGTGCTGTCGCCATATCCCCGCAGGTCGAGCGCGGCGGCGGGCATGGAGGAACCGACGGCTTGCACTTGAGGCAACCAGTTGGTGCGGCCTCCGCCGATGCCGTGGAGGAAGAGGCAGAGCGTGTCTCCAAGCCCCCCACCCCCATCCCCTCCCCTCGAGGGGGAGGGGAGGCGCGAGGTGGATGCCGCAGAGCCAGGCCCGGAAGCCCGGGAGCCTCCCTCCCCCCTTGTTGGGGAGGGTCGGGGTGGGGGGGCTTGCGAGATGGTCAGCGCCAGGCGCGGAAGGTCGTCGAAGATCAAAGTCTCGACCGGGACCGGAGCGTACAGCGGAGTGTCATGCCGTTCGGGAACGGAAGCGGTCGCCAGCGCCGCAATTCCGGCCTCGAACACCGCCTTCGTCCCCTCGCAGATCGCCGCCAGCCGCGCCGCCGGGGCGCGGATGGTTGCTGTCCAGCTGACAATTGTTCCCCCGGCCTCGGCAGGTGTCACGGTGATCCGCGCGTCATAGGCCTCGCAGTCGCGGATGCCTTCCAGATGGGTATAGCCCAGCACCCGGTCGCTGTCCGACAGATAGGTCTGCTGCTCACGGTAGGTGGTATCCTCGCCCGTAACGGTGAAAGCCCGGACCAACGCTCCCCGCGGACCCTGCTCCTGACGTATCGTCTCGATCCACGGATGCCAGGCCCCGCAAAAGTCGCGGACGGTCGCCCAGACCGCATCCGGTGGCGCGGGAACATGACCCCGGACCTGCACCACCTCGCGCCCCATCAGCGCAGCATCCGCAGGGTGCCCGAGTCCCCGCGCCAGAGCGAGTTGCGCGCCCCGCCCTCGTCGCCCGGCGCCGTGTCCAGCTCGTCCATCTCATAGAGGGCGAGGACGCCGATGTAGTCCTCCATGATCTCCGAGGTATAGGGCAGCATCAGCGCGCCGCAGCGGCTGTCGCGGTACATCCGCTCCAGCGGCAGCGATTTCAGCATCGACTGGCCGCCGCAGGTGCGGATGGCAAGCGCGGTGATTTCCTGCACCCCCTCCATCACATTGTACTGCGCGGCATACATCCGCAGCACTTCGGCCTTGGACGGCATGCCCTTGGCCTCGGAGAAGGCCTGCCACCAGAGCGCCCGCATATTGGCAAGGCGGGCATACATCTTCGACACCGCCACCCGCTTCGTCGCATACATCCGCCGGTCGATCGGCGGTTGGCCGGGAACGCGGCCCTGCAGATAGGCGAGCGTGAAGTCATAAGCCCCCTGCGCCACACCCATGTAAGTGGGCGACAGCGTCGCCATCATGTGCGGCCAGTTCGGCAGGGTCTTGCCGAAGATACCCTTCGGCATGAGGAGATCGTCCTCGGTCACAAATACGTCTTTCAGGATCAGGTCGCGACTGTTGGTGCCGCGCATCCCCAAGGGATCCCAGTCGCCCTTGACCGTCAGGCCGGGTGCGTCCTTGTGGACGACGAACAGCATCGTGTCCTCATGCCGGGGCTCAACGCCCTCGAAGACCTCGGTGCAGACGATGGTGTAGTAGTCGCAATACCCGGCCAGCGAGGCGAACTTCTTGAAGCCGGTGATCTTCCAGCCGCCCTCCACCGCGCGGGCCTGGGTCTGGTTCGGCTTCGAGGTCCAGTTCTGCCCCCCTTCCGAGATCGGCTGCGAGAAGATTGCGCGTTCCTTCATGGCGCGGGTGAACTGCCTGGCGCGCAGCGGCGCGAAAGCCGCCCGCTCCGCCTCGGTCAGGTTCGGCATGTCATACATGAACCGCGACCAGGCCATCGACGAGTTGTGCATGTTGAAGGTCAGCGCGGTCGCGCCGCAGTACTTGCCGATCTCGGCCCCGACCATGGCGTATTCGCCCATCGAGAAGCCCCAGCCGCCGAATTCGACCGGAATGGACAGGCCAAGGAACCCGGCATCGGCCAGATCGCGGTAGTTGTCGGTCGGGAACGAGGCATCGTCGTCCACCGCCTTGGCGCGCGAGGCGAAGACCGGCCCCAGCTCGTTGATCTTCGCCATGGCGGCGGCGACCTCGGGGCGAACGCGGCTCATGTCGTAGTAGTCGGCGGGGTTGCTCATCGGCATCACGGCGGGGATCGGGGACTGGTCGGTCATCAGGCAAGCTCTCCTTGCAGAACGCCGTCCTTGACGACGACGCGCCCGTCGAGGGCGATGGTGCAGTTGCGCATCGGAAGGTCGAAATGGCCAAGCGTGTAGCGCCCGGCATACTGGTTGGCGCCGGTGGACCAGAGGAACGAGCCCGCGATGGCCCGGAACTCCACCGCCTGCATGTCGCGCTTGTCGTACATCGCGGCGCTGACCCACTTCGCGCCGGGGTTCATGCCCCAGCCGACATGGCTCAGGCCATAGGCGTTCCGGTCATCCCAGGCTTCCATGTATTCGCGCAGATGCAGCGCGTCGATGCCGTCGCCCTTGATCGCGGTGACGAAGTCGTTCTCGATGGTAAAGTCGATGCGGCTGGTCAGGAATGTCTTGAACGTCAGGTTCATGTCACCGACGTCCATCACCACACGCCCGTTCGCCGCATCCTTGCCGGGGAAGGCGAGGCACAGCCCCGCCGGCCAGTGTGCCACCGCGCCCGGCTTGGTCCCGAACCCTGCCGTACCGCCGCAGGGCGCGCCGCGCAGGTCGACCGTCAGGTCGGTTCCGGCGGGCGAGGTCACCCGCATCTCTGCCGCCTCGCGCAGCATCTGGATGCCGATCTGCAGCTTGATGTCGTCCTCGGCCTTGGGCTCGGTCCGCTCCAGGATCTCGGGGTGTTCGTTGGTGATGACCAGAAGCCGCGTGCGCCCGGCGTCCTCGATCTCGGGCCATTCCGGGGCGTGGATCAGCCCCTCGACCGTGCAGTCCACGATCACCTCGACCAGCTTCAGCGCCTCGACCACCGCGCGGTTGCCCGCGATGGCCCAAGAGGTGCCGGTGGACTTGACCGGGACCGGGGCCGTCTGTGCGGGCGTCGGCATCTGGATGTGGAAGCTCTCCGCCCCAAGGTCATAGGCCGCCAACTCGCACAGATGCGCCAGCACCGGGCGCGACTGGGTTTCCGAGATGATCGCGATCCGCGTCCCCTGCCCGATCCCGTTCAGCGCGAAGACGCGGCGGAAGGCGGCAAGCCATTTCCCCTCGACCCGTTCCTGCAGCATGCAGCCCCCCTGACCTGCCGATGCGACGATTCGCCCCATCGGCAAATTGCTTTACTGGTCAGTATAGTTTTTCGGGGAAAGGCCGTCTGTCAACGATTTTCGTTGGCGGTCAGTTTGTCTTTGTGTTGCAGTGAGTTGTAGCGGCCTTCCCGCCAAGATCATCCAGAATCGGGCAGTCCGGCCGCGCGTTGCCTGCGCAGGCATGGGCCAGATGCTCCAGCGTCGCCTTCATCTCCACCATCTCGCGGATGCGGGTTTCCAGCGCCTCGATCTGATCCTCCGCCAGCCGCTTCACATCGGCGCTGGCCCTGTCGCGGTCGCGCCACAGCGCCAGAAGATCGGCCACCTTTTCCATCGGAAAGCCCAGGTCGCGGGCGCGGCGGACGAAGCGCAGGACCTGCACTTCCTTCGGACCATAGGTCCGGTAGCCCGACCCCGTCCGCCCGGCGGGGGGGATCAGGCCGGTCTCCTCATAGTAGCGGATCATCTTTGCCGACACGCCGCTTTCGCGGGCAGCTTCACCGATGTTCATCATGTGCGCACTCCATACCGTTTCAGCCGCAGGGCGTTGGTCAGGACGAAGACCGAGGACATCGCCATCGCCCCGGCGGCCAGAACCGGGGACAGAAGGATGCCGAAGGCCGGATAGAGGACCCCCGCCGCCACCGGGATCAGTGCTGCGTTGTAGGCGAAGGCCCAGAACAGGTTCTGCCGGATGTTCCGCATCGTGGCGTGGGACAGCCCGATGGCATCGGCCAGCGCGGGCAGTCGACCCGAGACCAGCACCACATCCGCCGCCTCGATGGCAACGTCGGTGCCGGTGCCCATCGCGATCCCCACATCCGCCTCGGCCAGCGCCGGGGCGTCGTTGATCCCGTCGCCCGCAAAGGCCAGCGATCCCTGCGCCTTCAGCTTGCGGATCACCTCGACCTTGCCTTCCGGCGTCACCTCGGCCACCACCTCGTCGATGCCAAGGTCGCGCGCAATCGCCCGCGCGGTCCGGGCGTTGTCGCCCGAGATCATCGCCAGCTTCAGCCCCATCGCTTTCAAGGCGGCAATCGCCTGCGGTGTCGTCGGCTTCACGGTATCGGCCACCGCCAGCAGCGCCACCGCCCTGCCATCCCGCGCCGCATAGATCGGGCTTTCGCCCCGGTCGGCCAGCCGCTCGGCTTCCGCTTCGAAGGCGACAATGTCCACGCCCCGCCTGCCCATCTCGCGCGCGGATCCCAAAGCGATCTCCGCCCCGCCGATCCGCGCCGAGACGCCATGGCCGGGCTTAGCCAGGAACCCTTCGACGACCGGCAAGACCACCCCCTCCGCCGCTGCAACGATGGCGCGGGCGACCGGATGTTCCGACTGCGCCTCGACCGCTGCCAGCACCGGCAGGAGCGACTCCTTGGTCTCGCCGGGGGCAGGCTGGAAGCTGGTCAGCACCGGCTTGCCCTCGGTCAGGGTGCCGGTCTTGTCGAAAGCCACCACCTGCACCCCCTGCAGCGCCTGCAACGCCTCGCCCTTGCGGAACAGGACGCCCAGTTCCGCCCCCCGACCCGTGCCGACCAGGATCGACACCGGGGTCGCCAGACCCATGGCGCAGGGGCAGGCGATGATCAGGACGGCGACCCCGTTGACCAGCGCCATCGGCAGCGAGGGGACAGGCCCGAAGACCAGCCAGGCGAGGAAAGTCAGCGCCGCAACCGTCATCACCGCCGGCACGAACCACAGCGTCACCTTGTCGACCAGCGCCTGGATCGGCAGCTTGCCACCCTGCGCCGCCTCGACCATGCGGATGATCCGCGACAGCATGGTGTCGGCCCCGACCGCCACCGCCTCCATGACCAGCGCGCCGGTCTGGTTCACCGTGCCGCCGATCACCCGGTCGCCTGCGTGTTTCTCGACCGGCAGCGGTTCGCCCGTGACCATCGACTCGTCGATCCAGCTTGCGCCTTCGGCCACCCGGCCATCCACCGGCACCCGCTCTCCCGGACGCAGCTCCAGAAGATCACCGGGCCGCACCTCGGCCACCGGCACATCACGGGCCGTCCCGTCCCGCCGCAGATGCGCGATGGCGGGTTGCAGGCCGACCAGCCGTTCGATCGCGCGCGAGGACCGGCCCTTGGCCCGAGCCTCGAGCAGCCGTCCCAGCAGGATCAGCGTCACGATCATGGCGGCGGCCTCGAAATAGACCGCGACCGAGCCGGGGGGGAGAAGCCCGGGCAGGAAGGTCGCAAGTGTCGAATAGACCCAGGCCGCGCCTGCACCCATGGCAACCAGGCTGGACATGTCCGGGGCACCGTTCATGAGGGCAGGAATGCCCTTCATGAAGAACCGCCGCCCCGGCCCGACCAGCACCAGCGTGGTCAGCGCGAACTGGATCAGCCAGCTTGTCCCCTGGCCGATGGTCATCATCACCCAATGATGGAAGGCTGGGATCAGATGTCCCCCCATTTCCAGCACGAAGACCGGAAGGGTCAGCGCGGCCGCAAGGACAAGATCGTGCGTCAGCCCCGCGACCTCGCGCTCGCGCCGCTCCGACGGCGACCCGGTGGCCGCTGCGGCGATCCGTGCCTCGTAACCGGCACCCTTGACCGCCGCGATCAGCGCCGACGCATCCGCCACCCCCTCGATCCGGGCGCTTTCGGTGGCGAGATTCACGGTCGCCTCCGCCACCCCGGGCACTGCCTTCAGCACCCGCTCGACCCGCGCGACGCAGGAAGCGCAGGTCATGCCCTCGATCGACAGATCCTGGACCCGTGGGGCAATGTCGTATCCAGCCGCCGATACGGCCGCCACCAGCGCGTCCGCGGGCGCAACCCCCCGGATTTCAGCCGTTTCGGTCGCCAGGTTGACAGCCGCGGAGCTGACGCCGGGGACGGCTTTCAACGCCCGCTCCACCCTGCCGGCGCAGGAGGCACAGGTCATTCCGGTGATGGGCAGAGACAATGTGGTTTCCATGGGGGCGGCGGTCATGATGCATCCTTGCATGCGCGGAGACCTGCCTCATATGGGGCTTCCCATCATGGGAAGGTCAAGACCCTTTGCACATTTCCTTACCCGACGCGCAGTTTCTCCCGTCCGGCGGCTCTGTTGCACAAGTCGGGTGACAGCCGGTACTCCTTCCTTCAGTGCCAGATTCAGCAGTCACTCCCCGCTTGACCGTCAAAATCAGCGGAATAATCCGCGCGCAGCCGGATCGGGAGAAGGCTCTTGCGAGGGCAAGTGGCGGAGGTGCCAGTCTTTAACTATCCCGTCTGAGCAAACTCCCTGCAAAAAGGCCAAATAGCCTTCGGAAAGACCCAAGGGCTGCGATACCTCTTCTGCAATCGCCCCACTCCTTCGGCCCCTATCCAAAGCTGCCGGAGCAGGTCGACATTCTTGGCGACGATCTGGGCGGCCAACCCGCTTGCCTCTGATCGCTGATGCGAAGATCGGGCCGAACCGGTTCCACCAATAGCGCACGGTCTCGTGGCTGATCTCGATCCCCCGCTCGTGCAGCAAGTCCTCGACATTGCGCAGGGAGAGCGGGAACCGGATGTAGCGCATCACCGCCAGGCGATTGATCTCTGGGCTCGTCCTGAAGCAGCCGAAAGGGGAGCGATTGGTCATCCGGCGAGGCTAGCCGGGGCGCGTTGTCGTAGACGATCTGTCTGGCGAGATGGGATCGTCGCAGCGCATGCGAGATCCTTGCTTGACTGGTCCGGCATCGGTCTATATCAAGTTGTAGGAACAACCCTACAAATGAGCGCCAAAAGAATGTCCTCCTCTGCATCGAATCAGACCAGGACCGATCCGGAGGCCCTGCCTCCGGCGGGCCTTCCGGTTCGTCGGCTGCGTCATCCGGGGCGCTGGCTGGCCGGGGCGGCGGTCGTCGTGGTTCTTGCGCTGCTGGTTCAGGCCTTTGCCGCGGGCAACATCCGCTGGCCCATCGTGGGTGAGTTCCTGACTGCTCCGGTGATCATCAAAGGCTTCGGCTGGACGCTGCTGATCACCTTCTGCGCCCTGGCTCTGGGTGTCGTTCTAGGGTTCGGCTTCGGGATGATGCGGCTTTCGGCCAACCCGGTCCTGCGCTTTGCGGCCTGGCTTTACGTCTGGATCTTTCGCGGCACGCCCGTCCTCTTGCAGCTTTTGATCTGGTTCAACATCGCGCTGATCTTCCCGCGCCTCTACTTCCCCGGCCTGATTGATGCGCGGATGGTCGATGTGATCACCCCGTTTGTCGCCGCCGTTCTTGGCCTTGGCGTGAACGAGGGGTCCTATCTGACCGAAGTCGTCCGTGGCGGCATCGGCGCCGTGGATCGCGGGCAGGTCGAAGCGGCCAATACGCTTGGCATGACGCCGGGCCAGACCATGCGACGGATCATTCTGCCGCAAACCATGCGGCTGGTGTTGCCCACTCTGGGCAACAGTGCGGTAGGGATGCTGAAATTCTCGTCGCTTGCAGCAACAATTGCCATGACGGAGATGCTGAACGCCGCTCAGCGGATCTACTTCATCAACGGCGCGGTGATCGAACTCCTGTTCGTCTGTGCGATCTGGTATCTGGCCGGCACCACCGTCCTGTCGATCGGCCAGTACTATCTTGAGCGTCACTTCGGCCGCAGCGCCACTGGCGCGACGCCGCGCCGCAGCTGGCTGCGCCGGGCCACATCGGGGGTGCAGGCATGACACTCGCGATCAGGACGGTCGGCATTCGCAAGAGCTTTGGCGCGCATGAGGTGCTGAAAGGCATCGACCTTGACGTCAACTATGGCGAGGTGCTGTGCATCCTCGGCCCTTCGGGCAGCGGCAAGTCCACGCTTTTGCGCTGCATCAACCATCTGGAAGTGCCCGACGGCGGCTATGCCTGGGTCGACGGCCAGATCATCGGCTACGCGCTGAAGGATGGCGCGCTGCATGAACTGCCCGTCAAGCGCTTGCGCGCCCAGCAAAGCCAGCTTGGCATGGTGTTCCAGCACTTCAACCTGTTCGCCCACCGCACCGTCCTTGGCAATGTGATCGAGGGGCCGATGGTCGTGCGCGGCCTGTCCCGCGAAGAGGCCACGGCGCGGGCGATGGATCTGCTCGACATGGTCGGAATGGCCGAAAAGGCGCAGGCCTTTCCGGCGCAGTTGTCAGGCGGGCAGAAACAGCGCGTCGCCATTGCCCGTGCGCTTGCGATGGCGCCGCGCGTGATGCTGTTCGACGAGCCGACCTCTGCGCTGGACCCGGAACTGGTCGGCGAGGTGCTGGAGGTGATGAAGCGCCTCGCCGCCGCCGGGACCACGATGATCGTCGTCACCCATGAGATCGGCTTTGCCCGTGAAGTGGCCGACCGGGTCGTGGTGATGATCGACGGCGAGATCCGTGAGGCGGGACCGGCAGCCGAGGTTCTCTCGGCCCCGGCAGACCCTCGCGTCAGGGCCTTCCTTGGCCGTGTGCTGGCCTGACCCAACCAACTTACCAACAAGAGAGAGGATATTCGCAATGACCCCCACCCTGAACCCGCTGCGCCGCGTAACGCTTGTGGCGGCGATGCTGATGACCGCCGCGCTGCCGTCCTTTGCCGAAACCGACCCTGCGGCCGCGGCGCTTTTGCCGGAGGCCTACAAGACCTCGGGCAAGCTCAACATCGTCATTTCGCTGGCCTATCCGCCGATGGAGTATACCGAGGCCGGGTCCGAAGAGCTGAAGGGCTTCGACATCGACCTCGCCCGCGCCATCGCCGACCGGCTTGGCCTTGCGCCCGAGTTCCAGAACGTCGAATTCCCGCAGCTGATCCCGCAGGTCGTGACCGGCCGGTCGGACATGATCATCACCGCCTTTTCGGACAAGGTCGAACGTCAGGCGCAGCTGGACTTCATCGACTACTTCAACACCGGCAACGTCTTCTATTCGACCATCGACCACCAGGCCGAGATCACCGATGAAAAGGGCCTCTGCGGCAAGACCATCGCGGTCGCGACCGGGACCAGCTGGGTCACCTGGGCGGAAGAGGTGGGCAAATCGGTCTGCCCGGCAGACAATCTGTACAACGTGATCCAGATCCCGACCCAGGCCGAACATATCATGCAGATCAAGCAGGGCCGCGCCCAGGCTTCGGTGATCGGGGTAGAGGGACTGGCCGATCTTGAGATCAACGAGCCCGGCCAGTACTATCAGATCGGCGTTCCGGGCGATCCGAACCCCTATGGCATCGCGTTCGAGAAGTCGAACACCGGACTGCGCGATGCAGTGCTGGCGGCGCTGAACGGCATGAAGGCTGACGGCACCTACATGGAAATCGTCGACCGCTATCACTTGGGTGTTGGCGCGGTCGAAGAATTCGTGATCAACGGCGCCAAAGAGTAAGACGGGGGCCGGCTGAGATGGCGGGATCGGGCGACTTGGATGCGGCTGGGGGGAAAGACCCTTTGTCCTCGGTGGCGCTCGATCCCTATTCGGGCGAGCAGCTTTACCGCCAGCTTTACCGGTCGCTGCGCAACGCCATCCTCACCGGTGCCTGGGATGAGGGCGAGATAATTCCCTCGGAGAACGAGCTGCGCGACAGGTTCGCCATCGCGCGGACGACGGTGCGCAACGCGATGGCGCTTCTGGTGCGTGAAGGGCTGGTCCGGCAGGAACGCGGCAAGGGAACGATGGTTTCGCACCGTCCGGTCAGCCATTCGGTCTGGAACTTCGGAAGCTTCACCGATCTGGCCCGGGCCAGCGGCCAGCGGCCCGTCACCAGGGTCATCGAACACCGGATCGAGGACGGCGTTCTGGTCCTTGTCCGGGCACGCGGCCTTGGTGGGCTCGGACAGGTCGAGTGGCTGAACCTCGATACCTCCTGGCTGCCGCTGGATCAGTATCCGGGCATTGACGGCTATGATTTCGCCGCCCAATCGCTTTATGCCGTGCTGCGCAGCAAATATGGCCGCCATCCTGCGCGGTCCGAACTTCTGCTGACCGTGATTCCACCGACCGATCAACTGCGCGACGTGTTCGGACAGATGCCCGACCCCTCCGGCTATCTTTGCGCCACGGGGGACGTTCTGGACCCCGGCGGCAACCGGGTCGAACGGACGTCGATCGTCTATTCGCCCAAGGTGGAAATGAAATTCGCAACCCGCTGGGGCCACGGCACTGCCGAACCGGCCGCATAGGCGGGACAGGAGACGAGAATGATGACGTTGACGACTGTGTTCCCCACGGCAAAGCCGATCCTGGGAATGCTGCACCTTGGCGGCGACACCCCGGCTGACCGGCTTGTGCGCGCTGTCGAGGAAGCAAGGGTCATGGCGGGCGAAGGCTGTGACGGTCTGGTGGTCGAGAACTATTTCGGTGACAGCGACGATGTCGAACGCGTGCTGGAACGGCTGGTCGGCCTGAACCTGCCGGTGCGCGTCGGGATCAATGTCCTGCGCGACAATGCCCGCGCTTTTGTGCTGGCGCGCCGCTATCCTGTGGCCTTTCTCCAGATCGACTCGGTCTGCGGCCACCTGCCGGTGGATGAGGATGCCGCCTTCGCCGCCCACCTTGCCGAGGAACGCGCCAGCGTTTCGGCACCGCTGCTTGGCGGGGTGCGGTTCAAGTATCAGCCTGTCCGTTCTGGCCGGTCCGAGGCTGAGGATGTGCGCCTTGGCGCCGCCCGCTGTGACGCGCTTGTCGTGACCTCGGACGCGACCGGGCAGGAAACCGATCTTGCCAAGATCCAGCGGTTCCGCGCGGCGACCGGCGGGTCCGTTCCCCTGTTCGTCGGGGCCGGGATGACCGAGGCCAATGCCGCAGACCAACTTGCCATCGCCGATGGCGCCATCGTCGGCAGCTGGCTGAAGGAAGGCCACAGCGACAAGGGGCGGCTTGAACCTGCCTATGTCGCGCGCTTCATGGCAGCGGTGCGAACCGCGCGCGCGAGGGCGGCATGAGCCGGGTTGTCGAGGCACGCCCGCTGACTGCGGAAGCCTTTGCCGCCTATGGCCGTGTCTTCGAGCTGTCGGGCACCGATGACGCCGGGGTCCGCCGCATGTCGGGTGATGGCTGGAGCGACGGCTTTACCCTGACCCCGCTGATCGACGGGCGCGGGCACCTGGGCATGACGCAGGGCCCGTCGGCGCCCTGGTCCGCGCGGCTGATGGAACGACACCCTCTGACCGAAGAGGCGCTGTTCTGTGCCGGCGCGCCCATCGTCCTTGCCGTGGCGCCGGGCAGCAACGCCCCTGCCCCGCTTTCCGACACAGTGGAAGCCTTCGTCATCCGCCCCGGGCAGGTCGCCGTCATGAACCGCGGTGTCTGGCATGACGCCTGCCGCGGCCTGACCGGCCCCACGCCCTACTACTGGATGGCGATCTGCGGGCTTGGTCCGGACCCCTGGGTCGAGATCGAGGGCGGACCGGTCGAGGTGCGGGCATGACCGCCTTCTTCATCGGCGATGTCGCCCTTGACGAGTACTACAGCGCCGACCACTGGCTGGGACCCGCCGAAAAGGGGTTCGTGAAGGAACTGCCCGCAGAGTGCGGCGGCTCGATCGCGAACGCTGCGGTCATGCATGCGGCCCTTGGCGGGGCGACCGAATTCCTCTCGCTGCTCAACCAGAGTCCGCTGTCGGATCGCCTTGTCGCCGACCTGAATACGAACGGCGTTTCGACCCGGTACATGCTGCGCGATCCAGAGATTCCGGACTCGCGCAACCTGATCTTTCTGGTCGATGGGGAACATGTCGTCCTGACCGTCGAGATGGGCCAGCAGCCGATGTGGCTTCCGGCTGAGGCGCTTGCCGCCCTGCGCGGACCGGGCTTCCTGTACACGACGCTCTATCGCGCAAGACGGCTGCATGCCCGCACCCCTGACGGAGTGCAGGCTCAGGCCGGTCTCCTCGCCGACCTGCGCGCGCACGGACGGCGCGTGATCTTTGATCTGGACGTTGGCGGCGCGACCGAGGCGGACCTGCCCTATCTTCAAGGCGCCGACGTCGTCATCTTCAACCGCATCGGGTTTCGTGCGACCTTCGGCCATGACGACATCGCGCAAGTCGCCGGATGGATGCGGCAGAACCGGATTGCCCGCGTGGTTCGGACCATGTCCGAGGACGGCGCGGAAGCACTGGACGGAGACCACCTTGTCAGGGTTCCGGGCTATCGGGTGACTGTCGCCGATGTGACCGGCGCAGGCGACACGCTGGGCGCGGCGCTGACCTGGGGGCTTGGCCGGGGTGACGGCTTTGCCGATACGCTGGACTTCGCGACTGCCGCCGCCGCGCGATCCGTTACCCGCCACGGCCCCAGGGGCGGCAAGGCTGCGCCGGAAGAGGTGCGGGCGTGGCGGAGCGGCCTGGGTGGCTGATCGGAAGCCAATCGCACGCTGGGGGTCGGTCAAGCCAATCGCGCATCAGTCAGGCTGGTCAGCCGAAAAATGCCGCGGGAACACATGGCTCAGCAGCATCAGCGCCCCCTTGCGGAGCGCTCCCTGCCGAACGGCGTCAGGATTGGCGTTGTCCCAATACCACGCGCCCTGCACCAGATAGTTGAGGCTTTCGGCCAGCGTCTCGGCATCGATGTCGGGATAGCCGTAGGTTCTGGCAACATCCGCAATCAGGTCGCGGGCCTCGGTCTTGTAGGTCAGGTCGTTCGGCAGGCTGATCATGCGATCCACTTGCAGGGTCCGGCGGTCGCTGCCGAAGACCACCCAGGCCGAGACCCAGTTCGGATGCTGGCGGCTGAAATGCTGCGCGCAGTCGATGGCCGCAAGCAATCGCTGGTCCGGCGGCAGGTGCGGGGTGCGGACCATGGTGTCCCACAGCAGTTCGAACTGGTCGCTCAGAAACTGCAGGACAGCGCGGAAGAGGTTGTCCTTGCTGCCGAAGTGAAAGACCACCAGCGCATTCGACGAGCCGACCTTGGCGGCGATGCGCTGCATGGTCACGGCAGCCAGCCCCTCGTCTGCGATCACCTCGATCGTTGCGTCGATGATGCGCTGCGCGCTGGCATCGCCGCGCTGCCGCCGCCGGTCGCGGGTCGCGGCGCGGTCGCCCGCTGCGGCGGATGGCAGGTCGTCGCCCATGATCGTCAGTCCTTCCTGCGGTCCCCAGCCCGCCGTCACAGTCTGGGCCGGGTCCGGGCGTCGTGATACCACGGCTCGCGCGCCGTTTCATAGGCCATCGCAGCACGGAACACATCGGCGTCACTGTAGCTGCGGCCAACGATCTGGATGCCGGTCGGCACGCCATTCCTGGCATGGCCCGAAGGCACCGAGAGCACCGGGCAGCGGCTGAGCATGTTGAACGGCGTGGTCATCGCCCAGCCGAGCATGGGATCGACCGTCTTGCCGTCGATGGAAAGCACGTCCTTCGAATGGTCGAAATCGGCGCTGACCGCTGGCAGGGCGTTGGTCGGGCAGATGAAGGCCTGGTATTTCTCCATCATCGGCCCGAAGGTCTGGTACATCTCGTTGATCATCTCAAGGCTGTTCACAAAGCCCAGCGCCTTGGATTTCTTGCCCTTCTCGGCGAACTGACGGGCATAGGTCGTCATCTCGTCGGCATGGTCGGCCAGAAGGCCCGACAGGTAACCGCCGAAGAGGTGTTCCAGATAGGTCATCCCGGCCTGAAGAGTCTCCCATTTCCAGCCGAGATCGACTTCAACCACTTCCGCACCCAGATCGCGGAAGGTTTCAAGCGCGGCCAGCGTGTTGCGGCGCACATCGGGGTCAACATTGAAAAATCCAAGGTCCATCGAGAAGGCGATCTTCCAGCCGCGGATCGGCTTGTAATCAAGCGGCAACCGCAGCTTGGGGCGCAGCGTCGCAATGTCCTGAGGGCTGGGCCCGGCCATGACGTTCTGCAACAGGATCGCGTCGGTGACCGTCCGCGCCATCGGCCCGGTGTGGCAGAAGAAATCAAGGTTGAACGGCGGATCATCAGGGTTGCGGCCGTAGGGCGGCTTGTAGCCGACCACGCCACAGGCGGCGGCAGGAATGCGGATCGAGCCACCGATGTCCGATCCGGTGGCGATCGACGAGGTGCCCGCAGCAAGCGAAGCCCCTGCCCCGCCGGATGAGCCGCCGCAAGTGTGATCCAGGCTCCACGGATTGCGGGTGACGCCCCAGAGCCGCGACCAGGTGGTCGCCGAACAGCAGAATTCCGGCGTTGCGGTGCGGGCATGGACGATACCGCCCGCCCGCATGATGCGGGCGTTCATCGTCGAGGTCTGGTCCGCGACATGGTCCTTCAGGATCAGCGAGCCGGACGAGGTCGGCTTGCCCTTGATCTCGCTTTCGTCCTTGATGCCGATCGGCAGCCCCTCCAGCGCCCGGGTTGCCGCTCCTTTGGCATATTTCGCCTCGGCCTTGCGGGCGAGGTCCATCGCCTCGTCGAAATGGGTGTAGGTCAGCGCGTTGACCGTATCCTTGGTGGCCTCGGCACGACGGATCGTCGCGTCCATCAGTTCCACCGGGGACAGCGTCTTGGCTTTGAACCGGCGCAGCGCCTCATGGGCGGGCATGTAGCACAGGTCGAGATCGGTCATCTTACGCCTCCGGCGTCTTGGGATTGGAGAAATGGCCCCGTCGACCGGCTGCACGGGATCAGCCGGTCAGGGGCAGCCGACCTGTCGGGTCGGCGCTACTTCAGCAGATCGGTCCAGATCTTCGTGTAAAGTTCAGTTACTTCCGGCGAACAGGCCTGGGTGAATTCGCCCATGCCGACAAATTCTTCCGGGATCACGATTTCGGGCGCGGTCCGCATGTCTTCGGACATGAAGGCCTCGGAGCCCAGGATCCCGTTGGCATAGCGGGCATAGGCCGAAATCAGCGCCGCGTTCTCCGGGTCCATGATGAAGTTCTGGAAAAGCTTGGCATTCTCGACGTTGGGCGCCGATTTCAGGACGGCCACATTGTCCATCCAGATCGGATAGCCTTCCTTTGGGTAGCCATAGACGAAGCGCGGGTCGGCAAGGCGAATGCGAAGCGACCCCCCGCTCCAGTTCATCGCCGCGGCATAGTCGTTCGCGGTGAACCGGTCGATGTTGGTGTAATCCATCGACACCCATTTCGGCCGCGCCTCCACCAGCTTGTCGCGGACCTTGCGCAACAGATCGAGGTCATCCGTGCAGGATTCGCCGCCGAAATACTTGATGGCAAGGTAGATGACATCGCTCATCTCCGGCACGATGTTGACCTTGCCGACCAGTTCCTCGGGCGGGTCGAAGAAGATGGCGCTGGTGTTCGGATCGCCGCCATAGACCTCGGTGTTGACCGTGACGCCGGTCGTCCCCCATTGCCACGGCACGCTGTAGAGGCGGCCCGGGTCGAACGGAACGTCCACCCAGCGCGGGTCGATGTTCTTGAAGTTCTCCATCTGGTCGGGACGGGTTTCCAGGAGCAGGCCCTCGGCGATCCAGATCGGCATCGAGGTCGAGGTCGGCACCACGATGTCGAAGTCGTTGCCCCCCTGCCGCGCCTTGGCCAGCGCGGTTTCGTTGGAATCGAAATCGGTGACGGTTACCTTGACGTCATAGGTTTCCTCGAACTTCCTGATCAGTTCGGGGTTGGTGTAGTCGCCCCAGTTGAAGATGTTCAGGACGCCCTCGGCCCGGGCAGGGCCAAGGCTTGCCAGAATGGCGAGGCCCGAGACAGCGGTCAGATGCAATCGCATGAATTCCCCCTAGGTGTTGGTTTGGGTACAGGTCAGTCGGTCTTGCGGCTCAGGAAGAAGAACAGGGTGACGACGGCCACCGAAACCGCGAGGAATACCGTCGAAATGGCATTCATCTCGGGCGTGGTCTGGCGGCGAAGCTGGCCCAGCATGTAGGTGGGCAGCGTTTCCTGCCCGGCGGATTTGACGAATTCGGTGATCACCACGTCATCAAGCGAGACGACGAAAGCCAGCATGAAACCCGCCAGGATACCGGGCCACAGAAGCGGCAGGGTCACGCGGCGGAAGACCATCCAGGGACGGGCGTAAAGGTCGGCGGCTGCGCGCTCCAGTGTGAGGTCCATGGTTTCCAGCCGCGCACGGATCGGCAGGTAGGCGAAAGGAATGCAAAAGGCGGTATGGGCGGCGATCAGGTAGCCAAGGCCGGAATAGCCGGTCCAGACCTTCACTTGCGAAAACACCACCAGCAGCGCCACGGCGGTGACGATCTCCGGCACCATCAGCGGCTGGTTGATGAAGGCATATTTGAAGGTCAGGCCGCGGTAGGGCGCGGTCCGGGTGGTCGCCAGAGCCGCCATTGTCGCCGCGATGGTGGCGATCAGCCCGGCGATGGGCGCGATGGTCAGCGAACGCAGCGTGGCATCCACGATCCGCTCGTTGCCAGCGGCGGCGTGGAACCAGCGCAGCGACACCCCCTCCCAGTTGCTGGTGGTGGCACCGGCGTTGAAGGCATAGACCACCAGCACGGCCATCGGCAGGTAGAGCAGCACGAAACAGAAGAGCGCGATCAGGGTGAAGCCCCGCTGGCGCTGGACCGAGTAACGCCTAGCCATGCCGCACCTCTGCCTTCGAGGTCGCGCGGACATAGACGATCAACGACAGCATGACGATGGCCGTCAGGCTGATCGACAGGGCCGCGCCAAGTGGCCAGTTGCGGCCCTGCCCGAACTGCAGTTCGATCAGGTTGCCCAGCATCAGGTTCTTGCCGCCGCCCAGAAGTCGCGGCGTGACATAGGCGCCCAGCGAGGGGATGAAGACCAGGATCGAACCGGCGACAATTCCCGGCATGACCATCGGCACGATGATGCGCCACAGCACGCGGGAGCTGCTCGCATAAAGATCGGCAGCGGCCTCGGCCAGGCGGAAGTCGAACTTCTCCAGGCTTGCGTAAAGCGGCAACACCATCAGCGGCAGGTAGACATAGCCCATGCCCAGCAGGATGGCCGCATCGGTGAACATGATCTGCATCGGCCGGTCGATCAGCCCGGCCTTGATCAGCACCAGGTTCAGCACACCTTCGTTGCGGAATACCTCCTGGATGGCGAAGGTGCGGATCAGGAGGTTGGTCCAGAACGGGATTGTGATCAGGAACAGCCACAGGTCGCGGCGGTGCCTTGGCCGCGTCGCGATGAAATAGGCGGTCGGAAAGCCCAGGAGCAGCGTGACGACAGTGGTGATGGCCGCCAGTTTGATCGACCGCCAGAGGATGCTCAGATGCGCATCGGCCAGCGAAACGGTGCCGTCGAACATGTCGCGTTCGAACAGCACCTCGAACCAGCCCTGTCCCGAGAACTGCCAGTATTTCACATCGCCGTAGTCACCCTTCACCATCACCGAATAGAGGACGACGACGAACAGGGGGCCGATTGCTGCCAGGAAGATGATGACCAGTGCCGGCGTGGACAGCCACCAGCGGGTGCGGATGTCGCGGCGGGCCGCCGCCCGGATGATGTCTTGCGCCTGGGTCATGGTCAGTCCCTCAGCACCTGTGCCGCGCCATCCCTGATCCGCACCCCGACCGGCATGCCGGGAATGAAGCCGGGTTCGGCCGAGCGGCCGTTCTGGCGGCGGACGACAAAGTTCGTGCCATCGCTCAACCGGATGTTCAGATGGGTGTCGGTGCCGAAATAGACCGCGCTGTCCAGCGTACCGCTGAGGGTGGCATCGGCTGCATCGGCGATCTCGGCATGTTCGGGGCGCACCATCACGGTGATCTTTCCGTCCGGCTGTGCCCCGTGCGGCAGGCCAGCCAGGATCTCGGCCCCGGCGCCCAGCGTGACCTTGGCCTGATCGCCGTTCGTGGACCGCAGCTGCGCGGGCAGGAAGTTTGCTTCACCGATGAAGTCTGCAACGAAGCGTTTGTCGGGCCGGTCGTAGATGTCACGCGGGGTGCCGACCTGCAGGATGCTGCCGCCGGACATCACCGCGATGCGGTCGGACATGGTCAGCGCCTCTTCCTGATCATGGGTCACGAAGATGAAGGTGATGCCTGTTTCGTGCTGCAGACGCTTCAGCTCGATCTGCATTTCCTTGCGCAGTTTGTAGTCCAGCGCGGATAGCGGCTCGTCCAGCAGCAGCACCTTCGGCTGCGGTGCAAGCGCACGGGCCAGCGCCACGCGCTGCTGCTGGCCGCCGGAAATCTGGCTGGTCCGCCGGTCCTTCAGCGCCTCCATCCGCACCAGCCGCAGCATTTCGTCGGTGCGCGCCGCGATTTCCGACCGGGGGCGGCCCAGCATTTCCAGACCGAAGCCGATGTTCTGGGCGACAGTCATGTGCGGGAACAGCGCATAGCTTTGGAACACCGTGTTCACCGGCCGCTGATGCGGTGCCAGAAGGGCGATATCGTTGCCATCCAGCAGGATTTCGCCCTCGTCGGGGTATTCGAAGCCGGCGATCAGCCGCAGCAGCGTGGTCTTGCCACAGCCCGACGGGCCGAGCAGCGTGAAGAACTCGTTCTCGCGGATTGCCACGGACACGCCGTCGAGAGCTTTGAAGCTGCCTCCGCCCGCACCATGGAAGACCTTGGTGATACCTCGCGCCTCGATGGCGAGCTTGCCTGCAGGCATAATCCTGACCCCCCCTGTCCAGCCCGTTCGACACCTCTACAGGCGCCTCACGGCCTCGATTCTGAGGGGATATTATTTAGACTAAATGTTCAGTCAATATTTTTTCAATCCGGCACCCCTTTGCGTTTGGGCCAGACTTCGGGGAAAACTTGCTCACCGCCTGAACTGCGCCGGGTTGCCCGGGAAGGCTCTGTTGCACAAATCGGATGAGAGATTCATCTTGTGAATCCAGCGTGGTAGCTGGTCGGCATGAGCTGACCGACACCCCCAAACCTACAAGCCCCGGAATTGGCCGAGCGACAACGAAGCACTCAAGCGCCGCGGCTCGCTAACGATCTGGCTCGATCCTGCCATGGCGTGGAAAGCCGCGCCGACGGGCAAGCGCGGGCGGCAGCCTGACTACAGCGATGCCGCCATTCAGACCTGCCTGACGATGAAGGTGCTGTTCGGCATGGCACTGGGGCAGACGACCGGGTTCGTCGAAAGCCTGCTTCAGTTGATCGGCCTGGACCGGGCGGCTCCTGACTTCAGCACCTTGTCGCGGCGCCAGAAGACCGTGAAGGATAACATCCCCTACCGCGGCTCAGAAGGGCCACTCCCTCTACTGGTCGACATCGAGCCATGGGAACGCCACTTGTCCAAGTGACCATGGCGAGGGAGCATCAAGGTCGAAGGCGAAGGCGAGTGGAACGTCCGCACGCATGGCGGTGGCAAACGCAGGGTCTGGCGCAGGATCCATATCGGCATCGACGGGAAATCGTTGGAAATCCGGGCGACGGAGCTCACCTCCAGCGACGAAGGCGACACGCCGATGTTGCCCGAGCTGCTGGACCAGATCCCGCCCGGTCAGGAGATCGCCACCGTTACCGCAGAAGGCGCCTTCGACACCCGCAAATGCCACGACGCCATCGCCGCGCATGGTGTCACCGCGATCATCCCGCCCCGCAAGAACACCAAGCTCTGGAAGCCCGACACCGACGGGGCGGTCCCCGCAAGGAGATCCTGCGCACACCGAAGCGCGTCGGGCGGACCATCTGGCGACGATGGAGATGCTATCACCGCCGAAGCCGCGCAGAGACCAAGATGCACTGTGTGAAACTGCTCGGGCACCACCTGAGCGCACGGGACTTCGATCGTCAAGTCGCAAAGTTCCATATACGTGTTGCCGTCCTGAACGGCTTCACCGCGCAAGGCGCGCCCATCACAGAGGTCGTGGGATAGGTCCGTCCGGCGAAAGGGTAAGTCCGCTCAGCAGCTAATTTATGCAACAACGCTCCTTCACTGGAAAATTTCTATCAGTCAAGCTCGGGCCGGTTGGCCACGCACATTCGGCTTCGCCAATTGTTCCGATTGAGATACTTCATTCGCTGCATTTATATCATCAAGTACGGCCTGAAGCGCCGCTTCAGCTATGAGGTCACCTGAAAACCAAGAGATAGAATTGTAGATTCCAAGAAAAGAACTCTGGCAAAAGGCCAGCAGCTTATCCACTGTCTTCTGATCAAGTGACAGAACATCCAGGAAGAAGGCAGTTAGCTTCCTGCGTGCAATCGGATCAGCCAATAGCAAGCCTGGTTGCGAATCAATAGTAAAGAATGTGGACCGGTACGTTGGCTCGCAGTCGACCCTTTGAGTGAGCCTTATATCACGCGACGAAGCGGCTATCTCGAAATACAAGGCACCCTTGTCCAGCACCCATTCACCAAGACTGGTATCGAAGCAACGCAAATCCTTTGCGTCAATATCAAACTCGACACGCTTGGTCTCTCCAGGCTGGAGTTCGACTTTGGTGAACGCTTTCAGTTCGCGCACCGGACGCTGAATGCGTCCCCCTTCCGGCCGCACATAAAGCTGGCAAACTTCTTTACCCAGCATGCCACCAGTGTTTGTCACTGAAAATGCGACGCAGCACTGCGAGGAGTCAGTAATTGACGCCTCATCTATCAATAAGTTCGAATAAGAGAATGTTGTATAGCTAAGCCCAAATCCGAACGGAAAAAGTGGCTCAATCTCGCGTTTGTCATAGTAGCGATAGCCGACATAAATGCCTTCACCATAGAGATGGTGGCCGTTCTCACCAGGATAAAACAAGAATGCCGGCGTATCCTGGAGGCGACGAGGGAAAGTCACGGTCAGCTTTCCTGATGGATTTCGATGACCAAAAAGAATCTGTGCCACTGCTTCGCCAACGCCCTGTCCGGCAAAAAAGGTCGCCAGGACGGCTGCGACTTCGCTTTCCCATGGCATCTCGATTGCGTCGGGGGAAGCAACGACCACAATAACATTAGGATGAACCCCTGCCAGGTCGGCAATCAGAGCATCTTGGCCTCGATGAAGATGAAGGTTCTTCCTGTCAGATCCCTCTCCGTCGTATCCTTGTTCGGTACTGGCGAATACGATGATAACGTCAGTTTCGCTGGCCGCTTCTAGGGCCATCCGGTGCTGAACAGCAGCCAGCTTTGGATCGGTCCCGTCAAAAGGATGAAATGTGATCATGGCAGATGCCGCATGCTTCCTGATCTCTTCGTATGGGTTGTCGACGATGGTGGGCTTGGTCGTTGCACTGCCAGACCCTTGCATCACCGGGAGTTTTGCCGCATCGCCAACAATAGCGATCCTTGCATCGCGCTTGATCGGGAGCAACTGGTTGCGGTTCTTCAGTAGAACGATGGACTCAGCGGCCATCTGTCGAGCAAGATGGTGATGTGCTTGAAAATCGACCGAGATCGAGTGTTGTTCACTGCTCTTGAGTTTGCGAACAAGTTTGAGAATTCGCAAGCATGCGCGATCCGCTACTTCGCGTGCAATGGTACCATCCTCGAGAGCATTGGCTATCTGCCTGCGCCGTGCGGTACGCTCGGGCATGTCAAGATCATTGCCCGCATTTAGTGCGGCTACCGAACTCTTAATGCCGTTCCAGTCAGAAATGACAAGACCCTCGTAACCCCACTCCTCTCGCAGGACGGTGGTCAATAGCCACTCGTTCTCGGCAGCATGCACTCCGTTCAGCCGATTGTACGATGACATGATCGTCCAGGGATTGCTCTTGGCGATCGCACGCTCGAAGCCGCGCAAGTAGATCTCTCGCAACGCTCGTTCGTCTACATCAGAGCTCATACTGGTGCGCAATATTTCGGAGTTATTGCAAGCGAAGTGCTTCAGCGACGCGCCAATGCCACCGTCCTGCAGACCATTGATCGTTGCCGCAGCGATGTCACCCGATATGACCGGATCCTCTGAATAGTATTCATAGCTTCGACCGGCCAGTGGGGTACGGCGAATGTTGATGCCAGGACCCAACAGAAGATTTACGCCAAAGGCCTGGCATTCAACAGCAAGAGCCGCGCCGAGTGTATAGGCAAGATCCACATCCCAGGAACACGCGAAGGCAGAACCGTTCGGAAAGCAGGTTGCAGGACGTGTTGATTCGAAATCTCCGTCGATGTCACGATCGGCCTTCTGGTTCACGACCGCCATAAACTGCTCTATACTCTCAAGCTCGTCACTTTCGCCCTCTATCTGATCGACAGAGTAGCGGACCCCATAGGTCCCGTCGGTCATCAAGATTGATGGTACATTGAGCCGCAAATTCGAGCTGGTGTGCCAGAGACCGCTTCCTGTCAGCAAGGAGACTTTCTCGGCGTTTGCCATGCGATCAACAATTGACTTCAGTTCTTCGTCTGTCACACACCAATTCATGCCTGTCCCCATTGATAGATGTCTGATTTCAGAAGTTGGAGACACCTCGTCCTTCGTCTAAACGTGATTGAGGTCTTCTCCTGGCCCAAGCTGATCATCCATGACCCGCGCTCGCGCCGCGACGCAATGTGCTGAACCAATTCGTAGCCCTGCAACGTTCTGGAGATGACTGCCTCAAGCCGTCCGTCTAACTGCGTGGGTTCACGATGTAGGTCATTTGTGGTCATAGTTCTGCTGCAACGTCCCGTTAACTGCTCACAACGCGCGCGCTGCCGTCAATGTAATTGTCTCAGGTGGGAGGTTAGTACAGAGAATAGGCCATAAACTGCCAGTCGCGTCATCACAACGCAATTCTCCATTGGATCTGGAGTTGCGATACATCGGGCCGATTGCGGAAAGGGCAACCTCGCCGTGATATTTCGCAGACTGACGCAAGATGAAATCAACGGAGTTCATTTCAGACTCTGGCAGTTGGCCGTGCAGAGGAAAGCCATTAGCCCCCGAACCATCCTCACCATGAGTACAAGCCTCATGGTTGGTTGATATCAAGATCGGGAGCGTGAGCCCTTGCAACGCAGGGATATCCAGCCGAAGCGCCGCGGCATAGATCGTTTGAGCGTTCAGGTGGGTCTGGTTGAGTGCGACGTTGCCTTTGAAGCAAGTGCGACCAAGCACATCGATATCATCACGTGACGCCACCGCCAGAAGATTGGTCAAGGCGTCAGTTATGCCGGAATCACAATTGATGATGATTTTCTGCAAGGTTGGGTTTGCCCTTCTCGTCGGTCGAACCTCTGCGCTTCCGAGCACGTTCTGAACTGTTTAGCGAAAGGTTCGTCGGGAACGGAAGCGCGAGTTGCGCACCGTTGCCTCACTTTTTCTAAGTCAGGCTAAGTTTTTGCCAACTTGCCGACTGGACCGTCATTCGCAAACCTGCTGGACCACACGCGAAAGAATCTGATGACCCAACGCCGCAAGCTCAAGCGCACGTCGCCCGAAAGGTGACGCGTCCAAATGGAGACTGCTTCAAGCATCCGTAGTTGGTCTGGACGGCCGAGCGGGCATACGGAGCGACAAGTACCAGAAGCCGCGCCAGGTGGCGCAACCCAGACCAGCAGGAGAGACCGGAATGACGATCAATCACAAGCTGCTAGACATCCTACGCCGCGGCCGTTCGGCGCATGAGAACCATCTGATCGATGGATTGGTTCGCGGAGCGGTCAGCCGTCGGGAGTTTCTTCGCTATGGCTCGGTGCTTGGCTTGTCCGCACCGCTTCTGGGCGGCATCGCCGGGGCCGTGGGGTATGGCATGGCCCCAAAAAGCCTGCGCGCCGCGACCCCGGGAGGGACCATTCGCTTAGGCCAGATCGTTCCAACTGGTGCAATCAATCCGGTCACGATCGCCGATGGCGGCGGCGTGACTGTGCTGTCGCAGTTCGCCGAGACATTGGTGCTATCGGCTTCGGATTTCTCGGCGCAGCCGCTTCTTGCCGAAAGTTGGTCGCCCAATGCCGATGGCACGATCTGGACCTTCAAGCTGCGTCAGGACGTCAAATTCCACAATGGCAAGTTGATGACCGCCGATGACGTCGTGGCAACCTTCGATAGGCTGGCGGACCCAGCTGTTGGCTCGAATGCCCTATCTGCATTGTCCGGTATGCTGACAAAGGGTGGCACGCGGAAGGTCGACGACCATACCGTCGAATTCCACCTCGACGCTGCGAATGGCAATTTCCCATATGCCGTCTCTACCGACAACTACAACGCGGTAATCGTACCGGCCGAGATGCCAGACGATTTCGAAGCGACGATAATTGGCACCGGCCCCTTCAAGCTGGAGAAATATACGCCCAAGGTCGGAGCGTCATTCGTGCGCAACCCGGACTATTGGGGTCCGGCACC
>JAFLCY010000002.1:56503-98363 GCA_017303485.1 Rhodobacterales bacterium
GATTACCTTCTACGATGACTTCCAGCCCCAGATTCTCGCATTGCAGGCCGGCGAGATCGACATCCTGCAGCAGGCTCCCGTCCTGCAAGCTCTCGGTCTGCTGAACGATCCGAATGTGAATGTCATCAGCATCCCATCGTCCGGGCATCATCAGGTGCACATGCGCAACGACGTGGAGCCATTCAGGGACAAGCGGGTGCGGCAAGCCATTGCGCTTTGTCTTGATCGAACCAAGATTATTCAGGGCCTTTTGAGAGGCAAGGCCCAGATCGGCAACGACAGTCCATTCATGTCGTTCTATCCTTCAACCGAAAAGAGCATTGCGCAGCGCCAGATGGATATTGCGCAGGCCAAGCAGTTGATGGACGCGGCGGGCATGTCGTCTGGATTCAAGACGACCTTGACCACCGAGAAGTTCCTAGAGATCCCGGACTACGCAGTGCTTATCCAGAATGCAGTCAAGGAAATCGGCGGGGACATTACGCTTAGCGTGATGGACCAGGGAGCCTATTATGGTGATGCGGTTCCTGGAAAATCGCCTTGGCTCGATTCCGATATGGGCATCACCGACTATGGCCATCGCGGCGTGCCAAACGTCTTTCTCCAAGCCCCGCTGACCAGCACCGGCACCTGGAATTCGGCCCGCTTCGCCAACACGCAGTATGACACTCTGGTGCAAAGCTATATCGGCGCTCTGGATCTTGAGGCGCAACGTAGTGTCGCAGGCGAAATCCAGACGCTGCTATTGGATGAAACTCCGGTGATCTTCTCGTATTTTTACGATTACCTCACGTTTACAAAACAGGGTGTGACCGGTGTCATGCCGACTGCAATGGGTCACCTGATGCTGGCGCAGGCGAGCCTTTGATCCAGACCAATTCGGGCCACACCTAGTTGTGGCCCGAACTACAAACTTGCCAACAGGGGACAAGCGATTTCCAGATACATCCTCAAGCGGACGCTACTGGCACTGCTGGCGCTGTGGCTCCTCGTCGTGTTGATCTTTGCCGGCGGACATCTCTTGCCTGCCAATGTAGATCGAGCGATGCTTGGACCATTTGCAGATCAAATGGCTGTCGATGTGCATAATTGTGCGATAGGCACCGACCGGCCAATGTTGGTGCAGTATGCGGACTGGATCTCCGGTATCGCGACTGGAGATTTGGGTCAGTCATGTGCATATCGCTACCCGGTTGCACCGTTTCTGGGAACCGCACTTCTGAACTCGGCCAAGTTGGCGGCTGTCGCCTTCTGCTTGGTGGTACTGCTTGGCATATGCGGTGGCGTGATCGCTGTGCATTGCCAGTGTCGCCCTTTACTGATTTCTTGGCCGCCGCCATGGGATGCCAGCCTTTATCGAATGGACGATACGATGGCGCAGGTCAAAGGCCCGACCGAACGCATCGTTGCGATCTTCGAATTTTTCGATCGCCCCGGCGTTGTGATGGCCCCAAAGGAACAAGCCGGCCTCTACGGCCGCAGTGTCGCAGCATAGTCAATCAATTCCGCAGATGCTTGGGAATCGCAACAAACACCAAGTCGGTCTGGCAGGCGGCCTTTCCATCAATTGAAGGGAAACCGCGATGACAAATATGACCCCTATGGTCTCCTTCCATTCCATAGAGAAAATCACACCAGAAAGAACCCGAGTCAAAAAAAATAGCTGAGGTGAATAATCGAGAGACACTGACGGGAGAACTTTGTCAAAACTCCAATCCAGATCTACCTCTGGATCAACTATACTCCACCGTTGACAGGAATGACACACTCCGTCAGCTTGCAGGTCTGGTTCAATGACTTGATCATAGCCAGAAGCCAGATTTTTAGTGAGGGAAAATGCTCGATCATTATGGAAAAGCCTTCAGATTGTGGAGGGCAGCTGCTGGGGACCATTGGTCAGATTTCGTGGAACATGAGTTCACGCGCGGCCTCGGCGACGGAACTTTGCGACATGAGGCATTTCTTGCATTCCTTCAGCAGGACTATCTGTATCTTATGGAATATGGTAAAGGTTGGGCTCTTGCAGTAACTAAAGCCGCCACTCCGCGTGAGATGAGCACCTGCATCAAGTCGGCGCACGCCTTTTTGGCTGACGAGGCTGACCTGCATCTGCGGCTTTGTGAGGCTGCGGGACTCTCTCGTGAGTCGGTGATTGCGGGGCAGGAGGCTATTGAAACCATAGCATATACCAGGTTCGTACTTTCATCTGGTCTGACGGGTGATTTCCTCGATCTGATGGCAGCACTTGCGCCCTGTGAGTTCGGCTACGGTCAGATCGGCGTCGCGCTGAAATCAGGCCAAACGAGCGACCGTTACGGCGAATGGATCGAGAGTTACGGGGGGCCAGAGTTTCAGGAGGGCTGCGTAACAATCGGGAAGCTGATCGACGATGCGCTTGTTGCGCGATTAGGACCAGACTTCGAGACTTCTCCACGCTGGAATGAGCTTGTGAAGAAGTTCGTGACTGCGACCCGGCTCGAGGCCGCGTTCTTTTCGCTTGGTCTGCGCAATGGTGCGCCGGCCTGACGCCTAGCCATGGCCATCAACTCGCAGCGGCCAGGTGCGTATGCTATGAGTACAACGGTTGCGAATCCGCCAGCACAGGCCAGATGATTCGGGGCTACATGACGGGCGCACAATGTTGTTCTCGTTCAGAAGTTGGTTCTGTTCAGGGTTTGGTCTTTCATTGACCGGTTGAAAAGCTCCCGTGGCGTGAGCCCGTCAAGGCTCGTTTGCACTCCCTGCTCAACGGCGCGCAACCATTCGCGCTGCGTCGGCCCGGGGTCGAGACGAAGATCATCGCGGGCGAGACCATCCCGGCCCCTGATCCGGTCCTGCAGCTCTCTCTCAAAGTGGCGTATGTTTGGGCGAGGGCGTTGCGCGATGGCTTCTCGTTGATTGACATCGTCCGCGAGACCGGGCGTTCAAAACCCTACACCCGTACCGGGGCCACCGATCACGGCAGTTCCGCCAGCCGGGAAAGCAGAAGGGAAACCAGGCGGTCCTGATCTACCCCTGTGATGACACGGCAATTGCCCTGCGGATCAGGCCTCGCCAGTGATCGCCCGAAATCCGGCCCGGCTTCGGTCACGACCCTGACCTCGCTCTGCACGCCGGAAAACAGCGTCGGATCGATGAGCCACGCGATCACGCAAGGGTCGTGCAGGTGCCGGTCGCCCAGGGCATAGGCGCTCAACATGCGCGCAGCGAGGTCCGAGCAAGCGTTTCCGTTCTGCCGCAGGCCTGACAACAGGCTGTCCTCGATCCGGGTTTGATGGGTCACGTCCAGCCCGAACATGACCAGCCGCGCGCCCGATTGCAGCACGATCTCGGCGGCATGCGGATCGACCATGAAGTTGAACTCGGCATGGTCGTTCATGTTTCCGGCGCAATAGGCAGCACCTCCCATGAACGCGACCGAGTGCAGCTTCTGCCCGAGCAGGGGATCAAACAACAGGGCGACGGCGACATTTGTCATCGGCCCGATCGCGCACAGCACCACGTCTCCGGGATGCTTTTCAACCTGCTCTAGGATGAAATCCACCGCAGTCGTCCCGGTTTCCGGGAAATGCCCCGGCACGGAGAGGCCGATATCCCCAAGCCCGTCCTTGCCATGCACCGTCGCCATCAGGTCGGCCTGTGCAAGGATCGGACGCGGGATGCCGCGCAGCACCGGAATGTCAAGACGCCCCGCCGCCGCACAGATCCGTTGCGCGTTCAGATAGGTCTTTTCGACCGGGACATTGCCCTTGACGCAGGTCAGGCCGAGAACCTCGATATCCTCGCACGATGCCAGCGCCAGAAAGATGGCCAGGGCATCATCTATGCCGGGACCGCAATCGATGATGATCTTTTGCATGGGCTGTCCTCCCGGGCGGTTGGCCTGCTCGCCCTCGCGGACGCCTCGGGGCCGCTGTAACGAAATTTCTGTCGAAAGAGGAAGAGCCGCGACGCCGGCTCAGGCTCACTTTTTCTAAGTCAGGTTAAGTTTTTGCCAACTTGCCGAAAGGGCCGTCTTTCGCAACCCTTCCTTACCCCACGCCAAGGACTTCGATGCGCCGAACATTCATCCCTCTCAAATCTCATCCAAGGTATCAGGCCTCTTGGCAGTGCCGAAATAGGGCGCGCCCCGATCGGGCGGAATAGCAAGACCGGCGCGTCCGGGACCGCAAGACCAGAAATCAAGCCAGATGGCACATCGCAGAACCGCAGGAGGGAATGACATAGCGATCAATTACAAGTTGCTCGACAGTTTCCGCCACGGCCGTTCCCAGCATGAAAACCACCTGATCGACGGTTTGGTGCGCGGCGCGATCAGCCGCCGCGACTTCCCGCGCTTTGGCACGGTGCTGGGACTTTCGGCGCCGGTTCTGGGCGGCATCGCTGGGGCTGCAGGCTATGGCTTGTCGCCGACCTCGGCGCGGGCCAGCTCTCCGGGCGGGACCATCCGCTTTGGACTGATCGTCCCGGCGGGGGCGATCAATCCGGTGACCGTCGCCGACGGAGGCGGTGTGACCGTGCTGTCGCAGTTCGGCGAGGCGTGTGTCCTTTCGGGGCCGGATCTGTCGGCGGCTCTGCTTCCGGCCGAAAGCTGGTCGCCAAATGCGGATGGCACAGTCTGGACCTTCAAGCTGCGCCAGAACGTCAAGTTCCATGACGGCAAGCCGATGACGGCCGACGACGTGGTGGCAACCTTCGACCGTTTGGCGGATCCGGCAGTCGGCTCCAACGCGCTGTCGGGGAAGCTGTCGAAAGGCGGCACCCGCAAGGCTGATGATCACACCGTCGAGTTTCATCTGGATGCCTCCAGCGGCAACTTCCCCTATGCCGTCTCAACCGACAACTACAATGCGGTGATCGTACCCGCCGAGATGCCGGAAGACTTTGAAGCGACGATGATCGGCACCGGGCCCTTCAAGCTGGAGAAGTACACGCCGAAAGTCGGCGCCTCCTTCGTGCGCAATCCCGACTACTGGCGCACGCCGCCCCTGCCCGACCGGATCGAGATCACGTTCTACGACGATTACCAGCCGCAGATTCTTGCGTTGCAGGCCGGAGAGATCGACATCGTCCAGCAAATCCCGGTCTTGCAGGCCGTCGGACTGCTCAGCAATCCCGGCGTCAACACCATCAGCACACAGTCTTCCGTGCATTGCCAGGTTCACATGCGCACCGACATGGAGCCCTTCAAGGACAAGCGGGTGCGGCAGGCCATCGCCCTCTGTCTGGACCGGCCCAAGCTGATCCCGGGGCTGCTGAAGGGCAAAGCCCAGATCGGCAATGACAGCCTCTTCATGCCGATCTATCCGTCGACCGACACCAGCGTTGCGCAACGCCAGATCGACATTGCACAGGCCAAGCAGCTGATGGAAGCGGCGGGCATGGCCTCCGGCTTCAAGACGACGCTGACCAACGAGAAATTCCTGGAAATCCAGGAATACGCGGTACTTATCCAGAACGCCGTCAAGGAGATCGGCGGTGACATCGCGCTGAACATCATGGATCAGGGGGCCCGCTGCGGAGATGCGGTGCCCGGCAAGTCGCCGTGGCTCGACTCGGAAATGGGCATCACAGATTTCGGCCATCGCGGCGTGCCGAACGTCTTCCTTCAGGCACCGCTGGCCAGCACCGGCACCTGGAATGCAGCACACTTTGCCAATCCGCAGTACGATACGCTGGTTCATGGCTACATCGCTGCGCTGGACCTGGAAACGCAGCGCACCACCGCCGGCGAGATCCAGACCCTGCTTCTGGACGAGACACCCGTGATCTTCTCATCTTTTCTACGACTTCCTGACCGTCACGAAACCGGGGGCTACCGGCCTGGTGCCGACGGCGATGGGTCGTCTGATGCTCGCCCAGGCAAGCCTGTAACCCACCAGTTCTTCCGAGTCGCAGTCCCCTGCGGCCCGACCATCAGCCCGAGGGAGACACACGATTTCCAGATACATCCTCAAACGCACACTCCTGGCTCTCTTGACCCTGTGGCTCTTGAGCGTGCTGATCTTTGCCGGAGGCCACCTTCTGCCGGGCAACGTCGGGCGCGCGATGCTGGGGCCCTTTGCCGATCAGGCCGCCGTCGATGTGCTCAATCACGAAATGGGCACGGACCGGCCTTTGCTGGTGCAATATGCCGACTGGATCTCCGGGTTCCTGACCGGCGATCTCGGGATGTCCTATGCCTATCGCTCTCCGGTCGCGCCATTCCTGGGAACGGCGCTGTTGAACTCGGCCAAACTTGCGGCGGTCGCGTTCGTGCTGGTCGTGCCGCTGGGGATTTTCGGCGGTGTCATCGCGGCACTCTACCGGGGTCGCCCGACGGACCGCATCCTGTCGGTGGTCGGGCTTTCGGCTACGGTAGTACCGGAGTTTGTCTCCGGCATCCTGCTGATCCTTATCTTCGGGGTCGGCCTGCGATGGTTCCCGATCTCGGCCAGCTGGCCAGACGGCGCGGGTCCGCTTGAGCAGCTTTACCACCTGATCCTGCCCGCCATCCCGCTTGTGCTGATCCTGTTCGGCTACATCGCCCGGATGGCCCGGGCCGGCATGATCGAGGCGCTGGATGCCGATTACACCCGCACGGCGGTGCTGAAGGGGCTGAGCTATCCCAAAGTGATCTGGCGCCATGTGCTGCGCAACGCCCTGTTGCCGACCATCAGCGTGATCGCGACCCAGACCGTCTACCTGATCGGCGGGCTCGTCGTGATTGAAATCCTGTTTCAGTACCAGGGCATCGGCAGCCTGATCTACACCGCCGCCAAGAAGAAGGACTTCCCCATGTTGCAGTCAAGCGTGATGGCCATCGGAGCGCTGTTTGCGCTGACCACCTTGCTGGCCGACCTGCTTTATGCCCGGCTCAATCCGCGCATCCGCTATGGGGGCCGAGAATGAAGGCGGTGGCCGAGGCCCCGATGCTGCCCGAGCCGGAGCTGGTGGCAGAGCCGGGCTGGCGCGACGACCTGCGCCGGCTGTTCCGGTCGGCGTCCTTCGACATTGGCCTGATGATCGTGCTGTTCTGGGTCGGTTGTGCCCTGTTTGGCGCGCTCCTTGTGCCCTACGACCCATTCGCCGACGATCTGCTCAGCTCGCTGATGCCGCCCTCGGCAGAGCATTGGTTCGGCACCGATCAGCTAGGCCGCGACGTGTTCTCTCGCGTCATTGTCGGCGCCCGGGATATCCTGACGGTCGCCCCGCTGGCCACCCTGATCAGCACCTTTCTGGGCACCGCGCTTGGCTTGACCATGGGCTATTTCGGCGGTCTCATTGATGAGGTTCTTGGTCGGATCGTGGATGCGGTACTTGCCCTGCCCACAGTGATCGTGGCGCTTCTGGCGCTGACGGCATTGGGCACCTCGACAATAACGGTCATGGTCGTGATCGCCTTAAGCTTTGCCCCGGTCATCGCGCGCACGGTACGCAGCGCGGTTCTGGCCGAACGCGGGCTGGACTATGTCGCCGCCGCCGAACTGCGCCGCGAAAACAGCTTCTACATCCTCTTCGTCGAGATCCTGCCCAACGTGCTGCCCCCCATCCTGGTCGAAACCACGGTCCGCCTTGGCTATGCGATCTTCACCGTGGCTACGCTCAGCTTCATCGGCTTTGGCATCCAGCCGCCATCGCCGGACTGGGGGCTGTCGATCTCAAGCAACTACGGAATGATCGGGGGCGGCTTCTGGTGGACGGTGGTGTTCGACAGCGCGGCCATCGCTTCCCTGGTGATCGGGATCAACCTCGTCGCGGACGGGATCGAGAGTTTGCGCCATGACTGAGGTCAAGCCTGCCTTGAAATTCGAAAGTCTCGGGGTCGAGTACCGCGTCAAGGGGAAGTCCCGGCAGGTTCTGGATGGCGTCTCCTTCGAGATCGGCCGGGGTGAAGCCTATGGACTGGTCGGCGAATCTGGCTGCGGAAAATCGACGGCGGCCTTTGCCGCCCTGCGCTACTTGCCGCGCAACGGTGGGGTGAACCGGGGCCGCATTATGGTCGATGGCCAGGATATCGGCAAACTGACCGGGCCGGACCTGCGCAAGTTGCGTCGGGTTTCCGTGGCCATGGTCTATCAGGATCCGGGCAAATCGCTGAACCCCTCGCTGACCATCGGACGGCAGGTGCAGGAGGTTTTCGAACTGGCAGGCGTGCCGCGGGGTGAGTGGCGCTCCAAGGTAGAACAGATTCTCGCCAAGGTGCAGATCAGCGATCCGCGTCTTGTGATGGACCGCTATCCGCACCAGCTTTCAGGCGGCATGCAGCAGCGGGTTGCGATCGCGATGGCGATTGCCAGCAATCCGACGCTGCTGGTGCTGGACGAACCCACAACCGGATTGGACGCGACTGTCGAAGCCGAAGTGCTGGACCTGATCCAGCACCTGCGCCGCGAGCTGTCCACCGCGATCCTGTTCATCAGTCACAACCTCGCGGTCATCGCCCGCATGTGCGACCGGGTCGGCGTGCTTTACGCCGGGCGTCTGGTCGAGGAAGCGCGGACCGAGGAGATTTTCCGCACCCCGCGCCATCCCTATACCGCCGGGCTGTTGTCCTGCCTGCCGCAGGCCGGGCGCAGCAAGGACAAGGCACCGCTCGCCACGATCCCCGGCTTTCTGCCGGTGCCGGGCGAAACCATCAAAGGCTGCGTTTTTGCCGCGCGTTGTGCGGTGGCCGAGGACCTCTGCCGCACCACCGAGCCGGAGTTTCGCAGCCGCGACGGCCGGACCAGCAAGTGCCATTTCCCCGAGCGTGCCATGGCACTTCCCGCTGTGACGGACCACGCGGTCATGCCGCGCAGGCCGGAAGCAGCGGCACCGATCCTGCAGATCGAGGGGCTGGAGAAGAGCTTCGGCACCGAAAGCCAGCGCCTGCGCGTCCTGCGCGACATCGGGATCGAACTCCGCAAGGGCGAGACTCTTGGCCTGGTCGGCGAATCCGGCAGCGGCAAGACAACGCTTGCCCGCTGCATCCTGGGCCTCCTGCAACCGGACACCGGCAGCAGCCTGCGCTTTGCCGGGAATGCGCTGGCCGGGCTCACCGCGAGACGAACCCGCGAACAGGTGAAATCCATCCAGATCGTGTTCCAGAACCCGGATTCCGCGCTGAACCGGTCACATTCCGTGCGGCGGATGCTGGAGCGGACCATCTCCCTCCTGGTCGGGCTGAAGGGCACCGCGCGCGAGGCCCGCGTGCAGGAACTGGCGCAGGGCGTGCGTCTGACCGGTCGCCACCTGTCCTCGATGCCGCGCCAGCTGTCCGGCGGACTGAAGCAGCGCGTGGCGATTGCCCGGGCCTTCGCCAGCGATCCACAGGTGCTGATCTGCGACGAGCCCACCTCGGCGCTGGACGTGTCGGTGCAAGCCGCGACGCTGAACCTTCTGGCCGAGTTGCAGGCGAAAACCGAGGTCAGCTACATCCTGATTTCGCATGATCTGGGTGTCGTGCGGTATCTGTCAGACCGAATTGCCGTCATGTACCTGGGCCAGATTCTGGAAGTCGGACCGGCCGAAGCGGTGTTCTCCGGCCCGCATCACCCCTACACTTCCGCACTGATGTCATCTGTTCCCTCGATCGACGAGGGCGCAAAGGAGCGGGTCAAGCTTGTGGGGGCACTGCCGACCGTGGCCCGTCGCCCGTCAGGCTGCGTTTTCAGTACAAGATGCCCGCAACGGATCCCCGGCCTGTGCGACACCAAGGCTCCGCCCAGGATCCAGTTGGAGGTGGGGCACGCCATCGATTGCCACCTTGCCCCCGACGCGTTGCCGAGCCGGACATGACGGGCAGTCGGGGCTCCGCAGCGGTATTCCGCGGTGACTCCAATACTGCTAGGACGAGGAAGACGAACAAAGGCGCAGCGCCCATGCCCCTGACCCTGCCACCGCTCAATGCCCTGCGCGCCTTCGAGGCGGCAGCACGGACAGGAAGTTATGTTGCGGCGGCGGAAGAGCTGGGCGTCTCTGCCGCCGCAATCAGCCAGCAGATCCGCAAGCTGGAGGATTATCTGGGCAAGCAGATGTTCACGCGGATGAACAACCGTGTGGTCCTGACCGATGCCGGCAATGCGATCCGCGAAGGCACCGCTGCTGCGTTGCAGATGATCTCGGACTCGACCGAGCAGCTGGTCTCGGACCGCTCGAGGTCGCGGCTTATGATCAGCACCATCGACTCGGTGGCCGAAAAGTGGCTGGTCACCCGGCTGGCCAGCTATTGCCGGGAGCATCCCGAGTTCCGCTTTGAACTGCGGGTAGAGCCTGATCCCGCCGATTTCGCACGGCACAACATCGACCTCAGGATCGGCTACGGTCCCAGCCAGTATCCCGAACACAGCATCGTGTTGATTGAGCAGGATGTGGTCCTGCCCCTGTGCAGCCCTGCCTATCTGGAACGCAATCCGGCGGCGGCGAAAGATGGTATGGCGGCAGTGCCGGAAGATGATCTCCTGCACACCAGCTGGGGCGAAAGCTTCGGATCGCACCCGACATGGCATAGCTGGTTCGTCAAGGCGAAACTGAAGCCGCCCTTGGTTACCAGGGGGTTTCAGGTCGGCAGGTCCAGCCTGGCGCTGGATCTGGCACTTGGGGGTCTGGGTGTCGCGCTCGGGCAAAGGATGATGGCCAAGGACGATATCTCGGCGGGCAGACTGGTGGCCTTGTCCGACATCAGTATCGCACTGGGCTATCCCTATTGCCTGGCCTATCCGCGGGCGAAAGGCCGAAAACGGCACCTTGTGGCGCTTGCAACCTGGCTGACGGACCCCGCTGCGACCGGTGACGGAAGCTAGCTGCCCTCCTAGTCTTGCAGGGAATTCGGCAACCGCTTTCCGGCACCGGCAGTTTGGCTAAGTTATTCTAAAGTTCGCTAACAATTCAGTCGGTTGCGCGCAACCGCAGGGCGCGGGACAGATGGGGCATCACATGATGGAGGATGCCCGATGAAACACCTTCTTGACCTTGACACCTATCCGCTCGACCGCCCGGAAAGCCCGGAATACGCGGCACTCGTTGCCTCCTGCAAAGCCAGGCTTGCCGCCGACGGCATGTTCGACTTGCCGGGCTTCGTGCGGGCCGAGGTGACCAGGGCCGCTGCCGAGGCCGTCAAACCAGCCATGGCGACCGCAGCGTTCCGCCATGCCCGCCAGCACAACATCTACTTCCGCGATACGGTCGAGGGCTTGACCGATGATCACCCGGCCATGGCCAAGGTTGAAACGGTCAACCACACACTATGCGCCGACCAGCTGGGCGGCAATCCGGTGATCGATATCTACGAGTGGCCGCCCTTTGCCGATTTTCTGGCCGCCACCATGGGCAAGCCCGTCCTCTACCGGATGGACGATCCGATGGCGCGTGTGAACGTGCAGGCCAGCCGCGCTGGCGAGGCGCTGAACTGGCACTTCGATCGGTCTGAGTTCACCACCACGATCCTGCTGCAAGCGCCAGAGGAAGGGGGAGAGCTGGAGTTCCGCTCCAACCTGCGCAGCGCTGATGAGCCCAATTTCAATGGTGTCGCGGCCGTCCTGCGCGGAGAAGATCCCGACGTGCAGAAGGTCAGGCTCGTGCCGGGCGCGCTGAATGTTTTCCGCGGCGTCAATACCTTGCACCGCGTCGTTCAGGTCAAGGGACCGACAGAGCGGATTGTCGCAATCTTCGCTTTCTTTGACCGCCCAGGTGTTATCATGTCCGCGAAAGAACAGGTCGGCTTCTACGGACGCTCTGTAGCAGCATGATCTCCGGCTCCGTCGCGGATGCGAACAGAGCACCACACATCATCGCAGGCCGTCTCATCGAGGCGGCCTTTTCCGATACCATGAATGAAGGCCCGATGACCACTACCGCCAAAACAGACAACCCGCAGCCTCTCGTCCTTGATGGCACAGGTCTGACCTGTGCAACACTGGTCGAGGCCGCATCGCTGCTTCGTCCGGTGGTCCTTGCCGAAGGGGCCGATCTGCGGATCCGCAAGGGTCGCGAAGTGGTGGAGGAGATCGTCAACAGCGGCGTCAAGGGCTATGGGATCACCACGGGCGTTGGCTCGCAGAAGGAATTCGCGGTGCCGCCTGCAGGTATGCGGGACTACAACCGGCGCCTGGCCCGCGCGCATTCGTCCCACATGGGCGGCGCGGTCCTGCCGGAGCAGCGGGTCCGGGCGGCGCTGATCATTCTGGCCAATGAGTTCTCGCTGGGGCTGTCGGGCGTCTCGGCGCCCCTGGTGCAGTTGATTGTCAGGCAGATCAACAAGGCCGAGATGCCGCAGGTGTCGTCCTATGGCACGGTCGGGGCGGCGGACCTGATCCCGATGGCCCAGATTGCCGACTGGTTGCAAAGCCAACCCGAGGCGCTGGCCAGCGGCATTCCGGGGCCCAAGGAAACCCTGTCGCTGATCAACACCAACGCGGTGACGCTGGCAACCGGAGCAGAGGCCCTGATCGAGGCGCAGGCCGTGCTGCGGTTGGCCAACCTGTCCTTGGCGCTGTCGCTGGAGGCGTTTCGCGGCAACCTCAACGCGATCAGCACCCAGGTCAATCAGGCGCACCGGCGCAGCGGTCAGGCCGTGGTCAGCGCCGAGATCCGGGACCTGCTGAAAAACAGCCAGCTTTGGCAGGAAGGTGCTGCCCGCCGCATTCAGGATCCGCTCAGCTTCCGCTGCGGCTCACAGATCCACGGCGCACTGCAGGAACAACTGGTGCGTGCCATTGCGGTCTGGGACGAGGAACTGAACTCGGTCACCGACAATCCGATCGTGGACCGCGACGACCGCTCGGTGCGCTCGCATGGCAACATGGATTCGACGCGGATGACGCTGGCCATCGACGGGCTGCGTCAGGCCTTTGCCAAAGTGGCCGATATTGCCGGCGAACGGCTGCACAAACAGCAATGGACCGAGTTCTCGGGCCTGCCGACCGGTTTTTCCGATGCGAACAGCCCGCTTGGCGGCGTGCAATTCCTGAACCTCGGCCACCTGGCGGCGTCGTTGATCACCTCGATCAAGATCTGGGCCGCGCCGTCCTTGCTGCTGTCGGTCGGCCAGATCGCTGACGGCGTGGAGGACACCGCCAGCCATGCCCTGCACTCGGTCGCCGATTTCGCCCGCATGCTGGAAGCGTTGCGCCTAATCTTCACCATCGAGATCATCGTCTCGACCTGGGCCATTCAGAAAAGGCAGTTGCCCACGGATAGTCTTGGCGAGGGCGTCAGGACCTATGTCGCGACGATCACACCGGAACTGCCGATTGGTCGCGAAGGGCTGGAGGTCTTTTCCATTGAGCCCATCGCCGGACTGCTTCGTAGGATGAACGGCTAAGAAGTCCGTCGATGAGGAGAGGAGCAGCAAGCGGCGCTTCTCGATGATTTTGGCTTTGATCTCCTTTCGTGTTTTCAGGATGGCTTCGGTCCTGCCTAGTTAGACGTCAGCGGGCGCGAGGTTGCCCAGGCTCTCGTGGTAGCGGTGATGGGAGTAGTGGTCGATGAAGTCGCCGATCGCCTGTTCCAGCGCTCCGGGCAGGTAATTGTTCTCGAGCAAGATGCGGTTCTTGAGAGTCTGGTGCCAGCGTTCGATCTTGCCTTGTGTCTGTGGGTGCCGAGGAGCGCCGCGGACATGATCCATCACCTCGCCGGCAAGCTAGTCGGCCAACTCCCCGGAGATGTAGCTGCTGCCATTGTCGCTGAGCAGCCTAGGCCGGTGGATGACGGTGGCTCGGTCGCATCCCGAGGCGACCAGGGCATCTTCCAGTGTGGCGGTCACGTCCGACGCCTTCATGGCGGCGCAGAGCCGCCACGCGATGACGTAGCGGTTGTAATCATCGAGGATGGTGAGAGGTAGAAGCAGCCCCAGGGTGCAGGCGAAGCTCATCGCAGCCGCAGCACGACTGCGCGGCCGCAACGAGACGCCAACAGACTCCAGCATCCTCACCGGCAAGCTCCGTGATGAGACCGGCGATCCTCTGACCCCCACCCACACCCTTCGCCATGGTCGGCGGTTTCGGTACTATGTCTCGAACCGCCTGATCGCTGGTGGTATCGATCCAACGGGGTGGAGACTGCCGGGCCCGGCGCTCGAAGCAATTCTTCGACAGATCGTCATCGGGCATCTGCGCAAACACGCTTCTTCGTACTCGATCCTAGCAGAGCCAGACGCCAGCGGGGCTGCAGACCTGCTCCGGCGTGCCAATGCAATGGCCGATCGGATTGACGCTGAGCCAGGCCTGGTGGGTGCCTTCATCGCCTCCGGGACCATTGGGCAAAATCGATTGGAGCTGCACCTCGACCCCCGTGCCATCGCTCATGAGCTGTCGGTGCCCGAGGGCGGACTTGCTGTTGGATTTCTGAACCCTTCACACTCCGTCGGCGCGGCGTCGAGACAAAGATCATCGGCGGAGAAATGGTTCCTGCACCCGCCCCGGTTCTGCAGCGCACACTGGCCGAAGCGCACCAATGGGCGCGAGACCTGAAGGACGGCGTTCAGTTGATCGAGATTGCGCGACGCATCGGACATTCCAAACCCTACCTCCGGGCGCAGATCGGTCTGGCCTTCCTCGCCCCCGATCTCCAGGCTGCAATCGTCGACGGCCGCCAGCCCGCATCTCTTTCGGTCGCCCAACTCATCCGCGACGACCTGCTGATGGATTGGACCGCACAGCGTCGGATCTTTGGGGCCATTTGACACGCTGGCGGCGGGCGATCCCTCCCTTTTTGACACTCACATCAGCCGGGACCCAGAAGTTCGGTGTCCCGTGTTTTTCCGAGATTCCTCCCTGTTCTGGGGACTTTCTTTCCCAGTTACGGCAAACGGAGCTTCCTGTTCCGGGCGAGCAAGGAATTCTCGCGTAACCCACCGAAATCACGTGGCTATTCAGGCTCCAAAACCGCCCGAAATGCACCAAGATTCCGATCTTCCCTGTCAATTCCCTGTTCCTGGCACCTCACCAAACGGAACGAGGTGGTCCGACCGCAGAGACTGAGGGCGAAAATGCAGGAAAATGGGCGCCATGACCGGGTCTCTGTTGCGCGGGAGCCCCGATAACCCCAGGAAACAGGGCGGAATTCCACAGAGAGACGGAAATCAAATGATATCAATAGCTTGGATGGCGGCGACGAAGGCTGCCGTACTTTTAGTGCAATATATTGATAAGACTTACTTATACATGTAACCAAGCATGTTGCTACCACATTTCATACCTCATCTCTCAAGGAAAGAGACGAATGATTGCGCTCCACGAAAGGATTGGAGCGTCGGAAACGGCAGGGTGCTGTGAGCGATTAGTTTGGGCAACCGTCAGTTTCGGCCCAAAGCTGCCACCCAGGAACATTCTGCTAGATGACTGTTCTGGCGCTACTCCCAGCTTCAGTGTCTCTTGCAAAACGAGTCGCGCACGGCGGTGACGACGGTCGCCACCTCTTTCTGTGCCAGATGGTAGAAAACGCTTTTGCCCTCGCGTCTGGGCTGCACTACGCCCTCGGACCGGAGCCGCATCAACTGCTGCGAGACTGTGACCGGACTGGTTCCAAGTGCCTCGGCCAATTGCGTGACGTTCAGGTCGCCTTCGACAAGCAGGCACAGGATTTGCAGTCGCCCTTCGTGCGATAGCAACTTGAGAAGCGCCACCGCTTTGGAGGCCTGCTCGGACGTGCCTCCAAAGCCTTCCAGAATTTCAGTCATCATTTCCTCACTCGAAAGCGCAACCCTTCTTGACGCCCAGCGCCCGGAACACCATCGCTGCCGGACAGAATCCGGTAAAGGACGATTGCAACAGGTTCAAACCTATGAAGACGGTGAACCAGACGAACAGAGGCGATACATAGGCCGTCAGCACGACGCTGAGAAGGACCATCACCCCGGCAAAACGCAGAACAGCAGTATCGATGGACATTTCGTTACCCTTTCGTGGTCTGTTTCAGCTTGTTGATCCCCAGCACCTTCAGCGCGAGGCTTTCGTAGAACGGCTCAGAGGTCCCTTTCCGCAGCTTGCGGATGAAGTATTTCTCGAACCCTGCCTTGGCCAAATGCACCCATTTGCCCGAAGACGACCAGTTGACGTTGCGCGGCGGGATCTGCGGCTGGGCCACAAAGGCGATGCCCCCGTCGCCGAAATCCGCCAGGCAGACCGCGTTCCAGGTGCCGACGCTGTCGGGCTCCTTCCCGCGCACGATGTTGCCGATGTTGTGCGCCGTCGCGGTGACCATCGATTCAATCATGAACCCGGTCTTCGGCACGCCACAGGGCACGGGCGTCGGCCCCATCGGCGGGATCGCCACGCAGACACCCACCGCGAAGACGTTCTTGTACTTCGGGTTCTGCTGGTGCTTGTCGACGATGGTGAAGCCGCGCGGATTGCTCAGACCCTCGATCCCGGCCACCGGCTTGATCCCCCGGAACGCCGGCAGCATCATCGAGAACGCAAACGGCAGGTCCTTTTCGGCTTTCACCACTCCATCCTCGCCGACTTCCTCGACGAACATGTGGCCCTCCTCTACCCGCTTGATCCGGGTATTGGTCATCCACTTGATGTGTTTCTCGCGCATCTGGCTTTCCAGAAGCCCCTTGGTGTCGCCCACCCCGTCCAGCCCCAGATGGCCCACGTAGGGTTCCGGCGTGACAAAGGTCATCGGCACGCGGTCGCGCACCTTTGCCCGGCGCAGGGCCGTCTCAAGGATGAACAGGAACTCATAGGCCGGACCGAAGCAGCTGGCACCTTGCGCCGCGCCGATCACCACCGGGCCGGGGTTCGCCACCAGCTTCTCGAAAACCGACTTCGCCGCCTCGGCATGGTCGATGTGGCAGATTGACTGGGTGAACCCCTGCGGCCCGAGGCCTGGCACCTCGTCGAACGCCAGCTCCGGCCCGGTGGCGATCACCAAGTAGTCATAGCTGACCGACTTCCCGTCGACCAATTGGATGCGGTTCTCCTCTGGCACCAGCTTCTCGGCGGCCACCGGGATGAAATCGATCCCCTTCTTCTGCATGGTGGGCGCAAGGTCCACCGTGATGTCCTCGCGCTCGCGCCAGCCCACCGCGATCCAGGGGTTCGAGGGCACGAAGTGATACATCGGGTCCTTCGTCACCACCGTGACCTTGTCCTCGGGACGCAACTGGTCCTTCACCTCGTAAGCCATGATGGCGCCGCCAAGTCCGGCCCCCAGTACGACAACATGTGCCATTTCAGTCTCCTCTTCTGATCAGGCAGGGACTTCCGCCGCCGTGCGGAACACGCGGTAGATCGCCGGGATGACAAGGACGGTCAGCAGGGTGGATGACAGCAGACCGAACAGCAGCGAAATCGCGAGACCCTGAAAGATCGGGTCCGCCAGGATCACCACCGCGCCGATCATGGCGGCGATGGCGGTCAGGAGGATCGGCTTGAACCGGATCGCACCCGCTTCGATCAGGAGGTCCACCGTGACTCCGCCGCCGTGGCGGATGAAGTCCACGAGCAGGATCGAGTTCCGCACAATGATCCCGGCCAGGGCAATGAAACCGATCATTGACGTGGCCGAAAACGGTGCACCGAAGAGCCAATGGCCGAACATGATCCCCAGGAAGGTCAGCGGAATCGGCGTCAGGATCACCAGCGGCAGCTTGAACGACCCGAACTGCGCCACGACCAGGATGTAGATCCCCAGTAGCGCCACCCCGAACGCCGCCCCCATGTCGCGAAAGGTGACGAAGGTTACTTCCCACTCGCCGTCCCAGAGAAGCGTGACCTTCCCCTCATCCTCCGGCTGGCCGTGCAGCGCGATTTCGGGCTTCGTTCCCTCGATCCAGTCCATCTGTTCGATCTGGTCGGCGACAGCCAGCATCCCGTAGAGCGGCGCCTCGAAGTCACCCGCCAGTTCCGCCGTCACCATCTCGGCATCGCGTCCGTTGTGGCGGAAGATCGGGAAGCTGGCGGCTTCTTCGCTGACCGTGACCACGTCGCCAAGCTCCACGACGCCTCGCGCTCCGGGAAGGGCGTTTGCGGGAATGGGGGTTGTCAGGAAGCGTTCGTCAAGCACCCGGTCCGACTTGTCGCGGCCCACCACGAGCGGGATCGGCAGGCGGCCTTCGCCCCGGTGCGAATAGCCGACGGTCTGGCCGCCGTTCAGGAGGGCAAGGGTGTCGAAGACGTCCTGCTCCTGCACCGAATAGAAGTCAAGGTCGTCCGAGGAAATCCTCGCCCGCAACCGCCGTGCCTGGGTGCCGAAACTGTCGTCCACGTCGACGATGAACGGCACCGCCTCGAAGGCCTTGCGGATCATCGCCGCTGCCTCGCGCCGGGTTTCGGCATCCGGCCCGTAGACCTCGGCCAGAAGGGTCGAGATCACCGGCGGCCCCGGGGGCGGTTCCACCACCTTCAGGCTCGTCCCCGCTGGCACCGCCAAAGCCTTCAGCCGCTCCCGCAGGTCCAGCGCGATGTCATGGCTCGCCCGGTCGCGGTCCGCCTTGCCGGTCAGGTTGATCGCCACTTCCCCCAACTGAGGCTCTGCCCGCAGGTAATAGTGGCGCACCAGACCGTTGAAGTTGAACGGCGCGGGCGTCCCCGCATAGGTCTGGGCGCTCGTCACCTCCGGCAGCCCCATCACCACATCCGCCACATCCCGCGCCACCCGGTCTGTCGCCTCGACCGAGGAGCCTTCGGGCAGGTCGATCACCACCGACAGCTCCGACTTGTTGTCGAAGGGCAAGAGCTTCACCGTCACGTCGCGGGTATACAGCAGCCCCAATGAGCCGAACGACAGCGCCGCCGTCACCAGCAGAAACCCCAGCGCCCGCCGCTTCGTCACCAGCACTGGCCGCGCCACCGCCGTATAGGCATTCGCCAGGACCCCACCATGATGCCCGCCGTGAACGTCCTCCCCGGCATGAGCCTCCATCCCGGCCCGCCCGGCGATCTTGACCATCAGCCAGGGGGTGATGATCACCGCCACGAAGAAGGAAAAGATCATCGCCGCCGAAGCATTCGCGGGAATGGGAGACATATACGGCCCCATCAGCCCGCTCACGAACAGCATGGGCAGAAGTGCCACGACCACCGTCAGCGTCGCCACAATCGTCGGGTTGCCGACCTCGGCCACCGCCTCGATGGCCGCCTGCAACCTCGGTTTCTGCCGGTCCAGGCCCCAGTGCCGGTCGATATTCTCGATCACTACGATGGCGTCGTCCACGAGGATGCCGATGGAGAAGATCAGCGCGAACAGCGACACCCGGTTCAGCGTGAACCCCATCACCCAGGCCGCGAAGAGAGTCAGCAGGATCGTCACCGGAATGACGATCGCCACCACCCCCGCCTCGCGCCAGCCGATCGCCAGCCAGACCAGCACGATGATCGACACCGTGGCGAGGCCAAGATGGAACAGCAGCTCGTTCGCCTTCTCGTTCGCCGTCTCGCCATAGTCCCGCGTCACCGTGACCGTCACCCCGGCCGGGATCAGCTTCGGTTCCAACGCATGAACCCGGTGCAGCACCGCCTCGGCCACCACTACCGCATTCGCCCCGGCCCGCTTGGCGATCGCCAGCGTCACCGCCGGACCCGAAACCCCATCCTTGGCCTGATGCGAAACGATGACGTCCCGGGTGTTCTCGACATACTGTACCGTCGCCACGTCCGCGACATAGACCGGCCGCCCATCGCGCGTGGTCAGCAGAAGGTTTGCCACCTCAGCAGGCGCCACCAGCGTCTCCCCCGCCACCAGGTCCACCATCTGGCCCTGATCCCGGAGCTTGCCGGTGTTCAGCACCCGGTTCGCCTGCGCCACCTTTCCCGCCAGCTGCTGCAAGGTCACTCCGTACAGCGCCAGCCGGTCCGGGTCCGGCTCGATCCGGATCGCGTCCTGTGCGTCGCCGACCAGATAGGTCAGCCCGACATCGTCGGTCTTCGCCACCTCGGTCTGCAGGGTGCGCGCAATCCGGGTCAGGTCGTTCGCACTCACCCCCTCGCCCGACAAGGTCAGCGTCAGGATCGCCACATCGTCGATCCCCCGACCCACGATCAACGGCTCCGGGATCCCCACCGGAATCCGGTCGATGTTCGCCCGCACCTTGTCATGCACACGCAGGATCGCATCCTCGGCCTTGGTCCCGACCTTGAACCGCGCTGTCACCATCGCCGCATCGTCGCGGGTCGAGGAATAGACATGCTCGACGTCATTGATCCCCTTGACGATGATCTCCAGCGGCTCGGTCACCAGCTTCACTGCATCCTCGGCCTTCAGCCCCGGCGCCTGGACATGGATATCCACCAGCGGAACGGAGATCTGCGGCTCCTCCTCCCGCGGCAGCGAGATAAGTGCCACCACCCCCGCCGCCAAAGCGGCCAGGATGAACAAGGGCGTCAGAGCCGAATTGATGAAGGCCTTCGTCAGCCCTCCGGCAATCCCCAACGGGTGCTTCAGGTCACTCATCACCCACCTCGGCGACCGGAACCACGATGTCTCCAGCCACCAGCCCGCTGATCACCTCGACCATCTCGACCCCAGCCACATCCTGCACCTGACCCGGCACGATCGACCGCAGCACCGCACCCGCGGCCCCCTGAACCCACACAAAGTCCAAGCCAGACCGAGTCACCACATCGGCGTTCGGCACCATGAGCGCCGCCCGCTTTCCCACTGGCAGCCTCACCAGCATCCGCACGCCGACGAAGCTGTCGGGAAGATCGTCAATCTCGACATCTGCTACTACCCGGCCGCCCTCGATCAGCGGATAGATCCGGGCCAAGGTTCCCTCCCGGTCTTTTCCGCCTTCTGTGACCACAATCCGGTCCCCAGCCCTTAGCGCTGTCGCATGGCGTTCGGGTACGGCGATCCGAAGGAAGGTACCGCCGCCACCGACCACCGCCACCGCCTCACCCGGCATCACCACCGCGCCCTTGGCCATCGGCACATCCAGCACACGGCCGCCGACGGGGGCCAGGACGGCCCCCTCTTTGGCCTGCTGCAAAATCACGTCCGCCTGCGCCTCCAGGGACGCGGCCTGGCCCTTCAGCACATCCACCTGCGTCCGCAGGGCGTCTACCCGCTGCCCTGTGGTGACGCCGCTCTTCAAGAGATCCTCGCCGCGCTGCAGATCGGTCACGGCATTGGCCAGTTGCGCCGCGAGCGCGTCCCGTTGAGCAGCCAAGGCGGCCAGCTGGAAATCCAGCTTGTCATCCATGATCCGGGCCAGCTCTTGCCCAGCGGCGACGACGTCGCCTTCGGCTACCGACAATGCGACCAACGTGCCGCCGATCCGTGCGCGCGCCGGGATCCGGTCCTTCGCCTCAACTGTGCCGTAGATTGCTTTCCACTCGGTCACCGGTACTGCAGCGACCGCCACCGGTTCCGTCCGCGTCGGACCGGCCGTGATGCCCAACAACAGGAAGGTCAGGAGGGCGGGGAAAAGGCGGCGCATGAGACTCGGTTTCCAGTTGAGGCTGTCCACCTAGTGTAATGCATAGCTTTGAACTTCGCTAGCTATAAATCTATGCACATGTAAGATACTAGACGGAGCACTTTGAACAGGGCATTCTGGCGGTCTTCCCGAGCATGCGTTGACCATCCAGGAAGGCAACGACGCATCAAGCGATGCACGATGGGATAGCGCACGCCTCTCGACCGATACCGGTCGTTAGTATCGATCCCCGCGAAGATCGGCTGCTCGCCACAGACGCTGAACGACTGGGTCAAGAAGGTCGAAGTTGACAGCGGGCGGCGCGCTGGCGTTCCCACCGAGATGGCCGAGAAGATGAAGGCGGTTGGCGTCATCTCCTTCGTCCGCGCCGACCACATCGGCCGCCCGGTCTTTGCGACGAACTCCACCGGCGTGAAAGTCTGGACCGCCACCTACACCCCCTTCGGCGGCGTCCACACCTCCACCGGAGCGCTCCCCACCGCGAGGTTCCCCGGCCAGTGGTCCCAAAGCGAATCCGGCCTCCACCAGAACTGGATGCGCGACTACGATCCGACGACGGGGAGGTACCTCCAGGCCGACCCGCTGGGGCTTGTGGACGGGGCGAGTGTCTATGGTTATGTCGGGCAGAATCCCGGGAGGTGGATTGATCCGAATGGTCTGCAATGTTTCGCTTCCACCGGTAAGGATGGGAACACATACATTTCCTGTACTGGGCCTCAGACATTTTGCCCCAGCGGGGACTGCGGATGGAGAGACCCAACCGAAAACAATCGTGAGTACGATCAGTGCATGGGCTCGTGCGAACTTTCATACAACGATATCACGGGAGGCACCGGCGGCTTAATTTGTGGGGCTGTAGTGGCAGTTGGAGAGTACTGCAGCGGCCCATTCGTAGCAGCGGTCGGAGGGGGTATCTGCTACTCTATGCATGCCGACGTACTGTGCAGGAAGAAATGTGGATACTAAACTGGGAGGAGAAATGAAATCATGAGAAAGGCTTTCTTTGCGGTGAGGTTCGTCCTGGCGTGCTTTGGTATCTACTACCTCCTGAATTTCATTCTGGGGTTCGTTAATGAAATTCTCCCATTACCTTACTGGTTGCCACCAGTAATATTTATCCCTCTGGTATCTCTATACCATGCACTGGAGAGGAGGTTTCAGCGCAGCGCGTAGTTAACGAATTGCAATTTGAGTGCCTCCATGCGTCGACCTCGAATCACTCGCAATCGGATCGACGGCTAGGCGAGACGCGGCCCGGAAATGCGGGTTCGAACAGCCAGCGGAGACGTCTCCGAAAAATCAAAACCGACTTAACCCCCGGAAACACCGGATTCTTTCCCGGTGAAACCGAAAAACCATGCGATATCAATAAGTTGTGGCGGAGGAGCCAGTCTGGAGCTATCCCGTCTCTGCAAAATTCCCTGCAAACAGGGAAAAGAACAGCGAATTTCCGTAGTTCTCGGACGTCTAACGCCGTTTCCAGTGTGAATCTCCGGGCAGATTCAACGCCTTACTCGAAGTTTCCCTACTGACCGGAACAGGGAACATTTTCGAACCGAACAAGGTAGTTTTCCGTTCCAGCAGGGAACTTAGTCTCGGTGGCGTGATCCTGCCGATGCAGACCTTCGGTGACATTTGAGCGGCCCGGCAGGCGGCGGAATCTGCTATCGTCACCGGGACTCATAGCATGGCGAACGATGCTATCCGGGCCTCTGTGGCGCCGGCGTTGGATGATTTTGTGCTGGCGTATCTGGAGGCCGAACCCGGTGGAGGAAGCCGAGGTCTCAGACAGAGCAGGCGAAGGCCCGTCGCTTGTCCGGGCGGCCGAGTACGTGCGCATGTCCACCGATCATCAGCGCTACTCGACTGAAAATCAGGCGGCGGCGATTCAGGCCTATGCTGCACGGCGCGGCATGGAGATCGTCCGCACTTACGCCGATGAAGGAAAGAGCGGGCTGCGGATCGAAGGCCGGGACGCCCTGAAACAGCTGATTGAAACGGTCACGTCTGGACGGCCAGATTTCGATGTCATTCTTGTCTACGACATCAGCCGATGGGGCCGCTTCCAGGACGCAGACGAAAGCGCTTACTACGAGTACATCTGCCGGCGCGCCGGGATCGACGTCCACTATTGCGCCGAACAGTTTGAAAACGACGGCAGCCCCATGGCCACGATGTTCAAGGGGTTCAAGCGCGCCATGGCTGGCGAATACAGCCGAGAGCTGTCCAGCAAGGTCTTCGCCGGGCAATGCCGCCTGATCGAGAAGGGCTTTCGCCAGGGCGGCCCAGCCGGGTTTGGTTTGCGGCGCCTGCTCATCGATCAGCACGGAGTTCCTAAGGCAACGCTAACCCAAGGTGAACACAAGAGCCTGCAAACCGATCGCGTCGTACTTGTACCGGGTCCCGAGGAAGAAGTTGCCATCGTTCGCGAGGTCTACCGCGCCTTTGTTTCAGACGGACGAAACGAAGCGCAAATCGCCGATTGCCTGAATGAACGGGGTATCCCGACGGATCGCGGCCGGCCCTGGACGAGAGGTGCCGTCCATCAGTTGCTGATCAACGAAAAGTACATCGGAACCAATGTTTGGAATCGGGTTTCCTTCAAGCTCAAGAAGAAGCGCATACGCAACGACCCCGACACCTGGATCCGAGCGCCGAACAGCTTTCCGGCAATCGTCGATCTGACGCTCTATGAAGCCGCGAACAAGATCATCGCAGAGCGCTCGGCCCACATGTCCGACGCCGAGATGCTCGCTGCATTGCAAGCGCTGCTGGAACATCAGGGTGCGTTGTCGGGTCTTATTATCGACGAGGCCGACGAAACCCCATCGAGCAGCGCTTACAGCCATCGGTTCGGCAGCCTGCTCCGGGCCTATCGTCTCGTCGGTTTCCGGCCGCGGCGCGACTATCGTTACATCGAGATCAACCGCGAACTCCGTGGGCTCCATCCCGAAGTCGTCGATGGAGTGCTGAGTGGGATCTCCGCTGCGGGCGGTGCCGCCACACGAGATGCGACGACCGATCTCGTGACCGTCAATGGCGAGTTTACCCTGTCCCTCGTCATTGTCCGCTGCACCCGCACTCCGGCCGGATCGCTGCGCTGGCGTGTGCGGTTCGATACGGGGCTCGTACCGGACATCTCCGTTGTCATCCGGATGGACGAACTCAACCGGAAGCCTTTCGACTACTTCCTCTTCCCCCTCCTTGACGTTGGCACCGGCAAGCTCCGCTTGGCCGAAGAAAATGGGCTTGCCCTCGACAGCTACCGTTTTGACAGCCTCGACCCGCTCTATGCACTTACCGAACGCGCATCTCTCAGGGAGGTAGCATGACTAATCCACCCCGCCCCCAGCACCTTCAGATGATACGGATTGACCGGGTCGAGGTCCTGAACCCCCGTGCCCGCAACAAACGGCTGCACAAAGAAATCGTTGATAACATCGATGCTGTCGGGCTCAAGCGACCGGTGACTGTGCGCAGACACGCCGACGAGCCCGACCGCTACGACTTGATTTGCGGCGAAGGACGTCTGGAAGCCTTTAGACTGCTCGGTCAGGAAAAGATCCCGGCAGTGGTCGTTGAAGCGAAGGAAGCGGACTGCATGGTGATGAGCTTGGTGGAGAACATCGCACGCCGCCAGCATCGCCCGATCGACTTGATGCTCGAGATCGGCAACCTGCATCAGCGCGGCTACACCGACGTCGCCATTGCCGAGAAGATCGGTTGCACGCAGAGCTGGGTTAACATGATCGTCACGCTGCTAGAGCGCGGCGAGGAACGGCTAGTGGCCGCGGTCGAAACCGGCCTCATCCCTGTCAGCCTCGCTGTCGATATCGCCCGCGCGAAAGGCGACACCGTACAGGCGCTTCTGATGGACGCCTATGAGGCCGGCCAGATCAAGGGCAAGAAGCTTGGAAAGATCCGCCGCCTTCTGGACCAGCGGCTTTCACAGAAGAAGACGCTGCCGGACAGTGGCCTTGGCCGGAGGGGCGGCAGCCGCAAACTCACCCAAGCCGATCTGATGAAGCTCTACCAGCGTGAGGCCGACAAGCAACGCATCCTGGTCCGGAAATCCGACGTGACCCAGGCTCGGCTGATCTTCATCGTCGAAGCACTGCGGGATCTGTTGTCGCAGGGGGAGTTCCCGGACCTTCTTCGCGATGAAGGCCTCATCGATATGCCCAGAGCTCTTGCAGACCGCCTGATGCCGGAGCCAGTCCGATGAGCGCTGATCGCCGTGGAACGAATGCCGTAAAACTTGCCTTCGAACCAGACACCGTCGACCTTGCAATCGAACAGCTTGTTCCGCTGAAGGTGCTGCGCCCGGGTGCCAAGGAGAGCAAGAAGTACGCGCAAATCCGAGGCTCGGTTAAGGCGATCGGCTTGGTCGAGGCACCGGTCGTGGCACGCAACCCGGACGATGCTGCAAGGTTCTTCCTGCTCGATGGCCACATGCGGATTGAGGCCTTGAAGGACCTCGGCATCCAGCGTGTGGAATGTCTCGTGTCCACCGATGACGAAACCTACACCTACAACAAACGGGTCAACCGGCTGGCGGCGGTCCAGGAGCACAGCATGATCAAGCGTGCGATCGCACGCGGTGTGCCGGAAGCAGCGATTGCTGAGGCTCTGGGTCTCAACATAGAGACGATCTTTCGGAGAACGCGGCTCCTCAACGGGATCTGCCCCGAAGCTGTGGAGGTACTGAAGGACACCTCCGCACCAATGGCAGTGTTCGACATCTTGCGACGGATGGGGCCGATCCGGCAGGTGGAAGCCGCCGAACTCATGGTAGGTCAGCACAACTACTCGGTCCAATTTGCAAAAGCACTTCTGGCAGCCACGCCTGACACAGCACTCGCTGTTCCGCGCCGAAAGCAACCGAAGAGAGATGGTCAAGTCTCCACTGAGCAGATGGCGAAGATGGAGCGCGAGCTGGCGAGCCTGCAGACCCAGGTGAAATCCTTCGAGGAAACCTACGGTGTCGATACGCTGCACCTGACGGTGGCGCGCGGCTACATCCGAAAGCTTCTCGGCAATCCGAAAGTGGTATCCTGGCTGGGGCGGCACCGCGGCGAATATCTCGGTGAATTCCGGTCGCTCACGGAATCCGAGGGTGAAGGCGCCGATCGAACGATCGGCTGAAGGCGATGGGGACCCGGACCCGACAAGCGCGGGGACCACAGGAGACGCCGCACTGTGGGGCGGATCGAGTGTGGCGATGGGGAGGACGGCGAACCCGTCGGGGCCCATCGAGCCGACCCAGATGGTCGGCGACGTGCTAGCATGCCTGCCGGCGCGTGGTTGATAGACTTGGGAGGTCGAGAAGCGGGCGCGGCCTCCCACATCTTCCACGGCTATAGGCGCAATGCTTGCGGGCCGCTGATATCCAGCCAATTCAATCTGCGAGATCGTCTACTTGGGTCAGCATGCGCACACTGACTGATTTTTTCGCGGTTAGGCAAGCAAGGCCTTCATTGCGTCAGCCTCGTCGACCAAGATCAGGCTCCGCAGTCGACCAAGCATGTCCTTACCGTTCGCCACATCAATGCTTGCCGTTTCGAGAATAGTGTCGTGGCCAGTGATACGGTTCCGAGCGAGAACGAGCTCTCGGCTACCCAGTCCCGAATGATGAGGATAGAGGAGCGTTAGACGTGGCGCGCCATATAGCTGAGCATAGGCCATCATCTGATAGACGTCGCCCTGTGAAACCCCTTGCTTCGGATCATCGATCCGGGAAGATATCCGCTTCCATTTGGTGTCGATCACATGGACCACGGCACCCCCACGTCGGATCAGAATATCTGGTTTAGTCTGGAAAAGACCGCGCTCCGTCCTTTCAGCCGACAAGCAGAAGAGACGCCCGCCCTGCAGAGAGACGGTCATGCCCGTCCCAGCCAACGCGCGCGAAATCAGGCGTCCAACATACTCCTCAAACAACGTGTTCATCTCGAAGAGCAGCGCGGTGCCACGGCCAAAACCGTCTGTTGTTGTCTGATACCGGCCCTCCAAGAAAAGCCGTGCCATACTGAGAAGCTCCTGCCAGCGGCGATTGGTTCTGTCGATTACCACGTCATCCCATCGCAATGCTGCGGGCTCGATGTCCGCGATGTCTGCGTAGACGAAAGCCAGTTCGCGAAGGCGCTGCTGATTTGCCGTACTCCGTGAGGTACGAGACAGAGACCTAACTGCAGCCTTCATGATCCGATTTAACGCCATGTCCTCCGAAAGGAGATTAAATCGGCATGCGAGGCGAGACGCATTCACAGCATTGCGTGTAAATTGCCGAACGACGTCCAACGTGCCCCGCAGGGCGGGTAGATCGTCCTCGTGCTCGATGTAGCGGCGTGGCATTCCTTTCCGGACAGCTTCGGTAAGCTTGTCGCAAAAGATGCGGATCAAGATTTCGAGCAGGGTCTCCCGCTGCCAGGCCAGGTCAGTTACCGACCCGAGATCCAGTTTCAGATTCAGTGCAACGGCAAGCATGTGAATTAGTCGCTTTCGGATTGCCGCATTCTGGTTCTCGACTGAGTCGTCGGGCGCGACCTCGATCTTGGGTAAGATCTCCAGGCTACAATCCTCTGCGGCGAGTATACCGACGACCCCCCGCGCCCGCAGGGCATGCCGGCCATGCTCTAGCACGCCGTTCCCACCTCTTCCTGAAAACGGCGAGCGTTGCGCCAAGGCCGCTAGCCGATCCGCCAAATGTGCTGGGATCTGGTCCTTGCTATCTCCATAGGTGAGCTTGTCCCATTCACGGACAGTGAACGGTTTCATGAGGCCTCGAACTCCGAGAAGTCAAACTCCGGCTTCACGCTCCAGCGCAGCTTGGCAACGTTCAGATCGTCCTCAGACATACCATTGGGCGGCGGCAGACTACTGGCTTCAAGGAAGTGTTTCCTGCTCGTTGCCGGCCCGTCGCCCAACACCGCGGCCACCTTGGACCAATCCTCATAGAAGTACTCTGCCAGAAGCGGGATGACCTTGTGGCGCATCACTTCCTCGACGTCTGACCGTCTACGGCATCCCGTGAAGTATGCATGCCCTATCTGATGCTCTCGGTCGAACAGATACTCGACACGTTCATTGATCGTGAAGAGAAGCTTCCTGAGATTGATGCCGCCAACATTCTCTGAAAGCACTTTCGGATCGGGCATCAACTCTTGAAAACTGAAGCGACGGCGCAATGCAGTGTCGAGCAGAGCAATAGAGCGGTCCGCCGTGTTCATCGTTCCAATGATGTGCAGATTGGAAGGCACACCGAACGGCTTCTTTGAGTACGGGAGCTGAACGCGCACCTCGTTCTGCGCCCCCAGGCGCTTGTCTTGTTCCAGCAGCGTAATCAACTCACCGAAGACCTTGGAGATGTTGGCGCGGTTGATCTCGTCGATGATTAGAACGTATTGGTTGGAGGGTTTCTCAGAGCCTTTACTAGCCCTATTTTCATCACTCACGTTAATAGATGGCATCCCACCACCCCGTCTAGAGGTTTCACTTGCCTCTGCCTTGGGAACAAGCCACCCCTGCGCCGGATGACTTGCCCAGCTGGGCATATTGTGGTTTTCCCACCCCCCCATTGGTTCAATGGCCGCCATCTTCCCAGACTTCACTAGAGCGTCACGGTATTGGTTCAGCGCGAACCCTTGCGGATACCTCTCAGCCATCTGCTTAGCGACGTCTTGTGCAAGATGCCTAAACGTACTGGAGCGAACTGGCGGCAATTTTCCGACTGTGAAGAGTTCACCTTGTGGTTCCTCGTCCAAGTCCAACTTGTCCAGATCAACTAACGGCTCCAGATGGATGCCATCTTCAGCAAGAGATTGTGTATCGGAAGGACCGTAGCCATCGCCAAGGGGCTGTTCTGCACCCCGTTGCCCAGCAGGCGTCGTTGATCTTGTTTTGTTTTGGAACGCAATCTCTTCCAATGCATCCCAGTCGATTTTGTCAGGTGCCAACTGATACATCGGCTGAAAAGCACTAAAAGTTTGAGGGTAGAACGACGACCTATCTGCCCCTCTCTCGTCACCCCAAATCCAATCAACTTTTCGGGTATGCTGCCGATCACCTGCATGCGGATGAAATTCATAGTCACCAGCGATGCGTCCCAATGCGACAATACGATTTTTCCCTACGGTGAGGAGAACATAGCTGCCGACATCGACTGCGCCTCTAAAATACCAAGTACCGCTTATGTCTGCCGACCGACCGTCAGTTCCTGGATTGCTCTCTAACCAGAGTTGCTTGATCGATTGGAAGTCCTCGAATTCTGGTGCTGACCAATCAGTGCCCGCGCCGAAACCCCATGATATTTGACGCTGATTCATTGCTGAAGCGAGTTGATCCCGCCAGTCTGAGCCGATGAGGCTGAGTTTGAAGAGACCTTGGCTCCGGTCCAGATGTTGAGCGTGATCATCATCTCCTTGGTCTAGACGTGCGCGTTCACTGATGCGTTTGAAAATTCCGTCGTGAAGCTTTAAATCAAAGCCCCCTCCTGAGCGGACTTCTTCAGGCGTGTTCGTTTCAGCTTCTCCGGCACTGGGCCGAAGGCCTTCAACAAACTCTTCGTAAGAAAAGGACTGATGGAAGGTCGTAAATTCGATCCTACCATCATTCACAAGTCGTCGATACTCAGTCATCAGAGCGTCTCGGTCGTTCTCAAATTCTGCGGTAACATTGTCCCCCAAACAGAGCCGCACCGCCTCCAAAGCCGTACGGTAGGTCTTACCCGTTCCCGGCGGGCCGTAGAGGATCAGGTTCGTAGCGGACGGCGACTTGATGGGGATTGCTTCTGTCACGGTAGTTGGCTCCGCTCTTGATCCAAGCTGGTAGGTAAATGTGGTCGAGCTACTGGGATTGGGTTCGGTGTACGTTGGGGCTGGGACTTTGGCCAAATGCTGGAACTTGTCTCCGCCGAGCACCTGGCAAATGTTCGGAAATGCGTCTCTGAGCCCCATGGCTTGAGCGAGATCGCTGGCGCGTATTGCCACATTGGATGCCCCGCGCTCGCGAGCCGGCTCGATGAAATAGTTCAACGCGCAGACGCGGATCCGATCCGCATCGCGCAGAAGGTGCTCGGCTTTCTCGGGTGGAGTGGCCGGCTTGTCGTCCCGATCCACGACAATGAAGCCCGCATTGTGCATTCGTGCGGCCGCGTCGGCTTTCTGTCCCCAACCACCATTCAGATCGGTCTTTCTCAGAATGTAGCCAACGAGCGGCTTGGTTGGGTAGACACGGTTCTGACGCTCACGCGTCGAACGCACCCAATAGTCGCGAGGTTCTCCAAACGCGTTGAAAATGTCGCCATTTTCGCCACTGTCACGGTAGCTGTCGTAGGCATCCATGGCCGCTTCAATGGCCGCGCGCGAGAAGGAAACCTCTGCCTCGCCCGCGTTTCCTTCCGCAGGAATGCCTAGAGCGAGGGCGAGTTCTGGACCAAGTTCATAGCGCACCAGTTTCTGAGCGCCGTAACGAAGATAGTTCACTTGCCCACCGGACAGCGCCTTGCAGCGCGCCGCGAGGCCATCGATTAGCATGGCACGTGCGACTTCAAGCCACTCTTCAGTGTGAACAGCATCTGCCGCGAGGTTGCTCGCCCCCTTGGGCTTGATCTTGAAGACCGACCGACCGGTTCCACCGTCTCGGACCGGGCGATAAGCCGTGCCGTCAACATCATAGAAGACGAGGCGGCGGTCCTGTGTGAGTTGGCTCATTCTACACTCCTCAGAGAACACAGCGTGTTCACCAGCCGCATTTGCTCGACCGTATCGCACTTAGCTTCGCGCAGACGTGGCGCTCCAAAAACCAGTGCCAAGCCCTTTGCCCGCGACACCGCCACATTGATGCGGTTGAGCGAGAACAGGAAGTCCATGCCGCGTGAAGTTTCCTCGGCAGATGAGGCCGTCATCGACACGAGACAGACTGGTGCTTCCTGCCCTTGGAATTTGTCCACCGTGCCCACCCGGATCGCCGCAGGCAAAGCCTCGCGGAGCGCGTTAACTTGAGCGTTGTAGGGCGCGACGACGATGATGTCGCTCTCAACCAAAGGCCTGGTTTCACCATCGTTGTCGCTCCAATTCCCAGACAGAAGGCTCTCGCACGCCGCGCGAATGGCCTCGACCTCTTCCAATGCGACCTGCGCGTTACCTTCATGTGCCACCGGCACCCAATAGGCGCCGGCTTCCGGAAAATTCGTGCCGGTCACCGCCTGGCGGGCAGTATCGGGGTGACTATCGAGACGACCCTCGTAGACCTGATCCGAAATGAAGCGATTGACCTCCGGATGCATGCGCCGTGTGATGCCGAGGAAGATCCCGCGATCCGGCGGAATGGTGGCGTGATTACCCAACATCCACTCCAGGCAGGACAGGTTTGCAGGCGCCGGATGTGCGCCCTGGATCACCTGCGGCAACTGGCGAGGGTCGCCCACCAGCACGATGTTGCGCGCGGCCCGGCCCATGGCGGCCATGTTGGCCAGCCCCACCTGTCCGGCCTCGTCCACGAACAGCCAGTCGAAGGCTTGAACGTTCTCGTCGCGGGCGAAGAAGAAGGCCGTCCCGCCCACCACCTGACTACCTGACGCGGCTTCCGCGTTGTCATTGGTGCGCTGGATCGGGCAGTCCTGAGGATAGCCATCCTCATCTCCAGACACCTTGTGGATGAGATCCAAGTCAATCGGAAGATCTTCGTCTTCCAGCGCCTTCAGACATCCCATCAAGACGTTGCGAATGGCTTCATGGGAATTGGAGGCCACGCCCACCCGTTTTCCTGCTCGGACAAGCGACAGAATTGCACGCGCTGTGACATGGGTCTTACCGGTCCCAGGAGGGCCCTGAATGGGCATCACCGTTTCATCCATTCGCCCGACTGCCGCGATTGTGTCTGCGACCACGTCAACCTCCGGCAGAATGGGGCCTGCGCCCGTCAGCCTCGGAGCCGACCGCGAGAGAAGATTATCGACGGCGCGGTAGCTCCGAGGACCACATTGATCCTCGATCACGTCGCGCAGGGCGGACGCGATCACATCGGCATTGATTGGCTTGTCGGGATGAAGTGTCAGACGGTCCGCCAAGAGATCCGCCCGTGCCGCACCAATCTTCAGTGTAATTGTTCGATCCGTCCGATCGAACGCCTCGATGCTCACCGATGTGAAGCCCTCGGGCGTCGGAATGCTGGCCTTCTTGCCGCCGCGCAATTTGCTTTCCTGCGCGGGAAAGCGGTAGCTTCGTTGCACTGAACGCTTGATCGGCTCAGCGGGTCCCGTCGCGACGAGGCCCCCCAGGGCGTCGAGATCATCGATCAAGTCCTCATCATCCTTGCCCAGACTGTCAAAGATCGCCCACCAGGCCGGTTTGGCCTCGCGTTTATGAAACATCCCAAGGTCGAACAGCATCGACTGCCTATCCTCTGGGAGGCGTGACGCGGCAAGCTTTGAGCGTAGGGCCTCGGCCTCGACATTCTCCTCGGTTTCCTTTTCATCAGCTGGCTCGATGAACTGCGGCCAAGGACCTTCGGGGCGGATTTCAACCAACCAGTCACGGAGGCGTTCCGTCGAGATACAGTCGATGCGATTGTAGTCCTCTATCTCGTCGAGGATCTGCTGCTCGCCAGTTTCTCGCCAATGCTCATAGGCCACAACTGAACCGCCCGCCGTCTTGACCTCGCCCTTGCGTTCGAGCCCATAGAAGGCTTCCAGAGACTTAATCGAATAGTTGGGCTCGGAGCAGATCAGTCCTCCGCGTACAACGGCATAGAGATCCACAAAGCGTCGCTCCCGAAGCAGCCGATCGAGGAACGCCTCACCAATCCCGTATTTCGCGGTCAGACGACGCAGGGCTGTGATTTCGTAAGGAGCGTAGTGATAGATCCGCGCCTGCGGGAACTTTGCGAGCCGGTCCCGGAAGAAGTCGAGCAGTTCCGACAGGGACCGCGCCTCTGCCTTGTGGTCATGCGCCCAAAAGGCACGAAAGCCTCCATCGAACCAGACGCCATGCAGATACTCGAGCCCGGCCTCGTAATGGGGATCGCCCTCGATGTCGTAAAAGAGGTCACCTGGCTGCGGCTCCGGCAGCAGATCAAATCCCTTCCCGAATTGGGGCGGACGCAGCTCAAAGTGGGGTGCCCCTACCTTCCGAGCATTCTGAAGGCGCGCCTGGGTGCGCAGTTTTTCCAGCGTCTCATTCGCCATGCCGCGAATTGGGCCTGTATGCGTCGCCAGCCCCGCCATCGTGGAGATCCCTGCGCCTTCCAGCTTCTTGACCTGCCCCTTGGCGATGTTCGCCACGTTGAAAAGACTGTCCTCGGCATCCCAGACACTGCTGCAGTGATCCGCCCACCGACAGAGAGCGCAATCGGAACAAGGTATAGGCCGCGTCGTCGCGGGTTCAGCCACAAAGGCCTCAAGTCTAGCGCGAGCGGCGCGCGCGTAATGGGCATAGTCCGCCAGCCGCAGGGTCGCCCTCTCGCCTGTCCCCAACTCGACATGGGCAAATTCGGGCGCCACGCCTTGTATCTCGGTCAGAAGGTCGGAGTAGAGCACCAGTTGCAGCACGTGCTTCGGGTGAGGCTGGCGCTTGAGCTTGGTATCGGCCACCTCATAGCTGAACGGACCCAGAGCCGAGGGGCGCTCGACCCGTTCCAGGAAGTCTGACCATCCGCCCCAGTTGCCCGCGAGAAACGCGCCCTGGAACACCACCTCGGCCCCTGTGGCAAGTGCGGCGCGGGTTTTTTCTGCGTTGGTAGGCAGATCACCCCGATCGATCTCGATCACGTGCCGCCCGGATGCCTTCAGCTTCGCCAAATGCGCCGCCTCATGCGCATCTCCCTGCTTCTGCAGCAGGGCAGCATCTTCGGTGTCTTGACCGGGTTCAGGCCCTTCGCCGCGCACGCGCAACAGATCAAGCTGGGTCGCGTGAGCGCAGCCCATGAACCGCATGAGGTCTGTCGCCGAGAAAAGGATATTGCCGCCAACTTCCCGCATGGGTTCCTACAATTAAATATGAGCGCAACCCGAAGCGGAATCGTCCCCGAGTTGCAGCTTGCTCAATAACCCGAATGGGTGTCAACAACTGTCATGCACACCACTACGCTGCAACGGAATGCGACTAAGCATTACCCGGATTTCTTCGTGATGCTAGGTGCTTAGAGATCACGCCTCTAACTTGCACGTACGATCCGCAGGCTCTTCGGCGCGATCAGCGAAGGGGCCTTGCCTTTGGCGCCCATCCGAAGTGAGAACCCGCGCTCGATCATCGCCGCCACCTCGTCCAGCGTCTTCACATAGGTCGCATGTTCGGCATGGTGCTTGTGCTTGCCATGCGCCGGGTCGGCAAGTTGATAGCCCCTGGTGGTAACGACCGGTTCCTCCAACACGCCGCTCCGGGAGGATATCCGTTCAATCCTGATGACACGTCCACTCATGTTGCTGTTCCTTCTGCCAAGTTGGTGCGCCCCGCCAAACCCAAGGAACTCGTGCTGAAATCGCCTGCTACGGGAATCACTCGACAGGGCGCAGGATCCTTCCTAGCCTGCGAGGGTGTCAAACTCTGACAGGCTCGCTCGGTGCGCTTATGTCTTTCGCGAAAGCCCAGGATCTGATCCGTCTTGCCCAACTGGCAGCGGCGCGGCGGTATGGCATAAGCCTCGAAGACATTTGCGCCGAATTCGACGTTTCACACCGAACAGCTCAGCGCATGACCGACGCTCTCGAAGAGACATTCGGCAACGTCATCGCGGAAGACGGCGAGGACAGAAAACGTCGCTGGCGCCTCTCCGATCCGCACCTCGATCGGCTTCAGCTGCGCCAAGAGACCGGAGTCGAGGCGCTTGAGATTGCGGCACGCGGAGCCGAGACCGATGGACGTCTTCGGCACGCACAGGCTCTCACCGATCTTCGCGACGGGCTCCTCGCGCGGCTATCCTCACGCAGCGCAGCCCGCGTCGAAGCGGATGCCGAAGCGGTTCTAACGGCAATGGGCCAGGTGACACGTCCCGGCCCACGCGTCAGCGTTTCCCCTGACATCCTCGACGCGATCATCGAGGCGTTGCGCGGCCCTTTCCGGCTGCGCGTTCTCTACAATGCAGACGCGACGTCGCGCATCCTCGAACCTCATGGTGTGCTGCTGGGTCATCGAACCTACCTTGCTGCCCGAGATCCAGCCAAGGCCGATGAGGTGCGGAATTTCCGCATCGATCTCATCCGCGAGGCAACAGCGCTCGACGAGAGCTTTGCGCTGAAGGAAGGGTTCACCATTGCGGACTATGCCGCGCAATCCTTCGGCGTCTGGCAAGATCCGGAACAATATGGAGAGGTCGTTTGGCGGTTTGCACCTGAAGCTGCCGACCGCGCAGCCGGGTTCAGGTTTCACCCGGATCAGATCCTCGAGCCGCAAAATGATGGTGGCCTGATCGTGCGCTTTCATGCAGCCGGATGGCTCGAAATGACTTGGCACCTCTACCAGTGGGGTGACAAGGTCGAGGTTGTTGCGCCAGAAGGTTTGCGCTCGATGGTGGATAGCTATCGCCGATCCGACTTCGGGGCGATGCCATGAAAGCGATTTTCAAAGGCGATACTTGATGGGCGGCAGTTTGAAATACAGCTTGGTCAAAGAAAAACAGCGCGCCATTCGGGCCGGCTTCCCTGAAACGATGGGCTTACGCGTCCACCGCGCCATCAGTTGGATGTACAAGACCGCACCGCATGCCATCGCGTTCGACGACGTCCGATGGCTAGCACGAGCGAGCTGCTTCACTGACGAGGTGTCCGAGGATTTCCTGCTGTCCCGGATCGTCGAAATCTGTAGTTCCCGCGAGTCCGACATTCTAGCCAAAAATGATCAGGACTGGCGCACCGCCGTGGCGCCAGAAATTGGCCCCCACCCTGCACTTTCCGAAACGCAGGCCAAGGTGATCGCGCTCTACTATGGCATGAAGGGTGGAAAGACAGAGATAAAGGTTCGTCGGGGGTGGCTCAACTACTCGCTTCGGCAGCTTGGGCTGGATACCGATCCCGACGCCAGGAAGTCCCATGATCAGCAAATCGTGCTCTTGAACCGTGACACAACCCTCGGCCGCCAGGGTCAGGCAAAGGAGCAGTAGGATTTTCCATGAAAGCGTTTGAATTCGATCACAACCTCATCGACTCCTATGCGCGTTTTTCGCAGTCGTTCAGCATAATCCGGGCACAGGACATCGCCGCCGAGGTCACGCGTCAATATGATGACGGCCGCTTCTGGCCCGACGCCCTGCTTTCGCTGAACCCTAGGTTTCTGTCAGGCCCCACAGTGGATGATCTTGTTGCATCCGGGGATCTGGACACAGCCACGGCCCAGATTTTCAGGATCGGCGCCACGGCCATCCGGTTTCACCGGCACCAGGCTCAGTCCATTGCTAAGGCGCGGGCGGGTCAAAGCTTTGTTGTGACGACGGGCACCGGTTCAGGGAAATCCCTGTGCTTCTTTGTCCCTGTCGTCGATGCCATCGTTCGTTCGCGCAAGGCAGGGCAGCCGCGCAAGACGCGCGCCATCATCGTCTACCCGATGAACGCCTTGGCAAATAGCCAGATCAAGGAAATCGAGAAGTTCATTTCTCAATCCGGGTTGCCAGACGAGCTGAAGCCGGTGGTTCGGCGCTACACGGGTCAGGAGAGCCAGGAAGAGCGCCAGCGGATCGCTGACAATCCGCCCGATGTTTTGCTCACGAACTTCATGATGGCCGAGCTGCTTCTGACACGACAGGATGCTCTTGATACCAAAGTCATCGACAATGCCAGCGGGCTCGAGTTCATCGTACTCGACGAATTGCATACCTATCGCGGGCGTCAGGGCGCCGATGTGGCGATCCTCGTGCGCCGCCTTCGGAACCGCTGCGCACCAGCCAAAGCGCCGATCTGCATCGGCACATCGGCCACCATGGCAAGTGAGGGATCAGAGGCCGGTCGTGCGAAAGCAGTGGCAGATGTCGCCTCGCGCCTGTTCGGGGCGTCGATCGGCCCTGATGCCGTTATCGACGAGTCCCTCCAGCGCGCGACGGATGACCGCCTAAAGCTGGAAGATGTTCGGCAGCAGCTCGCGACAGCCCTTGGCAGCGACCTGCCGGCAACACTGACGGATGAGGCGCTGCGGCGCCATCCCCTCGCTGTCTGGGCCGAGCTAGCGATCGGCCTTGATGACGGGCAGGAACTGAAGCGCAAGAAGCCTGTCCCCTTCGACGAAGCTGTTGAACAACTTTCGGAGGAAAGCGGTCTCGATAAAGAAACATGCCGGCGAGGTTTCGAGCAATTCCTGACCCGCGTCAGCCTGCCAGAAACCGCGCGCGGCGGCGAAGGGTCCGGCGCTTTCCTTGCATTCAAGCTGCATCGGTTCATTTCCGGTGCCGGTGAGATTTTCACGACGTTGACCCATCGCCCGAGGCGGGTTCTTTTCGAGGGCCAGCTGGAGGATCCCGATGCCCCGGGCCATCGCCTCTATCCGACGCGGTTCTGTCGTGAGTGCGGGCACGAAGTCCATGTCGTTACCAAATCCGAGGATGCCGACGGGCTTCGCTTTCTGCCCAGAAACATCGACGATACTCCGATCCAGGACCCGGAAGGCGATGTTGCTGGATATCTGACTCCTGTTCGCGGAGATGACCAAGATTACGAATTCACCGGGGACGTCGAATCCTACCCGGAAGACTGGCGCGAAGAGCGCAACGGCGTCGAACGCCTGCGTGCCAACCGGAAGGGCCGGCTGCCTGAGCAGGTTACGGTGCGACCCGATGGACGCTACAGTCCGGACGGAATCAGTTTCTGGTTCATCCCAGGCAAGTTCGGGTTCTGTCCCTGCTGCCTGGATCAACCCCATCCGAGCATGCGAGAGCGCAGCAAGCTTGCCGGACTTTCGGGTGAAGGCCGAAGCTCGGCAACTACCCACCTCGTGTCGACAGCCCTTGAGTGGATGAATGGCGATGCAAGCGGCGTCCCCGCCGAGAAGCGAAAGCTGCTCGGTTTCACCGACAACCGCCAGGACGCCGCCCTTCAGGCAGGACATTTCAACGACTACCTGTTTGTCAGCTTGCTGCGCGGCGCCATCCTGCGTGCTGTCATCGACGCAGGCTCGGACGGCATTGCAGAGGATGAGTTCGGCCTGCGAGTTGTGAAAGCACTCGGCTTCACAGCATCGAACAAGGACGCCCGCATCCATTGGATGCTGGACCCCGAAGCTGGCGCAGTTGTGCGCGAAGACGCCCAGCGTTCACTGGCCAAGGTGCTTGCCCACCGCGTCTGGACGGACCTGCGACGGGGTTGGCGCTATACGAATCCCAGCCTGTCGGTCCTGAAGCTGGTCGACGTCGAGTTCATCGGCCTCGACGACATCGCACAGGATCGCGAGGCCCTGATGGCGGTGCATCCCGCACTCGGTGAACTCGACGCGCAAGCGTGCAAGAAGCTGCTCAAGGAAATCCTTGGCGCGTTGCTGGAAGGTCTGGCCGTCAGCACAGAGGCCCTTGATTTGACCGTTCTCGACACGGTCGGACAAAAGTCGCGGAACCTGTTGCGGGCACCTTGGGCCATCGACCAAAAGGAAACGCCCCGAAGCAGGTCTACACTGTTCTTGCAGGCGCCCGGAAAGGATCGCGTCGGGCTGCGTGAAGAGCAGACCATCATTCGCGCCGGCCACAACTCCCGGATCGGACGGTCAATCAACCGCAGGAGCATGATCGGAACGAAGCTGAACAAGGACGAATACCTCGTCGTGATGACCGGCCTCCTTGAACTGATGGCACGCGAAGGTCTGGTTTCGCTTGTGGAAATCGAGGCTGATTTGCTTGGGTGGCGGTTGTCTCCCTCGGCTGTTCGCATTGTCCCTGGCGAGGCCGTCCGAACCGGACAGGCGCAGGGGAACCGCTATTTCCACGATCTCTACAGCGCCATTGCGACCGACCTTAAGCGGGGCCGCAGCACCTATTGGGGTCTGGAGGGACGTGAACACACCGCTCAGGTTTCGCAAAGGCAGCGCGAGTGGCGGGAATGGCGGTTCCGCTTCGAGGATGACGACCGCGCGAAGCTCAAGGAGAACATTGCCGAAATCAAGGCGTCCGGAGAGTCCGATCAGTTCCTGCCTGCCCTCTTCTGTTCACCGACGATGGAACTCGGCGTCGATATTTCTGCGCTGAATGCCGTCTATCTGCGTAACGTCCCGCCGACGCCTGCCAACTATGCACAACGGGCAGGCCGGGCCGGTCGATCCGGGCAGGCAGCGGTCATCGTCACCTATTGCGCCGCGCAATCCCCTCACGATCAGTATTTCTTCGAGCGCCGGAACGACATGGTCGCCGGGGTTGTCCGGCCGCCTGCGCTCGACATCACTAATGAAGAACTGGTCCGATCGCACTTGCATGCCGTTTGGCTGGCCGAGGCCAAGCTGGCGCTCTCGCCGGATATCCCCGAAATCCTTGACCTGAAGGAGGCGAAATACCCGCTGAAGCAGGAAGTGATCGAGGTCATCAACCGGCCAAACCTTGTGACGGCTGCGCGCGCGCCGATGAAGCGGGTGCTGGATCAGATACTTGCCTCAATGGACGGCAAGAAACCGGCCTGGATGGGCGACAAGGAGAATTTCATCCTCGAGGTCGCGATGTGCGCGCCGCAGGAATTCGACCGCGCATTTGATCGCTGGCGCGAACTCTACAATTCGGCGCGGACCCAGTTGATGGAGGCGAACAGCCGGTCCGAGATCACGGGCCTCTCCGGCGCAGACCGGCGCAAGATCAAGGCCGCCCAGATGCAGGCAAGCGACCAGATCGCCATTCTCGAACAGGGGAAGGCCACCAATGGATCCGATTTCTATTCCTACAGATACCTTGCGACCGAGGGCTTCTTGCCGGGCTACAACTTCCCGCGGCTGCCGCTCTATGCCTTTGTCCCGGGTGAGGGCAAAGCCGGTTCCTTTCTGCAACGCGCAAGGTTCCTCGCGATTTCCGAGTTCGGACCGCGCAGCCTGATCTACCACGAGGGCCGGGCCTACCGGGTGATGAAGGCCAAGCTGCCGCCCGAGGTCCGCACGGGGGATGGCTCGGAACTGGCAACCAAGGACATCTTCATCTGTTCCAACTGCGGCGCCTGCCACGAAGGTGAGGTCGAACGCTGTCACGCCTGCAACTCACCCATGGCGGGCGAAGTGCCGGTGCAGCGGACGCTCCGGATCGACAACGTCGAGGCCGCCCCGGCGGACCGGATCACCGCGAATGACGAGGAACGTGTTCGACAGGGCTTCGATATCCAGACCGTGTTCTCCTGGCCCCGAAAGGATGGGCGGCTCCAGGTCACTGAGGCTGATTTCCGTTGCGGCGATACATCGATCCTCGCCCTCCAGTATGCCAACAGCGCCGAGATCAGCCGCATCAACAAGGGCCTGAAACGGCGCAAGAACCAGACGGTCTTCGGTTTCAACATCGATCCGCGCAGTGGCTACTGGGCAAAGTCGGAAGACGAGGAACCGGACGTCGATGTGCCGCCCGATGTCGTGCGACCGGTGTGCATCGTGCCGATCGTGCGCGATCGCAAGAACGCGCTGCTGCTCCGCTTCCTTGATCCGGATGCCTACGCCCCGGAAACCATCGCGACCGTCCAACATGCGCTGTTGCGCGGAATCGCGGTCACCTATCAACTTGAAGAGGGTGAGATCCTCGGCGAGCCATTGCCCGCGCGAGACAACCGGCGCTCGATCCTCGCTTATGAAGCGACCGAGGGCGGTGCCGGTGTCCTGAATCGCCTTGTCGAAGATCCACACGCCTTGGGCAAGGTCGCACGTGAAGCCCTTTCCCTGATGCATTTCGACAAGGTCGATGACGCCATCGCTGCGGGTGATGCGTCGCTCCTTGTGGACCGGGACAGCGATGCTTGTGTCCGGGGCTGCTATCGTTGCCTACTGTCCTATTTCAACCAGCCAGATCACGAGCTGATCGACCGCGCCAGCGCCGAGGCAAAGCAGATGCTGATCGATCTGGCTCGGGGTGAAATCGTACTGGCTGCCGGTTCGTCACGCCAGGCAGGTGTCGACGGATGGGATGCAGCCTTCAAGGATGCGGGCATCCCGGCCCCAGACGGCGCTTCAGTCAACTTTGCGGACCAGGAGATGCGTTTTGCCTGGCGCACCCATTTTGTTGCCGCCTGCACCAGTGCCCTATCGGCAGCTGTGCGCGAGATCGCTGACACTAAGGGCTGGACCCTTTTCGAATTGCCCGAGACTTGCGCGGACGGCGTGCCGGACGCGTTGATTTCGATGTTCAAGGATTGATCTAATGACCGTGAATTTTGCTCCGGGAGACTTGGTGCGTGCCCGAGGGCGGGAATGGGTGGCATTGCCGTCCCCGCGTGAGGGAATTCTGGCGCTACGCCCTCTTTCCGGCAGCGAGAACAACACTGTCATCCTCGACCCTTCGCTTGAAACCCAGCCGGTTGCCGCGGCACGTTTCGACTTGCCCGCCGACGCAGTGCCGACTGTCCAGACGAAGGCAGTGCTCCTGGCGGATGCGATGCGG
>JAFLCY010000020.1 GCA_017303485.1 Rhodobacterales bacterium
CTGCAAGCTCAAGCAGTTCCGCCGCATCGCAACCCGCTTCGAAAAACACGCGACAAACTTCCTCGCCGCTGTCGCTCTCGCTTCCGCCCGGATCTGGCTCAAAACAATTGAGTCCGCGCCCTAGACGAGCAGCCTGTCAAATCCTTCCGCCGCCGCGAAGTCTGCTTCGGTCAATCCGCCCGCATCATGCGTGGTCCAGGTGACGCGACAATAGCCGAAACCGAAGGCAATGTCCGGGTGATGCCTGGTCTTCTCGGCATACCAGGCCAGCAGGTTTGCCAGTTGCACCGGCTTCGCAAACCCCTTGAAGGCAAAGCTGCGGGTAATGCTCCCCTCGCCCAGCACCCAGTCCCCGTGCAGCCCCGCCATCCGTGCGCGGCAAGCGGCGGGGTCCAGCCGCTCCATCAGGCGCTCTCCAGCTTCGGCGGATACTTCGGCGCATGCAGCCCAAGCTTCCGCGCGGTCGCCACATCGGCCAACAGATCCCGCTCCGCCGCGGCAAACAGGTCATCCATCCGCTCGATCACGAAATAGACCGGCTGGTGGATGTCGATCCGGTAGGGCGTGCGCAGGATGTCGATCACGTCGAAGGGCCGCAGCTCCGGCTGCCCCTCGCCCAAGCCCACCGACCACAGAAGCTCGGAAGGAGAGGACGCCAGACCAGACCCCAGGGTCTTCGTCACCCCGTCCTCGACCGTCAGCCCGAATTCGATGGAAAACCAGTACAGCCGGATCAGCCAGGCATAGTCCTCCTTGGCGCAGCGCAACCCCGCCTGCCCGATCGCCTGCGAGAACCCGGCAAAGCGCGGGTCGGTCAGCAGGGGCGTGTGGCCGAAGATCTCGTGAAAGATGTCCGGCTCCTCGATATAGTCGAAATCCTTGCGGCTGCGGATGAAGCTGGCCGCCGGGAAGGACCGCTCCGCCAACATCGCGAAGAACCGCCCGAAGGAGATCAGCGCCGGAACCGGCACCACCTGCCAGCCGGTCAGCGCCTTGAGCTTCCGCGACAGGTCCGGGCATTGCGGCACCCGGTCACGCGGCATGTCCAGCACCTCCAGCCCGCGCAGATAGGGCCGGGCGGCATGGCGCTGGACCATCGGCCATTGCCGGGCCACCAGATCTTGCCAGACCGCGTCTTCCTCCCCGGTATAGTCGATGAAGCCCGCGGCATCGGGCTGCTTTGCGGCATAGCTGGTCGGCATGGCGGCCTCCTCCTGAAGCGTCACCTGACCAGCTTGCCCCATTTTCGTGGAATCTCATTTCTTTCTCGGCTCATTCTGTCACAATCTCGCAAACTCGTTCCCAGAATGGACAGAAAAGTGAAACCTGATACCCTATACCCCCTTGACGACGCCGACCGCCGCATCCTCGCCGCCCTGCAACGTGACAGCACCCTGTCGGTGCAGGCCCTGTCCGAGATCGCCCAGATGTCGCCCTCGCCCTGCTGGCGCCGGGTCAAGGCCCTGCGCGAGGCCGGGGTGATCCGGGCCGAAGTCGCGCTCGTCGACCGCCGCCGCGTGGGCATGCCGACGCTGGCCTATATCCACCTGTCACTCATGGACCATTCCGAAGCAACAATCCGCAAGCTGGATGACTTCACCAGAACACATGACCGCATCGTGGAATGCGCCACCATCACCGGGGCCGACGACTACATGATCAAGGTCATGGCCCGCGACCCCGAGGACCTGGAGCGCTTCCTGATGCACGACCTTCTGGCTCTTGGCGTCGTCCGCTCCTCCACCACCCATTTCGTGCTGCGCCAGACCAAATACACCACCGCCGTCCCGCTGGACTGAGACGGCCTTCCGTGCCAAAACGCGCCATGCCTGTCGCAAAAGGGGACAAGATGACCGTCTGCTTCACCACCGACCGCATGCTGCATTTCGGCGATTGCGACATCTCGGGCACCGCCTACTACCCGGCATACCTCAACATCCTGAACGGCGTGGTCGAGGAGTTCTGGGCCCATATCGGCTGGCCCTGGCACGAGATCATCTGGAACGAACGCTGGGGCACGCCCACTGTCCACCTGACCTGCGACTTCTCGAAACCCTCGTTCTTCGGCGACACGCTGACCTTCCGGCTCACGATCCTGAAGGTCGGCAAATCCTCGGTCCGCCTGCGCCACACCATCCACTGCGGCGAGGAACAGCGCTGGTCGGTCGAACAGGTGCTGGCCGCAAGCTGGCTCGACAAGCACACCTCGATGCCCTGGCCGGACGCGGTGAAGGCGAAGCTCGAAAGCCTGATGTCCCCGCCCGAACCCGACCGCCGCGCCGTCGGCGCCCCCCAGACATGAGCGCCGACAGCACCCCCCTGATCCCGGCGGGCGCCGCCTATTTCCGCCCCGCCCGCAGCGACGCGCCGACCCGCGCCTTCGACTTCCTGATCTGCCCCTCCTTCACCCTCCTCGCCTTCGCCTCGGCGGTCGAGCCTTTGCGTATCGCCAACCAGCTCTCCCAGCGCCCGCTCTACGCCTGGCGGACCGCGACCGCTGATGGCCAGCCCGTCACCTCGTCCTGCGGCCTCACCGTGCAGGTCGACGGCCCCCTCGGCACACCCACCCGCGACGCGACGCTGGTCGTCTGCGCCGGGAACCAGCCCGACAGGGCGATCACCCCCGCCCTTGTCGCCGCCGTCCAGCGCCACCACCGCCACGGCGGCACAGTTGCCGGCCTCTGCACCGGCCCCTTCGCCCTCGCGAAAGCGGGCCTCCTCACCAACCGTCGCTTCACGCTGCACTGGGAGAACCAGCCCGCCTTCCGCGAGATGTTTCCCACCCTCACCCCCTCCGAGACCAAGTTCGAGATCGACGACCGTATCCTCACCTCGGGCGGCGGGGCGGCGGCGACCGACCTGATGATCGACATCATCGCCCGCGACCAGGGCGAAGCATTTGCCACCATGGTCCTCGACATGTGCCTGCGCCGCGTCGGCATCGGCCGCGATCCGGGGCAACGGTCGTCCCTCTCCGCCGTCGCCCAGATCCGCAACCCCGGCCTCTCGGCCATGGTCGAGCTGATGAAGCGGCACATCGAGGAACCGCTGTCGATGGAGGACCTCTCGGCCCGCATCGGCTATTCCCGCCGCAACGTCGAACGCATCTTCCGCAAGGCGCTTGGCCAGCCCCCCGCGCGGTTCTACCTCGACATGCGGCTCGACCACGCGCGGAACCTGCTTTCGGGCACCGACCTCAGCCTGTCGGAAATCTCCGCCGCCTGCGGCTTTGCCACCCGGTCGCATTTCTCCAAGGCCTTCACCGCCCGCTTCGGCACCGCGCCCAGCCGCCTTCACGCAAGGCTTTAGCTGGCGGTCCGCACCGTATGCTCGGCGTTGCCGATGGTCAGGCTGAGGCCGGAATAGATATCGCCCGCCGTCTGCAGCGCCAGCCGTTCGGCATCGCGCTTGCGGATTCCTTCGGCAATCTCCTCGATTTCCTCCGGCTCCACCCCCAGCATCGCCAGCGCCTGCCCCCCCAGCGCCAGCGACGAATGAAACACCTCGCGCATGTGGTGGTCGATGCCCTCCTTGATCAGTTCCAGCACATGCGCCCGGTCCCAGGCCCGCGCCAGCACGGTGGCGTTCGGAAACTCATGCTTCACCAGCCGCGCGATCCGCGTCGTCACACCCGGCTTGTCCGTCGCGATCAGCACCACCCGCGCCGTTCCCGCACCGGCCGCTTTCAGGATGTCCAGCCGCGTGCCGTCGCCGAACCAGACCTTGAAACCAAAGGTCTCGGCGGCGCGGATCATCTCGGGGTCGTCGTCGATGATGGTGATGGTGCATTTCCGCGCCAGAAGCGGCTGGCAGGCGATCTGGCCAAAACGCCCGAAGCCGATGATCAGCACCTGCCCCGACAAGCCTTCCGGGGCCTCCATGCCTTCGGTCGATACCACCTCCTCCGGCTGGAACCGGTCGAGGAGGACAATCATCAGCGGCGTCAGCGCCATCGAGACGATGACGATGGCATTCAGGATCGCGGTGGACTCAAAATCCAGCAGGCCAAAGCTGAACGCCGAGGAATAGAGGACAAAGGCGAACTCGCCGCCTTGGGCCATCAGCACGGTCCGCTCCAGCGCCTCGCGGTGACCCGCCTTGGTGACGCGCGCGACCACGTAAATGATCGCGGCCTTCAGCGCCATCAGCGACAGCACGCTGACCGCGATCAGCCGCCAGTTCGCAGCGATGACCGACAGGTCCAGCGCCATTCCGACCGCAAGGAAAAAGAGCCCGAGAAGGATGCCCCGGAACGGCTCTACATCGGCCTCAAGCTGGTGGCGGAAACTCGATTCCGACAGAAGAACCCCGGCAAGGAAGGCCCCCATCGCCGCCGACAGCCCGCCCAGTTGCAACCAGAGCGCGGACCCCAATACCACCAGCAGCGCCGCCGCCGTCATCACCTCCCGCGCGCGGGAGGCGGCCAGCACCCGGAACATCGGGTTCAAAAGGTAAAGCCCCGCCACCACCAGCACCGCAATCGCCGCAAGGCCGATGCCCACCCCCTGCAGCCGGTCCATCAGCGTCAGGTCCTCGCCCCCCGGCGCGAGGAAAGCCACCAGCGCCAGCAGCGGCACGATGGCGAGATCCTCAAGCAGCAGGATCGACACCATCCGCTGCCCCTTGGGCGAGGAGATGTCGTTCCGTTCCTGCAGCATCTGCATGACGATGGCGGTCGAGGTCAGGGTGAACCCGGCCCCCGCGATCAGCGAGACCGCATAGGGATAGCCCAGCGCCACACCGACCAGCCCCAGCAGTGCCACGCAAACCAGCACTTGCAAAAGCCCTAGCCCAAAGATGTCGCGCCGCATCGCCCAAAGCTTTGACGGCTCCATCTCCAGCCCGATGATGAAAAGGAACATCACCACGCCCAATTCGGCGACATGCAAGATCGTCATCGGGTCCGAGAAGAGGCCCAACCCGAACGGCCCGATCACCAGTCCGGCGGCCAGGTAGCCCAGCACAGACCCCAGCCCGATCCGCTTGAACACCGGCACCGCAACGACCGCCGCGCCCAGAAGAGTCACCACCGAGACCAGATCAACCCCTGCCGATTCCGTCGCCATATCCTACCTCTCTGCCAGCAGACCAAAGTCCGCGAGCCGCCGCCGAAGCGCAACCGGATTCGCATCGTAGGGTGCGCTACAGCGCACCACTCGCCCCGACCAGGTGTTTGCGGTGTGGGTTGTCCGCCGACTTGCCTGACGTCACTCGTTCCTGATCCAGAAGAATATGCCTCTGCGCAGAAACTCCCCTCCGCTCTGCGAAAGACACCCTGCCCGACCGATTGCGACAGCGTACTCTCACCCTTTGAACACGCTCTCCATCGTCGCGAACCCCTTCACCTCGATCGGGTTCCCGCTCGGATCGCGGAAGAACATCGTCCACTGTTCCCCCGGCTGGCCCTCAAAACGCACCTGAGGCGGCAGGACAAACTCCACCCCCGCTGTCGTCAGCCGGTCGGCAAGCCGCCGCCAGTCCGGCAACAGCAGCACCAGCCCCAGATGCGGCATCGGGACCATGTGGTCGCCGACCTTGCCGGTGTCCGTCGTCTTGAAGGGCTCGCCCAGATGCAGGCTGATCTGGTGGCCGAAAAAGTCGAAATCCACCCAGGTCCCCGTGCTGCGCCCCTCGCGGCAGCCCAGCACCCCGCCATAGAACGCGCGGGCTTCGTCAAGGCTGGTGACGTGATAGGCCAGATGGAAGGGGGTCAGCATCGGTGCGGGCTCCAGTGTCACACTGGGTCGATCCAAGCACGGAAGCCGGTGCAGCCGCAACGATCCTTCTCCTCCACCGCGCGGGCAGAGATGAATCTTTCGTAAACGCCCGTCGCCAAGTTATTGATTTCCCTATATTCGCCAATCGCACCGCGCGCGGCGCATCCCGGTTGCCTATGTCCCCGATCCCCCCTACCCTCACCCCAACCACAGGAGGATCACATGACCGACAGACCCCTCGGATTCGACACGCTCGCCATCCATGCCGGCGCTGACCCCGACCCGGCTACGGGTGCCCGGCAGGTGCCAATCTACCAGACCACTGCCTACGTTTTCCGCGACGCCGACCACGCCGCGAAGCTCTTCAACCTGCAGGAAATCGGCTACATCTACTCCCGCCTGACCAACCCCACCGTCTCGGCGCTGGCGAACCGCGTCGTCGCGCTGGAAGGCGGGGCGGGCGGCATCGCCTGCTCCTCGGGCCACGCCGCGCAGATCATGGCGCTGTTCCCGCTGATGCAGCCGGGCCGGAACGTCGTCGCCTCGACCAAGCTTTACGGCGGCACGATCCAGCAGTTCTCGAACACCATCCGCAAGTTCGGCTGGTCGGCCAAGTTCGTCGACTTTGACGACCCGAAAGAGATCGAGAAGGCCATCGACAGCGACACCCGCGCCCTGTTCTGCGAGACGATCTGCAACCCCGGCGGCGCGCTTTCGGACATCGACGCAATCGCCCGCGTTGCCGACATGGCGGGCATCCCGCTGATCGTCGACAACACCACCGCCAGCCCCTACCTCTGCCGCCCGATCGAGCATGGAGCGACCATCGTCGTCCATTCGGCCACCAAGTACCTGACCGGCAATGGCACCGTCACCGGCGGGATCGTTGTGGACTCAGGCAAGTTCAACTGGTCGGCTTCCGACAAGTTCCCCTCCCTCAGCCAGCCCGAGCCCGCCTACCACGGCCTCGTCTTCCACCCGACCCTGGGAAACATGGCCTACACTTTCCACTCCATCGCCATCGGCCTGCGTGACCTTGGCATGACGATGAACCCGCAGGGGGCGCACTATACCCTGATGGGGATCGAAACCCTGTCGCTTCGGATGCAGCGCCACGTCGAGAATGCGCAGATCGTTGCGGAATTCCTGGAACAGGACCCGCGGGTGGGCAAGGTCACCTATCCGGGCCTCAAATCCTCGCCCTATTTCCACCTTGCGCAGATGATCACCCCGAAAGGCCCCGGCGCGCTGTTCACCTTCTCGGTCAAGGGCGGGTATGAGGCCTGCGTCAAGCTGATCGACAACGTGAAGCTGTTCTCGCATGTCGCGAACCTGGGCGATACGCGGTCGCTGATCATCCATCCGGCCTCGACCACCCATCGGCAGTTGTCGGAAGAAGCGCAGGTCAAGGCCGGGGCGGCGCCGGACACGGTTCGGGTTTCCATCGGGATCGAGGACGTGCGCGACATCATCGCCGACCTCGATCAGGCGCTGGCCAAGGCCACGGCCTGATGTGACTCCCGCCGCTCAGCCACCCTTCGCGGGGTCGAGCGGCGGGGCCACGAACATCCCCTTCGGCAACGGGTCGAGCCAGGCTATGCTGGCCCCGGCCCTGACCGGCTGGCCCGGCACCCAGTCGAGATCCAGGCGCACCGGCCGGCAGGCATGGCCGACGCCTTCCGCCGAACAGGCCGTATCGACGGCAACCAGCAGTGTTTGCAAGGCGGCCTCGGGACTCGCGGTGCCCTCGGACCCCGGTGCGAGATCAAGGCGCATCCGGTCGCTGCGTAGCACATGCGCGGCAAGATCGGGCAACTCACCCCCGCTGTCCTTCAGACGGTAAACGATGTCCAAAGCGAAGCTGGCGGTTCCGGCCGCCGGATCGACACTGCCCTCCACCACCCGGGCAGCGTTGACCGCACATTCCTGCGCCATCGCGTCCAGCAGAAGCGGGCACAGCCCGTCGGCGACGCGGGGTGCGCGGATATCGGCCAGCGCCTGCAGGAAGGCCGGTTCGGGCAGTTTCTCGCCCTCGGCCAGAAGATCGGCCAGCCGGGCCTGCCGCACGACGCGCAGGGTCCGCTGGGGTACGAATTTGCCCTGTTCAAGGTAGGCGCGGACGTCAGCCTGGGGAATCAACCCTCCGGTGGGCGAGATCAGCCAGCTTTGCCGCATCGGGGCCGGAGCTGCCACCGCCGCGCCTTCCGCCACCTGGTCGGACGGCGCAGCCTTCGGCATGGTCTTCCAGTACTGCCAGCCCGCGGCGCCAAAACCTACGGTCATCAGAAGCAGGCCGGAACCGATCAGTATCCGAAGCATCAGAACGCAACCCCCTGGCGCAGGTTCTTCAGATCGCCAAAGGCAAAGCTGGTCGCAATCGCCTTGACCCGACCCGCGAAATCCTCGCCTTCGGCGACCTGGCCGCGAATTTCGAAGTAGCTGTCCTGCGTCATCCGGATGCGCGAGCCCCGGATCGGTGCGTAGACCGCCTTCGGCTCGGCTTCACCCGGTTGTGGTCCGACGACCGAGACGGTCGAACCATCGAAACCGGCGCGGGTTTCATCGGCCAATACGCCGAAACTGTCGCGGAACCAGGTGTTGTAGGCTGTGATCCGCTCCTTCATCACCACCAGTTTCGCCTCGGCATCTGATTTGTAGGTGCCCGAGTCGCCGTTCAGCACCTCGAAAAAGCGGTGGCCGGGGTTGAGAGGATAGTAGGGATCGATCCCGCAGGCGGCCAGGGCATCCGCAGGCAATATCTCGACCGGCACCACGGGGTCGAGGTTGGCCACCCCCGCATGATCGCCTCCAAGCAGGATCACCCGTTCAATCCTTGCGCCCGGAGCAAGATGGATGTTCCAGATCCGGTTTCCCCGGGCTGTCTCCAGCACCAGATAGACCGGAGCGCGGGTTTCGGTCACTGCGACATCGTAGGCCTGGTAGGCCAGCCCCGTCCCCTCTCCCGGGGAAGCCATGCCGCTTTTGCGATAGGCGTCGACGAAACCCTGCACCGCATCGGCAAGATCATAGTCATTGTACGTCAGCAGAGAGAGGCTGAGCCCGGTCTCCGCCGCCGTCACATGGCCAACCGCCGTCCCCGCGAGAGGCGGAGTCAGACGGCAACCCGAAATCGGTCGGACCATCGTGATCTCGGCCGGGATGTCGGTGCCGACGCGCGTGCTGTAGCCGCTGATCACGTCCGAGATGAAGACCGGGCGATTCCCCGACATGGCAGCAATGCGCCCATGCGCCCGCAGGCCATCGGTACCATCGTCAAGGTAGTCTTCGGCACGGTTCCCCGAACCTTTCACTGCGCCGTCGAAGGTGCCGATCATTCCGCCGTCGATGGCTGTTGCCAGTTTCTCGGGCAAATAGCGGGTAAAGGCCTGGGGGCCCTTCATGACCACCGCAAGGCCGGCAAGCATGACAGCACCGACGATCAACATGCTGATCGGTCCGCGGATCATGGGGAACTGCTCCTGCCTTCTTGTCTTGGCCGCACTATGCTGCCCGACTTGGGCCAAATCATGACGTCATCCGGCGGGATCCTTGCGAATCCCGCCGCTCACCGCAGAGGATCTTACTCGGCGATTTCCCAGGTGACAGAGACATTTGCCACCAGCCCAAGCTCACCACCTACCACCGGCACCGGCGAGGCCGAGACCGCATCGCGATACATCGGCGCCGGATCGGTCATCGCGCCCGCATCCGAAATCGTCAGGACCGGCCCCAGCGTGACCCCGGCCGCGGCGGCCAGGAGTTCAGCCTTGGCGCGGGCGTCGGCCACGGCCTCCTTGCGGGCCTCGTTATAGGCCGGTTCGGGGTCAGCAAGTCCGAAAGTCATGCCGTTCAGCGTGTTCGCCCCGTCAGCCACCGCCGCGTCCAGCACAGCACCTGTCGTGTCCAGTGCCCGCACCCGCACGGTGAGCATGTTCGACGCGACGTAGCCCGAGATCGTGGGGGTCGAGCTGTCATAGCCGGTCCAGTTCGGGTTGATCGACAGGTTCGAGGTCTGCATGTCGCGCGCCTCGATCCCCGAGGCGGCCAACCGGGCGATCACGGCGTCGGTCGCCTTGGAATTTGCGGCCAGCGCCTCGGCTGCTGTCGGGGCCTGCGTCGTCACGCCGATCATCAGGGTCGCCATGTCTGGTGCGGCCTCGATGGTGCCGGTGCCGGTCACGCTGATCGTCCGGGTAAGATCGTCTTTGGCAAGGGCGGCACCGGCCAGCGGCAGGGCAAGCGCGGTGGAAAGGATCAGGGCAGAAAGCACACGCATAGGGTTCTCCTTTGAAGGGCGCGACATTCGCAGGTGTGACGCGCGCCGCAATGGCTTCCTTGGGTGTTTTTCTTCCCTTCGGCGAAAAGCTGCTTTAGTAAAGCGGCAATCGGCTGGGGCACGTTCCAGCACTTCCAGAATCCGTGCTAGACCCGCGACATGAAACCGACATTTGCACTTGACCTGACCAGCGAGGCCATCGGGCTTCTGCACCGGACGCCGAAAGGCTGGCTCCCGATCGGCGAGGCGGCTTTCGACGCCCCCGATCTGGCCGAGGCGATGGACTACCTGCGCAAGACGGCGCTTGGTCTGTCGCCCCTGGGCGTGGCCACCAAGCTGATCCTGCCGAACAGCCAGATCCTGTACACAGAGATCCATGCGCCGGGGCCGAGCCGCGACGAAAAGCGCCGCCAGATCGCCACCGCGCTTGAGGGTCGTACGCCCTATGCCGTGGATGACCTGGTGTTCGACTGGTCTGGCAAGGGGGCGACGGTCAAGGTCGCCGTCATCGCACGCGAAACGCTGGACCAGGCCGAAGGCTTCGCGGTCGAGCATCGGCTGAACCCGGTCTCCTTCGTTGCCATCCCCGAGGACGGCGTTTTCGTCGGCGAACCCTGGTTTGGCCCCAGCGCCGCCGCCGCCGGACTTCTGGCGGAAGACGAGACGGTCGAGCGCGACCGCGAGCCGGTGACGGTGCTGCACCGCGAATTGCCGAAAGCGGAGGCCGTCGCGCCTGCGGCCGAGCCGGAGCCGGAGCCCGAGCCTGAGGCGGAAACGGAAGCGGAATCTGAACCGGAGGCGACCCCGGCTCCGGTCGAGGATGAAACCCTCCCCGGACTGGAAGAGGCGCTGAACGCCGAACTGCCTGAGTCGGACACTGGTCCGGCGACCATCCCGGTTGTCGAGGTCGGGCAGGAGTTGGCCTCGGACGAAGGTCTCGACGCCGCCTCGCTGCGCGATCTTGAGGCCGCGCTTGCCGACGACCCGCCCGCACCTGCCCCGGACCAGGCCACACCCGCCGCCGCGCCTGCCGTGGAACCAGAGGCCGAAACTTCCGCGCCCGCCCCGGAGCCAGAGGAAGCCCCGTTTGCCCATGTGACCGACAGCGCCGCCTTTCCCGACAGCGAGGACGAGGCCGCTCCGGCAGCGCGGAAGCTGGTCGTCGATGATCTCGATGACGACATTCCGCCAGCGCCGCCCTCGGCTGCCATGGTGGCTTTCGCCAGTCGGCGTGCTTCGGCCAACGATGCCGTCGCCCGCCCGATGGAGGGCGTGACGCGCCCGACGGCAAGCGCCCCGGCGGGGGCAAAGACAACGCCGGTGGCCCGCCCGAGCGCCGCGAAGGGCTTTTCCGGCATGGTCACCGCGCCGTCGATCCCCGGCACGCGCGGCAAGTCGCGACTGAAAGGTGGGGAGATTCCGCGCCCGACTTCGGCGGGGCCGACCACGGTCAAATCTCCTGCCCGGCCCGGCGGCACTTTCGGCGCCGTCGCCCCGGCCAAGAAGCGGACCGGCACCGTGTTCATGGTGATGGTGGCGCTTTTGCTGCTGTTCCTGGCGCTGGTTGCGGCCTGGGCGTCCTATTTCAAGGGCGGCATTGCCACGACGACGACAGACCAGGCCGCTGTCACCGACGAGATGCCCGGTGTCGACGACGAGATGCTGGCCGACATGCAGGACCCCGAGGGGATGACCGGCCCGATCCCCGAGGCCGGGGGAGCCGCACCCACCGGGGCCGATGCGGGCGACCTCGCGACCGAAAGCCTGCCGGTGAACATGGGCGGCGAAGTTGGTGACGAAACCCCCGCAGCCACGGTCGATGCCACGGAGGTCGAACCGGCTGCCGATCCGGCCACTGCGGATGTCGCGACCCCCGAAGTGACCCCCGAAGCCACCAATGTCGCGACCGTCTCCGTCCCGACCCCCGCGGCCGAGCCGGAACCGGCCCCAGGGACCGTTGTGGCCACCGATGTCACGGCCGCCAGCGCCCCGGTCGAGGACCAGGACCAGATTTTCCTGTCGGCGATGGATGCCCCGCCCCCGGCGCTCGACGCGCTGGCCCTGCCCCCGCTGGCCGATGTGTCCGACGCCCTGCCCGATCCGGTGATGCCGCCACCCGCACCCGGCACGGTCTACCAGTTCGACGCCAATGGCCTTCTGAAGGCGACCCCGGACGGGATCATGAGCCCCGATGGCGTGTTCCTGATCGCCGGGAAACCACCGCGCCTGCCGCCGTCCCGCAGCGATGCTGCCGCAGCCGCCGCTCTGGCGGCCGCAGCCGTCGCTCCCGCCCCGACGGAAGCTTCCGCCCCGGCCACTGGATCGACACCCGCCGACGCCTCGCTGGTAACCGGCGGGACCGCGCCCGCCGGTGACGAGACCGCCCTTCCCCCCGCCGATCCGGCCATGGCGGGCTTCCGGCCGAAGGCGCGGCCTGAGGGCCTGGCCCCGGTCCTGCCCGACGACGCGGCCCTGACACCGGACACCGCGACAGAGTTTGCCGGCCCTCGCCCCCTGCCCCGTCCGGAAAGCGTGGCCGCAGCCGCGGCAGCCGCCGCCCCCGCGACGCCGGTGACTGCCGATCTTGGCGCACAAGGTGCCTCGCTCACCGCGCAGGCCGAGGCGGCGCTGGCCGAGGCCGCCGCGCTTGAAGCTCAGAACCCGTCGATCGTCGCGATCTCGATGCGGCCTGCCGCCCGTCCCAACGATTTCACCAGCGCGGTCGAGGCCGCGGTCGCCGCCGCCGTCCGCGAACCCGCCCCCGCCCCGGTCGAGGAGGCCGCCCCCGAAAAGGTGGCCGCAGCCGCGCCGGCGCCGAAGCCGGAAGAAACCGCCGACCTCGACGAACCCGAGCCGACCAAGGTCGCGCCTTCCATCCCGACCAAGGCCAGCGTGGCCAAGCAGGCCACCTATGCAAACGCGATCAACCTGTCGAAGATCAACCTGATCGGGACTTACGGCACCGACTCGCGCCGGTATGCGCTGATCCGGCAGGCGAACGGGAAGTACAAGAAGGTCAAGGTCGGCGACAAGATCGACGGGGGCACGGTGAAGGCTATCACCGACACCGAGGTCCGCTATCAGAAGGGCGGCAGGCTGGTCAGCCTGAAGATGCCGAAGATCTGAGCCGCGCCGCGCGCGGCGCATTTGGCGGGTCAAATGAAATCAGTAGCTTGGATGCGGGCGTTTACCGATTGGTAACCTCCGCTCGTCGGCGACTTCGTCCCTCCTCGCGGGGCATCCGCGACGAGGAGACGACGTCGCACGAGGAGCAATCAGCCAGCCGCAACTCCGGCCTCGGCAAAGGTCGCCATGCCGGAATGGCAGGCCACCGCGCCCTGCACCACCCCGATCGCCAAGGCAGCGCCGGAGCCTTCGCCTAGCCGCAGGCCCAGCGACAAAAGCGGTTCCTTCCCCAGCTTTTCCAGCAACCGGGCATGTGCCCCTTCCGCGCTTTGATGACCGGCGACACAGTGATCCAGCGCGCCGGGCGCGGCCTTCTCCAGCACTGCCGCCGCAGCCGTGGCGATGAAGCCGTCTAGGATCACCGGCACCCGGGCCATCCGCGCGGCAAGGATCGCGCCGGTCATCGCGGCAATCTCGCGTCCGCCAAGGCAGCGCAGCACCTGCAGCGGGTCCGACAACTGCGCCTTGTGCAACTCCACCCCGGCGGCGACGGCGGATTCCTTGCGCTGCAAGCCCGCATCATCGACCCCGGTGCCGCGGCCGGCCCAGCCCACCCCGCCGTAAAGCGCAGTGGCGATGGCGGCGGCGGCGGTGGTGTTGCCGATGCCCATTTCCCCGGCGACGAAGACATCCGCCGCGGGGTCGACGGCATCGAAACCTTTTTGCAGGGCGGCCACGACCTCGGCCTCGCTCATCGCCGGGCCTTCGGTGAAGTCCGCCGTCGGACGGTCGAGGTCAAGCGCGTGGACATCCAGCTTGGCGCCGAAGGCTTTGGCCAACTGGTTGATCGCCGCCCCGCCATGGGCAAAGTTCGCCACCATCTGCACGGTGACCTCTGCCGGAAAGGCTGAGACGCCCTTGGCGGTCACGCCATGATTTCCCGCGAAGATCACGATCTGCGGCTTGGCCGCGCGCGGGCGGTCGGTGCCCTGCCAGCCCGCCATCCAGATCGCCAGCTTCTCCAGCCGGCCAAGGGCGCCTGGCGGCTTGGTCAACTGGCCATTCCGCGCCTCGGCCCCGGCAAGTGCCGCCTGATCGGGGACCGGAAGCTGCGTCAGCAGGGCGCGGACATCGGCGAGGCTTTGGAGCGGCATGGTTGTCTTCCCGGATTGCACCTTTTCGCATCTGGGGCTACCCCAAGCTCTACCCCAACGCCAGCCGGGAACTGCCGCTTTGACCCCATTCCGCGACATCGTCCTGCAACTACCTAGCGACCTTCTGTCCGCCTTCGCGCTGCTGTCCCGCCTGCCGCTGCCGAACCATCAAGGCAGCGGGGCCAACTCGGCCTGGGCCTGGCCCCTGGTCGGCGCAGTGCTCGGGGCCTTTGGTGCCGCACTGGCCAGTGCGGCGCTGTGGCTGGGGGTCACGCCGGGGGTGACGGCTGTTCTGGTGCTGGCAATGGGGGCGATGCTGACCGGCGGGCTCCACGAGGATGGCTTGTCCGACACCGCTGACGGTCTCTACGGCGGCTGGACCCGCGAACGGCGGCTGGAGATCATGAAGGACAGCCGCGTCGGCAGCTACGGCGTGCTGGCGCTGGTGCTGGTGACGCTGGCGCGCTGGTCGGCGCTGACCGCCCTGCTGGTCTTTGGCGGGCCCACGAACGGCTTCTGGGCGGCGCTGGTGGCGACGGGGGCGGTTTCGCGTGTGCCGATGGTGCTGATGATGGCCCTGCTGCCGAACGCCCGGGGCGAGGGCTTGAGCCATGCGACCGGGCGACCGGGGCAGGCAACGGCGCTTGCGGCGCTGGGATTGGCGATGGGGGTTGCGATGCTGTCGGTCGGCTGGCCGGCGCTGCCGATGCTGGCGGCGGCCCTCGGCATGGGGGTTCTGCTCTCGGTCATCGCGTTGCGGCGGATCGGGGGGCAGACCGGCGACATTCTGGGCGCCTCGCAGCAACTGGCCGAGGCGACCTGTCTTGCGGTGCTTTCCGCGCGGCTGTGAGAGAGTCGGGGCAGGCCCCGACCTACGTAGAGGGCGCCGCCGAAGCTCTGGCCTTTGGGTCCGGCCCGCGATACATGGGCGCGAGAGAGCTTGCGAGGCCGCCGCCATGTCCGAATATTCCGACGCCATTTCTTCCACCGAAGAAATCATCGAAGACGCCCGCAACGGGCGGATGTTCATTCTGGTCGACCATGAGGACCGCGAGAACGAGGGCGATCTGGTGATTCCGGCGCAGATGTGTACGCCCAATGCCATCACCTTCATGGCCTCGCACGGCCGGGGGCTGATCTGTCTGGCCCTGACCGCGGATCGGGTGGACCATCTGGGCCTGCAGCTGATGGAACGGAAGAACTCCAGCCGCCACTCTTCGGCCTTCACGCTGTCGATCGAGGCGGTGGAGGGGATTTCGACCGGCATCTCGGCGGCCGACCGGGCGCGCACGGTGGCCGTAGCGACCGATCCGACCTCGACAGCGGCAGACATCGCCTCGCCGGGGCATATCTTCCCCCTGCGGGCGCGTGACGGCGGCGTGCTGGTCCGTGCTGGCCATACCGAGGCGGCCGTGGACGTAAGCCGTCTGGCGGGCCTCAACCCCTCGGGCGTCATCTGCGAGGTGATGAACGACGACGGCACGATGGCGCGGCTGCCCGACCTGATCAAGTTCGGCCAGAAGCACGGGATCAAGATCGGCACGATCAGCGACCTGATCGCCTATCGCCGCAAGCATGACAGCCTGGTCAAGGAACGCTCGGTCAAGTCGGTCACCTCGATCCATGGTGGCGACTGGCTGATGCGGGTCTTTACCGACGAGCTGCAAGGGGCGGACCATGTCGTCCTGAGCAAAGGCGACCTGACCACATCCGAGCCGGTGCTGGTCCGCGTCCATGCGCTGAACGCGCTGGAGGATGTGCTGGGCCTGGGCGAAGGCAGCGACCTGCCGGCGGCGATGCGGATCATCGCGGCAGAAGGCCGGGGCGCGGTGGTGCTGTTGCGCGACACCACGATGAAGATGGTCGAGGCGGGCGAGCATTCGCCGCAGACCCTGCGCCAATACGGCATCGGCGCCGAGATCCTGTCGGCGCTTGGGCTGAAAGCGATCACGCTGGTCACCAACTCGGCCGCGCCAAAGTTGGTGGGGCTGGAAGGCTATGACCTGACCGTTGCGGGCACCCGCCCGATCAAGGAGTAAGCCATGGCCACGGCCGAGACGCATTACACCCTGCCGCTCCCGAGCTTCGACAAGCCGGTGAAGCTTTTGATCGTGGTGGCGCCCTATTACAAGGACATCGCTGACAACCTGGTCGCAGGGGCGCGGGCCGTGGGCGAGGCTTGCGGGGCGACGGTCGACCTGGTCGAGGTGCCGGGTGCGCTGGAGGTGCCCTCGGCCATCGCGATGGCGGAGCGGCTGGCGGAGTATGACGGCTATGTGGCACTTGGCTGCGTGATCCGGGGCGAAACCACGCATTACGATACGGTCTGCAATGACTCGTCTCGCGCGATCAGCCTTCTGGGCCTGCAGGGCGCCTGCATCGGCAACGGCATCCTGACGGTGGAGAACCGGGCGCAGGCCGAGGTGCGGGCGGATGCGGCCGGGCAGAACAAGGGCGGCGGTGCCGCAGCGGCGGCCTTGCATCTGGTCGCCCTGTCGCGCAAATGGGCCGGCAAATCCAAGGGGATCGGTTTCCGGGCATGACTGCCAAACGTGACGACAAACGCCAGATGAAATCGGCTTCGCGGCTTTACGCCGTGCAGGCGCTGTTCCAGATGGAAAGCTCGGGCCAGACGGTCGAGGCGGTGACCCGCGAATTCGAGACGCACCGCTTTGGCGCGACCTACGAGGAAGGCGAATTCGCCGAGGGCAACGTGGACCATTTCCGTGCTGTCGTGGGCGCGGCGGTGAACTGGCAGGCAAAGATCGACCAGCTGACCGACCGGGCGCTGGTCGTGGCCTGGCCCATCGACCGGATCGACCCGGTGCTGCGCGCCCTCTTCCGCGCGGCGGGGGCGGAGCTGGTGGACATGGACACCCCTCCGAAAGTGGCGATCACCGAATATGTCGACGTGGCCAAGGCCTTCTTCCCGGAAGGGAAAGAGTCGAAGTTCGTCAACGCTGTTCTCGACCATATGGCACGCGAGACCAAGCCCGGGGCTTTCTGACGCGTCATAGGGATGTCTGACACCTCTGAAGGAGCTTCTCCCATGCGTCTACCCCTGCTTTTCTGTGCGGCCTTGTCCCTGACCGCCTGCGTCACCCCTGCCCTGTCGAACGATGAAATCACCGGGGTCGACTGGCATCTGGTGGGGATCGAGGGGCAGGAGGTTACTTCGCCCGCTTCGTTGCGCATCGACGGCGACAAGCTTTCCGGCAAGGCGCCCTGCAACCGCTGGTTCGGAACCAATGCGGCGGCGCTGCCCGCCGTCGCGATCGAGGCCATCGGGGCAACCAAGATGGCCTGCCCGGACCTTGCCGCCGAAAGCGCCTATTTCGAGGCCCTGCAAGCCATGCAACGGGCCGAGCTTGACCAGGGTCACCTCTACCTGATCGGGCCGGAAGGCCGGATCATGGAATTCGCGAAAGACCCTAACGAACCCTGCCTGTCCTGCCTCGCGCGGCAGTAGGGCTTTCGCCCGCCCCGAACCTGCAGCAAAGTCGGCCTCATGCGCAGCCTTGCCCTGATCTTCGCCCTTCTCCCGCTGCCCGCCCTGGCCGAGATGCCGGACTGGTGGCGCGAGGGCGCGGTCTGGGCGGGCGACGGAGTGCAGACCGATGGTCAGGCGTGGACCGTCGAAATTGCGCTTGGCCCGGATGCGGCGCGGATCAGCTATCCTTCGATCCCTTGCAGCGGCACGCTTGAAATCCTTGCCGCCAATGCGTCGCACGCCAAGTTGCAGGAAACGATCTCCAGCGGCAAGCAGGTCTGCATATCTGGCGGCACAGTGCTTCTGCGGGCCGAGCCCGAGGGCAAGCTCATCTTCCTGTGGAGCGACCCGGCCTCGGGCATGGAGGCCGTAGCCGTCCTTGCACCGCTCGCGTCCTGACGTTTCGGGCCGGACCAAAGGATCGGCAGGTGCGCTTGCCGATCCGCACAGTCGCGGACAGGATCAGCGGTTCGCCTCGAACAGCGCCGCCGCGCGGTCGAAAAACCGCGCGCGGGTGGCTGCGCCTTCCATCATGATCTCGTGTTCCGCACCGGGATACAGGTCAAGCTGACCATTCGCCCAGCCCGCCATCCGCAGATGGATCGGAGGCACGTCCACAACCTTTTCCGCCGTGCCAAGCGCACAGATCGCCGGGACCCCGGGGGCCGCCAGAACCGACAGCGCCGCGCATTCCTGCAACGCCGCTTTCAACCAGCCGATCGACGGGCCGCCCAGCGCAAGCTCGGGCAGTTCAGCGACCTGGCGGCGCATGTAGTCCCACATTTCGCGGTCTGTGGTCAGCACATTGCCGGCAAAGGGCGCCTGCAGCAGATATGTTTCGGCATTGGTCGAGGGCGCGTAGCGGTTCACCAGGCCGAAAGGCCCGGCAAGTGCCGACACCAACATCGCGAAAGGGCGCTGCCAGGCAGCCATGGCAATGCCCCACATCGGCGCGGAAAACACGGCTGCCCGGACCGGCACGCCGCGCATCAGGGCGCGCAGGCCGATGCAGCCGCCCATGGAATGCGCCACCATGTAATAGGGTTGCGGCAAGTCCAGACGCGCGGCCTCGGCCAGCATCGCGTCAAGATCCTGCTGGTATTCCGAGAAATCCCCGACATGACCCGTGGCCTTGTCGGGCAGCGCCCGGTCGGCCAGCCCCTGCCCGCGCCAGTCTATGGTGATGACGGAATAGCCGCGCGCGACCAGATCGCCCGCAGCACGCCCGTATTTCTCGATGCATTCCGTGCGGCCCGGCAGCAGAAGTACGGTGCCGCGCCCCCCCGCCTTCCATGAGGCCAGCCGGATCCGCGCCGCAGTGGCCCCCGATCCTGCCGTTGCCCAGACCACCACCGCGCCCGGCGGCGCCTCCGCCAGATCGGCGTGGAACGGTGCCTCGGGGAAGGCCGCGTGCTTCACCCTAGCACCGAGCCGAGCTTCATCGCCATCCCCATGCTGCCGTCAACCGCAAGCTTGCCGGTCATGAAGGCCATGGTGGCGTTCATGTCGCCGTCCAGGATCGCGCGGAACACGTCGGCGTCGGCGGTCAGCGTCACGTCGGCCTCTTCATCGCCTGCACGGACACCCTGCCCGTCCAGCATGATCGCCCCTTCGCCGGTGATGACGAACTTGGCCACCCCGTCGAACCCGCCCGACAGTTTCTCCGACAATGCCTTCACGGCCGCATCAATCATTTCGCTCATCGCAAGTCTCCGGTTCGTGACCCGGGCGCCACTGGCATTCCGGCGCGGATCGGTTACTTTCACGTTATGGGTCGTGAAGCCTCCTTTCTCAATCGTATCGTTGCGGCACTTTTGCTGCTTTTCCTGACTTGCGCCGCCGCGATGGCCGAGGACGTCGCGAAACTCGACGGACTTTTCGAGCGGCTGAAGACGGCGGAAGAGGGCGAGGCCAGCCGGATCGAACGGGAAATCTGGATCGAATGGTCGAAATCGGGCTCACCGGCCGAGGATTTGCTGCTCCAGCGCGGCACAGATGCGATGAACCTGGGCGACTATCCGGCGGCCATCGAGCATTTCACCGCAATCATCGACCATGACCCGGATTTCGCCGAGGCCTGGAACGCGCGGGCCACGGCCTATTACATGTCGGGCGAGTTCGGGCCCTCGGTCGCCGACATCGGCCATGTGCTGACGCTGAACCCCCGGCATTTCGGGGCGCTTTCGGGGCTCGCGATGATTCTTGAGGAAAGCGGCAAGCCGGATAAGGCGCTGGAGGTCTACAGGGCCGCGCTTGCCATCCATCCCCATCTTCAGGGCGCGATCGAGGCCGTCGAGCGGCTGGAGACCGAGGCCGAGGGGCAGGAGCTTTAACCGATGGACGCGACCCGGCGGGTGACGGCGGTCCTTGGGCCGACGAACACCGGCAAGACACATCACGCGATTGACCGTATGCTGGCGCACCGCACTGGCGTGATCGGCCTGCCGCTGCGCCTGCTGGCGCGCGAGGTCTATGACCGGATCGTCGCCCGCGTCGGGCCCTCGGTGGTCGCGCTGGTGACGGGCGAGGAACGGATCGTGCCTGACCGGACGCAGTACTGGGTCTGCACCACCGAAGCGATGCCCTTGGAGATCGGCGCGGATTTCGTCGCGGTAGACGAAATCCAGCTTTGCGCCGATGCCGACCGGGGACATGTGTTCACCGACCGGCTCTTGCGCGCCCGGGGCTTGAACGAGACGCTGTTCCTTGGCTCCGACGCCATGCGCGGGGCGATTGCGGGACTGGTGCCGCATGTCACCTTCCTGCGGCGCGAGCGGATGTCGACGCTGAAATACGCCGGATCGAAGAAGCTGAGCCGGATGCCCGCGCGGTCGGCCATCGTCGGCTTCTCGGTGGAAAACGTCTATGCGATTGCCGAGTTGATCCGGCGCCAGAAAGGCGGCTGCGCGGTGGTGATGGGGGCCTTGTCCCCTCGCACCCGGAATGCGCAGGTGGCACTCTACCAGAACGGCGACGTGGATTACTTGGTGGCCACCGACGCCATCGGCATGGGGCTGAACCTCGACATCAAGCATGTCGCCTTTTCCGCCACCGCCAAGTTCGACGGCCGCCGGATGCGCGGGCTTTACCCGCAGGAACTGGCGCAGATCGCGGGCCGGGCGGGGCGACATACCGAGGACGGCACCTTCGGGGTGACGGGCGAGGCGCGGCCTTTCGACGAGGATGTGGTCGAAGCGATCGAGACCCACCGTTTCGCCCCGGTGCGAAAGCTGCACTGGCGCAACGAGGCGCTGGATTTCGGGTCAGCCGACCGGCTGATCCGCAGTCTTGAGGAACCGACCTCGAACGACTGGCTGACCCGGGCGCGCGAGGCGGACGACCTTCTGTCGCTGAAGGCGCTGGCCGCTCTGCCCGAGGTGCGCGACAAACTGACCGAGCCGAAGCGGGTGCAGCTCTTGTGGGATGTCTGCCGCATCCCTGACTTCCGCTCCTCGACCGGACCGGAACACACCAGCCTTCTGACCCGCATCTTCGAGTTCCTGGTCGGCCGGGGTCTGGGCGGCGGACGCATTCCCTCGGACTGGCTGGCGCAGGCAATCAAACGGATCGACCGGACCGAAGGCGACATTGATGCTTTATCGCGCAGATTGGCGCATATCCGCACCTGGACCTATGTCACTCAGCGGAAAAACTGGGTCGAAGACGAAAGCCATTGGCGCGACGAAACCCGCGCTGTAGAAGACCGCCTGTCGGATGCCCTGCACGCGGCGCTGACTCAACGATTTGTCGACCGGCGGACATCTGTCCTGCTTCGCCGGTTGAAACAGAAGGAGGCTCTGGTGGCCGACGTGAACGACAAGGGCGAAGTGACGGTCGAAGGCGAATTCGCCGGCAAGCTGGAGGGGTTCCGCTTCAAGCAGGATGCCAGTGCCACGCCCGATGCCGCGCGGACGCTGGCGCAGGCCGCGATCCAGGCGCTGAAGCCGGAGTTCCACCTGCGCGCCGACCGCTTCTACAACGCGCCGGACACCGAGCTGGACTTTACCGAACAGGGTGGCCTGATGTGGGGCACCAATGCCGTCGGCAAGCTGGTCAAGGGCTCCGAGCCCGCGAAACCCGCGGTCGAGGCTTTCGTGGATGAGGAAGCCGGGCCCGAGGTCGCCGAAAAGGTGCGCCGCCGCTTGCAGCATTTCATCGACCGCAAGGTTGCCGCCCAGTTCGAACCCCTGCTCGCCATGGGCCGCGACGAGGCTCTGACCGGCCTCGCCCGCGGCTTCGCCTTCCGGCTGTCGGAAGCGATGGGCGTGCTGCCGCGCGAAGCCGTAGCGACCGAAGTGAAGGAACTGGACCAGGACGCCCGCGGTGCCTTGCGCAAGCACGGCGTCCGCTTCGGCCAGTTCACCATCTTCCTGCCTGCGCTTTTGAAACCCGCGCCGACCCGGCTGCGGCTGGTGCTGTGGTCGCTCTGGAACGGATTGCAGGAATTCCCCGAATCGCCGCCCCCCGGCCTCGTCACCATTCCGAACGTCCAGGAAGTCCCGAAACAGCACTACACACTGGCGGGCTATCACCCCGCAGGCGCCCGGGCGATCCGCATCGACATGCTGGAACGGCTGGCCGATATCCTTCGGCAAAAGGACAGCCGCGCGGGCTTTGAAGCCACGCCCGACATGCTGTCGATCACCGGCATGACGCTTGACCAGTTCGCCGACCTGATGGCAGGCCTTGGCTACAAGGGCGAGAAGGCCGAGCGTGCCAAGGTGAAAGCCGAAGTCGCGAAGGCTCCCGAAATCTCCGAGGAGGCCGCCGCCGCCATCGCCGCAGGCGTGCCGATCCCGGAAGAGGTCTCGATCCTGGCCCCGGTGGCCGAACCGGAACCCGAAGCCGCGCCCGAAATGGAGGCCTTCTACACCTTCACCTGGGCGCCGAAGCCCCGCCCCCGCCCCGAACGCGGCCCGCGCCCTGAGCGGAAGGAAGGCGAAGGCCAGCGCGCGCCCCGTGGCGACCGCCCGCAGGGAGAGCGCCCGCAAGGTGACCGTCCGCGCCGCGAAGGCCAGGGCGAACGACCCAAGCATGACCGTCCCAAAGGCGACCGTCCGAAGGGCGACTTCAAGGGCAAGTCCAACCGCGACGACCGGCAGAAGTCGTTCGAGGCCCGCCCGCCCCGCGCGGAAAAGCCCATCGACCCGGACAACCCGTTCGCTGCGCTGCTTGCGCTCAAGGGCAAGGTCTGATTGGCCGGGCCTTCGGGCAAGGCTGATCCGAATGCCGCGGCCCGGCTGCGGCTGGACAAATGGCTCTGGCAGGCGCGGTTCTTCAAATCACGCAGCCTTGCCGCCGAGGTGATCGAGGCGGGGTCCGTCCGCGTGAACGGAACCCGCATCAGCCGCCCCGGCCGCGATATCGGCGCGGGCGACACGCTGACCTTTCCGCAAGGTCCCCGCATCCGCGTGGTGCGTATCCTGGCGCTGGGTCTGCGCCGGGGCCCCGCGACCGAGGCACAGGCGCTCTATCTCGACCTTGACGCCTCCGCTGCGGATCCGTCCGACCCTTCGGACAGTCTTGAATGATCCGTCCGCCTGCCGTAGTCAGGCGCAAACCTTCCGCTCCCGGGGCACTCCCATGACCTATGTCGTCATCGACAACTGCATCGCCTGCAAATACACCGACTGCGTCGAGGTCTGCCCGGTCGACTGCTTCTACGAGGGCGAGAACATGCTGGTCATCCACCCGGATGAGTGCATTGACTGCGGCGTCTGCGAACCCGAATGCCCCGCCGACGCGATCCGTCCCGACACCGAGCCGGACATGGAGGAATGGGTCTCCTTCAACCGGAAATATGCGGTGAACTGGCCAGTGATCGTGACCAAGAAGGACCCGCTGCCCGGCTACGAAGAGCGCGACGGCGAGACCGGCAAGCGCGACAAGTACTTTTCGGAGGCCCCCGGCACCGGCGGCTGAAACGGAACCGATTCGGGCACCAATGTGACCTCGAATCGGTTACACGGCACGAAATAGCGAAGAATCAAGCTGTTAGCCCTGAACTGCCCGGTTTTGCGGCAGTTGGAATCAGTGCTTTTTTGTGTTATTGTTCCTTTACAAAGCAAGCATGGAAGCCTGACATCGGCTTGGATCACAGCATCTGGGCCAAAATCTTTTGTGACAATCCAGCTCCACTCGCCTGAACCGGGGTTCAGGGCGCGCGGGGTGTTTGTCGCGGAGAGGCTTCCTTTTGGGGAACCATGAATGACCAAGTCGAAGAAGCCTGAATTCCGCCCGAATGATTTCGTGGTCTATCCCGCGCATGGCGTGGGCAAGATCATCTCGATCGAGGAACAGCAGATCGCCGGAATTCAGCTGGAGCTTTTCGTCATCTCCTTCGAAAAGGACAAGATGACCCTGCGCGTTCCCACCCACAAGGCCATCGACATCGGCATGCGCGCCCTGTCCGCGCCCGACGTCGTGACCAAGGCGCTCGACACGCTGAAGGGCAAGGCCAAGGTCAAGCGCGCGATGTGGTCGCGCCGTGCCCAGGAATATGAACAGAAGATCAACTCCGGCGACCTCCTCTCCATCGCCGAGGTCGTCCGCGACCTGCACCGCACCGACGACCAGCGTGAGCAGTCCTATTCCGAGCGCCAGCTCTACGAGGCCGCCCTGGAACGCCTGACCCGCGAAGTGGCGGCGGTCTCGGGCGTGGATGAGGCGGGTGCGGCGAAGCAGGTCGACTCGGTCCTCGTCGGCCGCGCGGCCTGATATTTCTGCCTCATGGAATGCGAAACGGCGGTCCCTCGGGGCCGCCGTTTCGCATGTTGCGCGACCGGAAACCCGAAGCGATCCCCGCCTCAGCCGAAATACCGCTCCGCCGGAAGATAGCCCGCCAACCGCCCCGCCGCGCACCAGTCACGCTCCAGCCCCAGGTCACCGACCAGTATCACCCGATCCCCCGGCACCTTGCCCAATGCCGCCCGCACTTGCTCCCGAATCTCCCGGAACCCTGCCAGCGCATAGGGCGCGGCATGGACACCGTCCAAAACACCGGGATTTGCCGCCTCCACCATCCCCGGCGTCAGTGGCGCGACCGCCAGCGCCAGCCGGCCACACTGCACCTCTGCCAGTTTCAAAGCGCGCGCCTCGGGCATGGCGGGCCGCACCAGCGAAACCCGCAAGGCATTGGAGGAAAACAGGAATGCCACCACATCATGCCCCGTCGCCGCCCGCACCCCGGCATAGGTCTTGTAGTCCAGCCCCAGCGCCTTGGCCCGTTTCACCCGCAACCGGACCACTTCGATGGGCAGAGTGGGCAACAGCCGGGTCCGTGCCGAGGACCAGCAGTGCTTCCGCCAACTCACCCCGCCCTCCAGCGAGGGTCCGCCGTTATGCCCGATCTCGCCCATCAGAAACTCCACCGCATTCGATCAAAACTCTGTCTGCTCTTTTCCGAAATACTCCACGGGAGGTCCGGAGGGTGTGAAACCCTCCGGGGACGGATGCAAGCGCGCCCTCAGTCATACTCGCGCAGCCGGGCCACATAGCGCGCCATGGTGTCGACCTCGAGGTTCACCTTGTCCCCCGCCGCAACCTCGCCCCAGGTCGTCACCTCCTGCGTGTGCGGGATGAGATTCACCTCGAACTCCGGCCCCGACACTTCGTTCACCGTCAGCGAGGTCCCGTTCAGCGCCACCGACCCCTTCGGCGCGATGAAGCGGGCCAAGGTCTCCGGCGCGCGAAAGGTCACCCGCACCGACCCCCCCTCGGGCCGCACGGACACCACCTCGGCCAGCCCGTCGACATGGCCCGACACGATGTGCCCGCCCAGTTCGTCCCCAACTTTCAGCGCACGTTCCAGGTTCACCCGCTTGCCCGGCCCCCAGCCGCCCAGATTGGTCTTTGACACCGTCTCGGCCGAGATCTCCACGTCGAACCAGTTCTGCGGCTCGGACCCCAGGGCCACGACCGTCAGGCAGACCCCGTCGCAGGCAATCGACGCCCCGATGTCGATGCGGTTCACGTCGAAGCGTGTCGCTATGCGCACACGCAGGTCACCCCTGACCTCGGTTTCGACAATCCGTCCCACATCGGTGACAATTCCGGTAAACATGGCCCGCTCCTGATCTTTCCTTCCGAGGTAAAGCGCCGACCTTGCGCTTGCAAGCCTCCGGGGCTTGACGTCATGATCTGGCCACTGTTTCGGCGGCATACTGAAGCCGCCACCCGCAGACCCGATCCCAGGACCGACCGTGACCGACCCTGCCCGCCGCTTCCTGTTCCTGCAGGGCCCGCATGGGCCCTGGTTCCACCAACTCGCCCGGCTCTTGCGCGCGGCAGGGGCCGAGGTCTGGCGTGTCGGTTTCAACCTCGGTGACCGCGCGTTCTGGCCCGGCCCGGGCTACATCGCCTTCGACGCTGCACACGACCACTGGCCAGAGACCTGCGCCGCCCTGCTGGACCTCCACCGGATCACCGATCTGGTGATCTATGGTGACACGCGGCCGATCCATGCCCGGGCGGTGGCCCTTGCACAGGCCCGCGGGATCACTGTGCATGTCTTCGAGGAGGGGTACCTGCGGCCCTACTGGGTCAGCTATGAACGTGGCGGCTCGAACGGGCATTCACGTCTGATGGATCTGAGCGTCGCCGCCATGCGGTCCGCCATAGAGCGGGTGGACCCCGACCTGCCCGATGTTCCGGCCACCTGGGGCGACATGCGCCAGCACATGTTCTGGGGTGCGCTCTATCATGGCTTCGTGGCGCTGGGTTTTCGCACCTATCGAAACTTTCGCCCGCATCGTGCGCTGACGGTCGGCCAGGAATTCCGGCTCTACCTCAACCGCTTCCTGATGATGCCGCTGCACCGGCTGGAGCGGCGCCTTGCCACGCGCCGTATCCGGCGCGGCGGTTTTCCCTATCACCTGGCGATTCTGCAGCTTGAGCATGACGCGAGCTTTCGCGACCATTCGCCCTTTTCAAGTATGACGGATTTCCTGGCCCTGGTGATGGACGGATTTGCCCGCGGTGCGCCACAGCATCACCATCTGGTCTTCAAGGCGCATCCACTGGAAGACGGCCGTGCGCCCATCCTGCCGACGATCCGCCGCCTTGCCGCCACCCACGGGCTAAGCGGACGGGTGCATTTCGTGCGCGGTGGCAAGCTCGCCCAGCTTCTGAACGAGGCACGTTCGGCCGTCACTGTAAATTCGACTGCCGGACAACAGGCGCTTTGGCGCGGGCTGCCGTTGCGGGCCTTCGGCGCGGCGGTCTATGCCAAGCCGGAGTTCGTTTCCTCGCAACCGCTGGAGGACTTCTTCGCCAACCCACAGCGCCCCGACACCCGGGCGTATCGGGACTACCGGCATTTCCTGCTGGAAACCTCGCAGGTCGTGGGCGGTTTCTATTCCTCGCGCGGACGGCGGGCGCTTTTGCGTCAGGTCGTCGACCTGATGCTGTCGCCGGACGACCCCTATCAGGCGCTGACCTCTGGTACAGCGGCACCGCGGCAACAGTTGCGCCTTGTCCGCTGAATTGCGCCTGAGGCCGGACTGGTCAACCCAGAGGCGCTTCGATAGAGTGTCCGGAACAAAAAACCTGAAGCGAATGCAGGGAATACGGGCGGTGAGTTTCAGAACGTCTACGGCAATCAAGGCTGTCGTCCTTTTGACGTCGGTGGCGCTGATCGCTTCCTGCGGCCTTCCGCGCTCCGGACCGAACAAGCGCGAGGTTCTTTCCGGCTCGGTCGACAAGAAGGGTGATGCGCATATCGTGACCGTGACGTCCGAAGTGTCGCGTCTGACAGCCGTGCAGCCCAGCTTCGGGTTCAGCGACAGCTTCCGCAAGGCCGGTGTCGTGGCATCGGACATGATTTCGGCCGGCGATTCGATCAACATCACGGTCTACGAAAACGTGAAGGACGATCCCCTTCTGGGCAACACCGGGCAGCGCGTGTCAGGCCTGTCCACCGTCCAGGTCGATGGCCAGGGCTATATCTTCATACCCTATGCGGGACGGATCAAGGCCGCAGGCCAGACCAACGAGGGCCTGCGCCAGGCGATCACCCGCAAACTGGAAGGCCAGACACCGGATCCGCAGGTCAGCGTGGCCCGCACTGCCGGCGATGGTTCGACCGTATCGATCTCAGGCCAGGCCGGGGCAAACGGCGTCTATCCGATCGACGCGTCGACCCGCACGCTGGCCACCATGCTGGCAAGGTCCGGCGGGGTAACCATTGATCCGGGCACCGCCATCGTCCGGGTCACCCGGGGCGGCCACACCGGCAAGATCTGGCTGAAGGACCTGTACGAGAACCCCGGGCTCGACATCGCGCTGCGACCGGGCGACAAGATCATGATCGAGGAAGACAGCCGCCAGTTCATCGCGCTTGGCGCGACGGGCATGCAAAGCACGGTGCCCTTCGAATCCGCCACCATGTCGGCACTGGAGGCGATTGCCACCGTGGGTGGTCTGTCGACGATGGCCGCCGACCCGAAGGGGGTCTTCATCCTGCGCGACGAAAGCGAAGAGATCGCCCGCAATGTGCTGGGACGTCCCGATCTGGTCGGCGACCAGCGCATCATCTATGTGCTGAACCTGACCGAGCCGACGGGCCTGTTCGAGGCGCGGGATTTCCAGATCCGCGATGGCGACACGCTCTATGTGACCGAAGCGCCGTTCGTGCAGTGGCAAAAGACGCTGGGGGCGATCACCGGATCGACCCAGGCCGCGAGCAGCCTTGCCAACACCGCGAACGGCAGCAATTGACCGCGCCATGTCGGGGTCGGGCATCGGGCTGATCGGGGTTCCCCGGCGGCTGTGCCACCAGAATCTGTCCTTCCTGCGCGACCGCCGCCTGCAGCGGATGCTGGAGCTTGCCGGCCATGAGCTGCGTCCGGGCCTGCCCGGCGCGGAGGAGGGCGTTCTGGTCTGGGGTGCAAGCCCGACCGCCTGGCGTGGCGAGAGGATCGCCGCCCGGAAGGGCGTGCCTTTGGTAAGGGTCGAAGATGCCTTCCTGCGCTCGGTCCTTCCGGCGCGGGCGGGCGGTGGCGCGGCTCTTGGATTGCTGATCGACCCGGTAGGCGTGCATTTCGATGGCAGCGCACCCTCACGGATCGAGCAGATCCTGCAGGACCAGAATTTGTATAATTCGAACATTTTAGATGAGGCCAATCAGCTAATAGACTGTATTTTTGAAAGTGAACTGTCTAAATACAACAATTTTGACCTCGAGCTGCCGGCGCCGGATGCCGGATACCTCCTGATCGTCGACCAGACCCGGGGCGATGCCTCGATCCGGCAGTCCGGCGCCACGGCGGCGACCTTCCGCTGCATGCTGGACCGGGCGCTTTCGGATCATCCGGATGCGCGCATCGTGATCCGCGCCCATCCAGAAACAACCCTTGGCCTGCGTCGGGGACACTACGGGCCGGAGGACGCAGCCGGACGGATCAGCCTCCTGACCGCCCCGGTCTCACCGCATCGCCTCCTGGCCAACGCGGCCGGGGTCTACACCGTCTCGTCGCAACTCGGTTTCGAGGCGATCCTGCATGGCCACCGCCCCCGCGTCTTTGGGCAGCCCTTCTATGCGGGCTGGGGGCTGACGGAGGACGAGCTTCCCATACCCCGCCGCACCCGGCGCCTGACGCGCGAGGAGCTGTTCGCCGGGGCGATGCTGCTGGCACCCCTGTGGTACGACCCCTGCCGCGACCGGCTCTGCGGGCTGGAAGAGGTGATCCGTCAGTTGGAAGCCGAAGCCCGCGCATGGCGCGAGGACCGGCACGGCCATGTCGCCGCCGGAATGCGGCTTTGGAAACGCGGGCGGTTTCAGGCGGTGTTCGGCGGCGCAAAGCCGTTACGCTTCCGCGGCGACCCGGCGGCAGCGGACCGGCTGGCCTCCTCCATCGGCCGCAGTCTTCTGATCTGGGCAGGAAAAGAGCCAGCCGGTTTCGCCCCAAAAGTCCCCTGCCTGCGTGTCGAGGACGGCTTCCTGCGCTCGCGCGGGCTTGGGGCCGAACTGGTGCCGCCCCTGTCGCTGGTGACGGACGGTCTCGGCATCTACTACGACCCCACCCGCCCCTCGCGGCTGGAGGGGCTGATTGCCCAGCCCCTGACCGAAGGCCAGCGCCGGCGGGCCGAGACCCTGATCGCGCGGATCAGGGCCGCGGGGCTATCGAAATACAACCTCGGCGGCGCGGTGCCAGCCCTGCCGCCCGGCCTCCGCATCCTGGTGCCGGGACAGGTCGAGGATGACGCCTCGATCCGCCTTGGCGCCGGTGCGGTGCGAACCAATCTGGCCCTGCTTCAGGCCGCGCGACAAGCCAACCCCGGCGCGGTGATCCTGTACAAGCCGCACCCGGACGTCGAGGCGGGTCTGCGCCCGGGCGCTGTCGATGCGATGGGTCTTGCCGACAGGGTGCTGTCGAGCGTCGACCCCGCGGCGCTCTTGGATCAGGTGCAGGAGGTCTGGACCATGACCTCGCTCCTTGGCTTCGAGGCGCTGATCCGCGGACTTCCCGTCACCTGCCTTGGTGCGCCGTTCTATGCGGGCTGGGGCCTGACCCGCGACCTTGGGCCCACACCCGCACGCCGGACCGCGCGCCCCGATCTGACCCAGCTGGCCCATGCCGCGCTCATCGCCTATCCGCGCTACTGGGACCCGGTCAGCCGACGGCCCTGCCCGGTCGAGGTCGCGCTGGACCGGCTGGCCAGCGGCGAGATCCCGCATCCGGGGCGGCTGAACCGCGCCTTGTCGAAACTGCAGGGCCGGTTCGCGGGGCTGGCATATCTCTGGCGCTAACGGGCCAGCCGCCAGAACCGCCACATCAGGCTGGCCGAGGCGCAGGCCAGTCCCACCACCAGCCCCAGCCACAGCCCCACCCCGCCGAAGCCCAGCGGGAAGGCCAAGACGTAGCTGCAGGGAATGCCAATCAGCCAGTAGCTGACCGCCGCCAGCCACATCGGCACCTTCGTGTCCTTCACCCCGCGCAACAGCCCCAGCGCCATGACCTGCATCCCGTCGGCCAGCTGGAACAGCGCCGCCAGTCCCAGAAGCACCACGCCATAGTTCAGGATCGCCGCACTCTCCGGCTTCGACATGTCAAGGAACAGCGACACGATGGGCCGGCCGAACAGCAGGAACAAGGCCACCGAAAACAGCGCCACCCCGAACGAGATCGCCACTGCCACCTTCGCCGCCTGCCGCAGCGCCACCCGGTCCCCCGCCCCGTCGAACCGCGCGATGCGGATGGTGGCGCTGCTCGACAGGCCGACATGCAGCATGAAGGTCAGTGCCGCCGCCTCCAGCGCGATGCCATGCGCCGCCAGTTCGACCGTGCCGATCCAGCCCATCATCAGCGCCGAGGCCTGGAAGAGCCCGCCCTCGGCCAGCCCGGTCAGCCCGATCGGCACTCCCAGCCGCCAGACCTGCCCCATCGCAGTCCAGTCCGGCCGCCAGAAGCGCTGGAACAGGTGAAACCGGCGCAGGTCCGGCAGAATCCCGGCGTAAAGTCCCAGCGCAAGCAGCGACAGGATCTGGACCACCAGCGTCGCCACGGCCGAACCGCGCGCGCCCATCTCCGGAAAACCCCAGTTCCCGAAGATCAGTGCCCAGTTCACCGCGACGTTCACCCCGACCGCGACCAACGTCACCCAAAGCACGACCTGCGTCCGGTGCAGCGCGGCAAGATAGCTTTGCAGCACCGTCACGCACAGCGCGGGCACCAGCCCGAACCCCGCGATCCGCAGGTAGTCCTGCGCGATGGCCGAGACCTCGGGCTTCTGGCCCAGAGCCAGCAAGATCGGGCCCGACCACCAGAAGATCGGAAACACCACGATCCCAAAAGCGATGGACAGCCAAAGCCCCATTCGCGTGTCGCGCCGGACCTGGACCTCGTCCCCGCGCCCCATCGCGGCGGCGACCATCGGCATCACCGCCTTGGCAAAACCTGACCCCACGACAAAGATGATGAAGGAGGAAGAGGCCCCCAGCACCACGGCAGCCAGCGGCACCACGCCGTACCACCCGACCATGACCGTATCGGTCACATGCAGCGCCATTTGCGCCAGATGTGACCCGATCAGGGGAAGCCCCAGCACAAGGGTTTCCCTCGCGTGGGTGGAATTCGACAGTTGTATAGTCATGGGGCAGACTTACGCCGCGCCGAGGCGCTTCACAAGCCGCCCTTTCCGCCGCAGCGCAGAGCCGGGTCAGCCCCGCTGCATCGCCGGATGGGTCGCGGCGTCATAGATGCCGGACCCCATGTCCAGCACCTGCTGCGCCCGCCCGACGATCAGCGGATCGGGGGCGCCAACGATCTCGTGGTCCTTGTTCGGATAGTCCAGCGTCGACAGGAAATGCCGCATGCAGTTCAGCCGGGCGCGCTTCTTGTCGTTCGACTTCACGATGACCCAGGGCGCGTCGGCGGTGTCGGTGTAGAAGAACATCGCCTCCTTCGCCTCGGTGTAGTCGTCCCAGCGATCGAGACTGGCCTTGTCGATGGGCGACAGCTTCCACATCTTCAAAGGGTCGGTTTCCCGCGCGAGGAACCGCGCGCGCTGTTCCTCGCGCGTGACGCTGAACCAGTATTTGTAAAGCCTGATCCCCGACCGCACGAGCATCCGCTCGAACTCGGGCGCCTGTCGCATGAATTCCAGGTATTCGGTCGGCGAGCAGAAGCCCATGACCCGCTCTACCCCGGCCCGGTTGTACCAGGAGCGGTCGTAGAACACCATTTCCCCCGCCGTCGGCAGATGCGCGATGTAGCGCTGGAAGAACCACTGGCCTTTCTCCACGTCCGAGGGCTTGGTCAGCGCGCAGACCCTCGCATAGCGGGGGTTCAGATGCTCCATGAAGCGCTTGATCGTGCCGCCCTTGCCCGCCGCATCGCGGCCCTCCATCAGGATCACGAATTTCTGTCCGGTTTCCTGCGCCCAGATCTGCACCTTGAGGAGTTCCGCCTGCAACTTGGCCTTCTCGGCCTCATAGGTCGCACGGCCCATCAGGCGGGCATAGGGATAGCGGCCCGACTCGAAGGCCTGATGCAGGGGACTTGCCGCCGGAAAGCTTTTCGGCCCACTGAGAACCTCGTCAACCTCTGCGGCCTGCTTCAAGATCAGCTGATGGTCTTCCATGCTTTCTCCTCTCCTCCATGACCGGGTAACCCAAGCACGGATCGCCAATTTTCGCCTTGATCCCGATCAAGACTCGGCTGTTTCCGCCCTTTTGCTTGCGCCAAACCCGGCTTAGGTTGGCGCGGAAACCGCCTGATCTCCGAAGGAGTCTTCCATGGCCACTCTCTACGGCGTCTTCCGCTCCCGCGCCTCGCGCCCGATCTGGCTGCTCTATGAGCTGGGCGAGGAGTTCACCCATGTTCCCGTGATCCAGGCCTACCGCCTGCCGCAGGCCAGCGCCCCGGATGCGCCGCTGAACACCGCCTCTGCCGCCTTCCTGCAGGTCAATCCGCAGGGCCAGGTTCCGGCCTGGGTCGAGGACGATCTGGTCCTGACGGAATCGCTCTCGATCACCAATCACATCGCCCGCACCCGGGGCGGCGCTCTTGGGCCGCAAAGCCCCGCCGAACAGGCGCTGATCGACCAGTGGACGCTTCTGGCCGTGACGGCGGTCGAAAGCCCGGCGCTGGAGATTCTGAACGTTCAGGGCGCGGGCGGCGACAAGACGCCGGAAGGCCAGGCCTCCATCGCGATCAACGCCGAGAAACTGCGCCGCCCGCTGAAGCGGCTGGAGGCACACCTCGCGGCGCATTCGCATCTGGTTGGTGACCGTTTCACTGTGGCCGACCTGAACCTCGCTGAATGCCTGCGCTATGCGCAAGGCCATCCGACCTTGCTGGGTGAGTTCCCGGCGGTGAAGGCATGGCTGGAAGCCTGCCAGTCGCGCGCGGCGTTCCAGCGGATGTGGGCGGAGCGACTGGGCGAGCCGGCGTAAGGTGTATAAGTGGTATGGAGACTGGACGCTCACACGAAATATGTGGTGCGTGGGCTTGAACGGTAGTCCGCCAGTCCCTACCTTTGCGTTACCCTCATCGGTGGGGGGAGAAAGGAGCTTCCCTTGTTGGAGGCATTTCTGATCTCCCCACTCTTGAAGCGTTAGGGGTCGAGCCCTAACGGAACGCTCCTAATGGGGTTTCGGTGTATGTCGCAACAGTTGGCCGCGCGCTCGACCACGCTGGCTCGCTAAAGTGGGTGGTTGTCCTCCGGAACTCGGCGATGCCGAATAATCTGGTTGAGACGATCTGGTTTCCCGCCCTGCGATTGCGAAGGAGATGCCTTGTGGAGCGTTCGCTCCAAACCGACCAGCCCCACGAGTATTCGAGGGACACCTGGAAGGGGCGAAGAACTGAGAGAACAAGGTATCGCACCAGTTAGCGGCCTCGGAAAATCCGAGGCCGCTTTCATTTGTGGGCGCAGTTTCCATGAATGCGGGTCCCGCCTCAGCTGCAAACAAATGCGTAACATAGGGCTGCCGAACCGACCACAGTTCGGCACAGTGGCTGTGCAGGACAGTCCATAGCTCTCCACTGGTGAAGCGAAGCGGGCGCACCTACCTTTGCGTCAACGCAATATATCCGGGAAAGGTCCCGCCATGAAGAAGATCGGCTTTCTGTCCTTTGGCCATTGGTCGGAGGAGCGCGGCTCTGCCGTCCGCTCCGCCAGTGATGTGCTGACGCAATCCATCGAACTCGCCGAAGCGGCCGAAGAACTGGGCGCGGACGGCGCCTATTTCCGCGTCCACCACTTTGCCCGCCAGCTCGGCTCGCCCTTTCCGCTGCTTGCCGCCGTCGGCGCGCGGACGAAGAAGATCGAGATCGGCACCGGCGTCATCGACATGCGCTATGAGAACCCGCATTACATGGTCGAGGACGCCGGCGCCGCCGACCTGATCTCGGGCGGGCGTCTGCAACTCGGCATCTCGCGCGGCTCGCCCGAACAGGTGATCGACGGCTGGCGCCACTTCGGCTACGCGCCGAAAGAGGGCGAGACCGATCAGGACCTCGCTCGCGACCACGCGCTGACCTTCCTGGAACTTCTTGACGGCAAGGGCTTCGCCCAACCCAACCCCCGCCCGATGTTCCCCAATCCGCCGGGCAAGCTGCGGCTGGAACCGCATTCTCCGGGCCTGCGCGACCGCATCTGGTGGGGTGCTGCTTCCGATGCCACCGCCGTTTGGGCGGGGACTTTGGGCATGCACCTGCAAAGCTCCACCTTGAAATGGGATGAATCCGGCGAACCCCTGCACGTCCAGCAGGCCACCCAGATCCGCAAGTTCCGCGAGGCGTGGAAAGAGGCCGGCCACCCCGGCACCCCCCGCGCTTCGGTCAGCCGCTCGATCTTCGCGATCACCAATGACCTTGACCGGATGTATTTCGGCTCCGGCCGCCCGGAACAGGACCAGATCGGCGTCATCGACAACACCCGCGCCGTCTTCGGCCGCAGCTATGCCGGCGAACCGGACGTGCTGATCGAGGAATTGCGCAAGGACACCGCCATCGCCGAGGCCGACACGCTGCTTTTGACCGTGCCGAACACCCTGGGCGTCGAGTACAACGCCCATGTGATCGAGAACATCCTGAAGCACGTCGCGCCGGCCCTTGGCTGGCGCTGACCGCCCGCAAGGGGATGAGGGGCCACACCTGCCCCTCATGTGGCCCCTCATCCTTCCACCACATCTTGCGTTCTGCCCCTTGGGAGTGGTCTAATACCAGCGCCCCAGCAAAGAGCAGACCATGCCGAACGACCTTCTTTCCCAGGCCGCATCCACCTATGACGCCTCGTCCATCGAGGTCCTTGAAGGTCTGGAGCCCGTCCGCAAGCGTCCCGGCATGTATATCGGCGGCACCGACGAACGCGCGCTGCACCATATGGTTGCCGAAATCCTCGACAACGCGATGGACGAGGCGGTGGCGGGCCACGCCAACCGGATCGAGGTGGAGTTGCACGCCGACAACTCCGTCACCGTCCGCGACAACGGGCGCGGCATCCCGGTCGATCCCCACCCGAAATTCCCCGGCAAATCCGCGCTGGAGGTGATCCTCTGCACCCTCCACGCCGGGGGCAAATTTTCCAACAAGGCCTATTCCACCTCCGGCGGCCTCAACGGCGTCGGCTCTTCGGTCGTCAACGCGCTTTCCGACCTGATGACCGTCCAGGTCGCGCTGAACAAGGAGTTGTACGAGCAAAGCTTCTCGCGCGGCATCCCGAAAGGCCCGATCCAGAAGCTGGGTCCGATCCAGAACCGCCGCGGCACCTGGGTCACCTTCCACCCCGATCCCGAGATCTTCGGCCACCAGACCCTGAAACCCGCGCGCCTGTTCAAGATGACGCGGTCCAAGGCTTACCTGTTCTCCGGCGTCGAGATCCGCTGGAAATCCGCCGTGGCCGACGGCGAAACCCCGCAAGAGGCCACCTTCCACTTCCCCGGCGGCCTCGCCGACTTCCTGAACGAGAGCCTTCGGAAAGTAACCACCTACGCCGAACGCCCCTTCGCGGGCCGGGTGAGTTTCGAGGACAAATACCAGATCCCCGGAGCGGTCGAATGGGCGATCAACTGGACGCCTGCGCAGGACGGCTACCTCCACTCCTACTGCAACACCGTCCCCACGCCCGAGGGCGGCACGCATGAAGCCGGGTTCTGGGCCGCCACGCTGAAAGGCATCAAGGCCTATGGCGAGCGGGTCAAGAACCGCAAGGCCGACCTCATCACCCGCGACGACCTCCTCACCGGCGGCTGCGCCCTGCTGTCAGTCTTCATCCGGGAGCCGAGCTTCGTCGGCCAGACCAAGGACCGGCTCTCCACCGAGGAAGCCGCCAAATGGGTCGAAAACGCCGTCCGCGACCATTTCGACACCTGGCTCGCCGCCGACACCAAGTCAGCCGGAGCGATCCTCGACTTCCTCGTCTTGCGCGCCGAGGAACGCCTGCGTCGGCGCGAGGAAAAGGAAACCCAGCGCAAGACCGCCACCAAGAAACTGCGCCTGCCCGGCAAGCTGACCGACTGCTCCGCCAAGAACCGCGAAGGCACTGAACTCTTCATCGTCGAAGGCGACTCTGCCGGAGGCTCTGCCAAAGGCGCCCGCAGCCGCGAGACCCAGGCCCTCTTGCCGCTGAAAGGCAAGATCCTCAACGTCCTCGGCGCGGCCTCTGCCAAGCTGAACGAAAACGCCGAAATCCGCGACCTATGCGAGGCTTTGGGCACCGGCATGGGCACCCGCTTCAAGCTGGACGACCTGCGCTATGAGAAGATCATCATCATGACCGACGCCGACGTCGACGGCGCGCATATCGCGTCCCTGTTGATGACCTTCTTCTTCACCCAGATGCGCCCCCTGATCGACAAGGGGCACCTCTACCTCGCCTGCCCGCCCCTCTACCGCCTGACGCAGGGAGCCCGCCGGATGTATGTCGCCGACGATGCCGAGAAAGAGCTTTGGCTCGCCAAGGGGCTGGGTGGAAAGGGGAAAATCGACGTCCAGCGCTTCAAGGGCCTCGGCGAGATGGACGCCAAGGACCTGAAAGACACCACGATGAACCCGGCCACCCGGAAACTGATCCGGGTCAGCATCGACGAGGACGAGCCGGGGGATACCTCTGATCTGGTGGAGCGCCTGATGGGCAAGAAACCGGAGCTGCGGTTCCAGTACATCCAGGAGAACGCGCGGTTTGTGGAGGAGCTGGATGTGTAGGCGAACCACCCGTACCTTGTGGACCGCAAACACAGGACATCATGCGCCACATCGATAGAATCCGCTATCTGCACGACCTTGTTCGGGCCGACCGCAAGACCGTTGTTGTGGACGTGGGTGCCAACCCGCTTGGTAGCCCGCCGATCTATTCCCATCTGCGCAAATCCGGCGTCGCGCGCATCATCGGCTTCGAACCCCAGCCCAAGGCTCTGGAGGCCCTGAACGCCGCGGCGGGACCCCATGAAACCTATTTGCCCTACGCTCTGGGGAGCGGAACCGAGGAGACCCTTCACCTCACCAAGGACAGCGGTCTCGTCTCGACCCTTGAGCCGGACCCCTGGATTGCGGCCTATCTTTCCTCATGGTGGCGCAAAGCCATCGAAGTTCGGGAAACCCTGCCGATCACCACCAGACGCCTGGACGACATCACCGAAATAGATCGGATCGACTTCCTGAAGATCGACATCCAGGGCGGCGAGTTGAACGTGTTCCGCAATGCCCGGGAAAAGCTCGGCACCGCGTCCCTGATCCAAACGGAAATCCCGCTGATCCGCTATTACAAGGACCAACCCTCCTTCGGCGACGTCCAGTCCGAGCTGGAATCCCAGGGCTTTCTGGCTCACCAGATCCTGCAGACGCGGGCGCATTATGTCGGCTATCCGCTGAAACTCGCGGAAGACTTCCGCCCCAAAGCCTCGCAGACAACGGTGGTCGACCTGGCCTTCCTGCGCAATCCGACCAGCATGGACGCACTGCCGCTGGATACGGTACAGCACATGGCAATCCTGGCAGATGCCGTCCTGCACTCGCACGATCTGGTGTTGCGATGCCTGGGCGAGCTGGTCAGGCGGCAGGTCGTCGACGCTCCTGGCATCGGCGAATACATCAACCTTGTTCGCAACACCCTCTATTCAAAATAGGGCGCGGGCTCGCAGGCGCCATTTCGACCTCGCCTGCCAACCGAGGCTTGGTGCCAACCTGCGCTGCCGCTTTGGCATCCATCTGCCCAGAGCAAATCTCACCGCCGGACTGCTTGTCTCACCATGTCGCCCCCTGCTGCCGGTCACGGTCCGCTTTGCAACCTCGCATCGGCAGGAACCTCCGCCCCGGGCCTGACCCGGGGCCTCCAGCGTCACCCAAAGACAGCGGCTCTCCGCACCAAATACCCGATACCCCGCCCGGACCAGATGCGCCCCGCCGCCCTCCGCCTGCGCGCGGCGCTTGCCCCGTCCCCATTTCGCCCGGTATCCTCCCGCCATGCGCGCCCTCCTCGCCCTCCTCCTCTTCGTCACCCCTCTCCACGCCCAGGAGGTGGACCTCGAGCTTGTCCTCCTCGCCGACGCCTCCGGCTCGATCACCGAAGACGAGATCGCCTTCCAGCGGCAAAGCTACGCCGCCGCCCTGACCGATCCGGGGGTGGTCCGCGCAATCCAGACCACCACCACCGGCTCCATCGCCGTCACCTATGTCGAATGGGCGGCGAACCAGGCCACCGTGGTCGACTGGACAATCCTCGACAGCCCCGAGGCGGCAGAGGCCTTTGCTGCCGCCCTCCTCGTCCCGCCCCGACAGGCAGAGGGCCGCAATGCCATCGGAGACGCGCTTGTCGCTGGCAAACAGCGGATCGAGGAGAACGCGATCACCGGGTTGCGGCAGGTGATCGATTTTTCCGGCGACAGCACCGGCAATCATACCGGGATCGGCATCGAGGAAGGCCGCGACATCGTTCTGGCCGCCGGGATCGTGATCAACGGCCTGCCGATCCTGGAGGATGCGAGCGACCCCCTGCTGGGGGAATACGAAGCGCGGATCATTGGCGGTCCCGGTTCCTTTGCCATTGCCGCAGTCGGGCGGCAGGACTTCCTCGCTGCGCTTCGCCGCAAGCTAATCCAGGAGATCGCGGGCGATCCGACCGGACCGGAAACCCTCGCCCTGGGGCCATAAGGGTCGGGTATCCCCTACACCGGGCGCACCCGGCTTGACCCTTCGGGTCGGGCGGCCTAGCCCGGTCGCCATGAAAGTCGCCCGCTATACCGCCTATGGCGGCCCTGAGACCATCGTCCTCGAGGAAAGGCCCCTGCCCGTTCCCGGTCCGGGCGAGGTGCTGGTTCGCGTCCGCGCCACGCCGGTCACCGCAGGGGATGCGCGGTTGCGGTCGGGCAAGGTGCCGCGCGGGCTGGGCCTGATGCTCCGCCTGGTGATCGGCTGGAACCGCCCGCGGGTCGCCCCCGGCTGGGCTTTCGCAGGCGAGGTCGCGGGTCTCGGGCCGGGGGCCACCGGCTTTGCCGAAGGCCAACGGGTTTTCGGCCTGAAAGGGTTCAAGGGCGGGGCCCATGCCGAATATCTGGTGATCCCGGCTGCGGGACCGGTGCTGCCCCTGCCCGAGACGCTGGGCTTCGAGGAGGGCGCGGCCTTTTTCTTTGGCGGCCTTACGGCGGCGGAATTCCTGATCGACCGGGCGAAGCTGGTCCGGGGCGAGCGTCTTCTGGTGGCCGGAGCGACCGGCGCAGTCGGCGGCGCCGCCGTGCAGATTGCACGCCACCTCGGCGCGACGGTCGCAGCCACCGCATCCCCCGCCAACCATGCCCTCGCCCGCCAATTGGGCGCGACCGAGGTGACCGATTACCGTAAGGGCACACCGCCCGGTCCGTTCGACGTGATTGTTGACGTCATGGGCGCGCTTGGTTGGGTCGGGGCGAGGCACTTGCTTGCCCCCGGGGGGCGACTGATCCAGATCACTGCCGATCTGCCCGCGATGCTGTCCTCGGCGTTCCGGCCCCGCCGCGGCGGCAAGAGCTTCCTCACCGGCACAAGCAAGGAGGACCTCGCGTCGATGCGCCGCCTGGTGACCCTGCACCAGTCGGGCGGCTACACGCCCGTCGTCGGCCAGAGCATGCCGTTCGAGCGGCTGGCAGAGGCCCATGCGATCGCGGAAAGCTTCCACAAGCCCGGCAACCTTGTCGTGACGATGGAAGACCGCCGTTAACGGTGGGCTTAGGCCACCGCCACCGCGACAGCCGCGAAATGCAGCCCCGCCGCCACTGCCACGAAGCCATGCCAGATCGCGTTCTGGAAGCGCAGCCGTTCCCAGACATAGAACGCCACCCCAGCCACATAGGTTGCCCCACCCGCAACCAGAAGCCAGAGCGAGACCGAAGGCAAAGCCGCCGTGACCGGCCCGATGGCGATGATGCCCACCCAGCCCAGAAGGATATAGGCCAGGATGGAAAGTCGGTCGTACCTCCCTGGCAGCACCACCTTGACCAGTATGCCCAGGGCCGCCCCGGTCCAGACCACCGCGCCCAGCAGCCAGGGCCAGTTGCCGGTGAGATGCGGGATCACTGCCGTGTAGGTTCCGGCGATCATCACATAGATCATGGAATGGTCGAACCGGCGCAAAAGCCATTTCAGCGCCCCGGGCGGGGCCATGTTGTAGGCCAGCGAAAAGCCCCACATCAGGAAGAAGCCGCCGGCATAGACCGACAGTGCCGCGAAGGTGCCGATCCCGGCAGTCTGCAGCCCGTGGGACAGGAGAAGTGGAAAGGCGATCAGCCCGGCCACCAGTGCCAGCGCATGCACGATTCCGTCGGCCAGCAGTTCGCCCAGCGAAAGCTCGCGTTTCAGGATGCGGTAATGATCGGCTGGCAGGGTCATGGGCTCAGTCTGGCGGAGAATTATTGCGAAAGGATGACCATGGTTGCCACAAATGCGGCCCCAGCGGCGAGCGGTGACGTGGCGTCAGCTTCTTCGCACAGCCCAAAGAAGCCCGCGCCGCATCAGCTCTGCCGCCGGGCCGTGGTCGATCACGCTCCGCTGGTGGCCAAGCGCGTTGTAGTAGACGCGGCCTGCGCCGTAGCCCTTGGTGAAGACGACCGGCATCGCAACCGGCCCGTTCACCGCATGTGGCCCCTCGACCACCGGGAAATCACAGACTGCGTGTACCTTCACCGCCGGGTCGACATGCAGGTAGTATTGTTCGGTCTTCACGGTGAAATCGCCGATCCCGGCAACAAGCGGATCGTTCGAGACCATCCGCACGCCATAGTCGACGCCGTCGTTGCCCGGATGCGCCACCCATTGCGCACCGGTCATGAACTGCCAGTCCACATTCTCGCGGAAGGCGTCGCACATGCCGCCATGGCACCCTGCGATCCCCGTGCCCGAAGCCACAGCCGCGCAGGCGTTCAGCGCTTGCTCCTTGCCGATCTTCGACATCGTCCAGACCGGCACGATCAGGTCGACGGCTTTCAGCTCTTCAGCGTCGTCAAAGCTGCTCAGGCTGTCGGTCACCTGCACGGCCATTCCCGCCTCGCGCAGCCAGCCGGCGAAAAGCGCTGCCACCTTGTCCGGCTCATGTCCGTCCCAGCCGCCCCAGGTTACCAGCGCCGTCGCCATGCCCTACCTCCGTTTATCGCCTTTGCGGCCTGCCGATGCGGCCCTAGGCCAAGTCCGGATGAGGCCGCATGGTTCCGGTCAGGTCAAGAAGTCCGTGCCCGTTCAGCCTTTCCCGATGACGATGTGGTTCGCCCCTTCGCCCGCAGCCTGCCGGGTCACGCCGTAACCGAGTGCCGGAAGGTCAAGTCCCGCGAACACCGCTTCGCCCCGGCCCAGAAGCACGGGCGAGACGGCGAAATGCGCCTCGTCGATCTGGCGGCTGCGGAACCCTTCGCGCAGTGCCTCAACGCCGCCGCCAAGTCGCACGTCCTTGCCCCCGGCTGCAGCCCGGGCGCGGGTCAAAGCCGGTTCCAGCCCGCCCGTCACGAAGTGGAAGGTGGTGCCCCCCGCCATCACCAGATCGGGACGGGGATGATGGGTCAGGACGTAGACTGGGCAGTGATAGGGCGGCTCCTCTCCCCACCAGCCTTTCCACTCATCGTCGGGCCAGGGTCCGCGAACGGGGCCGAACATGTTGCGCCCCAGAATCCAGGCGCCGATGTTGCGAAATCCCTCCGCTGCAAAGCCTTCGTCGACGCTGTCGGCGTCACCCCCGCCTGCGCCGTGCATGGCCCGAAAGGTCTGTGTCCTGAACACCCAGCCATGCAGCGCCATGCCCCCCTTGCCCATGGGATCGGCAAGCGATTGCTCCGGCCCCGCCCCGAACCCGTCGATCGAGATGGAAAAGCAGCGGACGACGAGTCTGGACATGGGCGGCTTCCCTTGCGAAAGGCCCCATCATAGGGGTGGCAGCGTCAGCGAAGCCAGCAGAAACCAGAGCGCGGTCGAGCAGAGAAACGGCTGCGCGGCACGCCGCGGGGATCGTTCGTCCAGACAGCGATGCCCAGCCGGCCAAAACGCGACGAGTCCGAGGTAGACCGTGATCCAGGCGGGAAAGTCGGGGTCGCCCTTGGCATGGACCTGCCAGGTCAGGATCGGTGGCGCGATGCAGCCAACGATCAGGTAGAGCCGGAACAGCCTTGCCGAGTGGCCCAGCCCGCAGTCGCCGACGGGCCGATCATAGGCGGGCAGATCCCGGTTCAGGACCTGACAGGACAACAGGAACATAAGGTCGAGGCCGTAACGAAAGGCCGCGACCCGCTCCTTCAGCGCCCGGCGTAGATCTGGGCGATCCGGTCGACGGCGGCCTCGGGCGAGACCTCTTCGGATTCGCCCGTCCGGCGCGAGGTGAGTTCGACCACACCGTTCGCGAGGCCCCGCGGCCCGACGGTGATCCGCCAGGGCAGCCCGATCAGGTCCATCGTCGCGAACTTCGCCCCGGCGCGTTCGTCGCGGTCGTCGTAAAGCGCCTCCAGCCCCTTTGCCGCCAGCGCCTTGTAGAGCCCCTCGCAGGCAGCATCCGCCGCCGCGTCGCCCTGTTTCAGGTTGACGATCCCGACCGGGAAAGGCGTCACCCCCTCCGGCCAGATGATCCCCTTGTCGTCGTGGCTCGCCTCGATGATCGCGCCCAGCAGGCGGCTGACCCCGATCCCGTGGCTGCCCATCTCGACCGGAACCTTGGTGCCTTCCTTCGTCACCACCTCGGCCCCCATCGCCTCGGAATACTTGGTGCCGAAATAGAAGATCTGCCCGACCTCGATACCGCGCCCGACCTTGCGGTGTGCTTCCGGCACCTTGTCGAAGACCGCCGGATCGTGGGTCTCGTCGGTACGGGCGTAAAGGGTGGTGAACTCCTTGCAGACATCCGCCACCTGGGCGCGGTCATCATAGTCGATGTCGCGGTTGCCCAGTTTCAGCGCGGTGACACGGTCGTCGTAGAAGACCTCGGACTCGCCGGTGTTCGCCAGCACCAGGAATTCATGCGTGTTGTCGCCGCCAATGGGACCTGAGGCCGCCCGCATCGGAATGGCGGTCAGGCCCATACGTTCGTAGGTGCGCAGGTAGCTGACCATGTGGCGGTTGTAGGCGTGCAGCGCGGCGTCCTTGTCGACGTCGAAGTTGTAGCCGTCCTTCATCAGGAACTCGCGGCCCCGCATCACCCCGAAGCGGGGCCGCATCTCGTCGCGGAACTTCCACTGGATGTGGTAGAGGGTCAGCGGCAGGTCTTTGTAGCTGGAGACATGCGCGCGGAAGATGTCGGTGATCATCTCTTCGTTGGTGGGACCGTAGAGAAGTTCCCGCTTCTGGCGGTCGGTGATCCGCAGCATCTCCTCGCCGTAGTCGCCATAGCGCCCGCTCTCGCGCCAGAGGTCGGCGGGCTGGATCGTCGGCATGAGGAGCGGGATGTGGCCCGCCCGGATCTGTTCCTGATGGACGATCTCCTCGATCCGTTTCAGGACCCGGTAGCCGAGCGGGAGCCAGGAATAGATCCCGGCGGCCTGCTGCTTGATCATCCCGGCCCGCAGCATGTAGCGGTGGCTGACGATCTGGGCCTCGGCGGGGTTTTCCTTGAGGACGGGGAGGAAGTAGCGGGAAAGACGCATGGGTGCCTACCAGAAAGAGGATCCTGCGTTTCCTAGCGGGTCCGGACGGGGCAGGCAAGGCGCGAGGGATGCCCGCGCGCGGGCAGGTCGGCGAACCAAGCGATTCCAATGGCTTGTCTGCGGGCGCTCAGGTGTTGTTAACCTTCAGCGGCGCGGGAACAGGGCCTTGGGCAGACGCAATTTCCGCAAGCCCCAGTCGTAAAGGCCAAGAGCCGCCGGATAAAGTCTGCCATGCAGCGGACCCCGCAAGGCCGCGACCAGCCCCCAGACCGCTATTGCGATGCCAAGACCGCCCAGCATGTCCAGGGGAAAATGCACGCCCAGATAGATCCGCGCCCAGGCGGTGACGAGGGCCAGCATCAGGAAGACCAGCCCCCATTCCCGCGTTGCAACGGCCGCAAGCAGGGGCAACGCCAGCCCGAAGAGAAGTGTGGCATGATCGCTGGGGAAGGATGCCTCTGGCACATGCGCCAGATACTGATGCCCAAGACCCAGTTCGAACGGGCGCGGATGATACCAAAGCCGCGCGATGACCTGGGCGACGCAAAGGCCGATGCCTGCGGTCACCGTCGCATCCAAAAGTCGCAGCCTGACCTCAGGTCCCTTTCGGACCCAGAGCAGGACCACCATCAGCGCGGCAACGAACGGGGCGCTTTCCGCCACAGCGCGCGCAAGGACCAAAAGACCCTGCGGCGAATTGGCATCGGCATTGATGGCGGCGAAGGTCGCCAGGTTCCAGCCTTCAAGTCTTGCACTTAACACGGCGGACCCCTTGTCCTGGGCTGGCGCGATCCACTCCCTATCAGTGCGCCCCGCCCCGGCCAAGCCCGGGGTCGCCGGTGTCAGACACGATTGCGATGACGGCTGTGAGGAGGCATATCCTCGCAGTCCGCGGCCAAGGCCCCGGTCGTCCTGCGCCCTTTCCCCGAGGGTGAGGCAACCGGTGCAAAGGAGGCAGATCGAATTTCGGCCTGCCATGGCGGGCGCGGGCAAACTTCGTGCCCTCGGGCCGCGCCGCAACGTCCCTTCCCCGACCGGGTCATCGCCCTCTTCACATTCTTGTGGGCTTTGTGGCGATGCGGTAAATGGTGGCTCGGTCGGGGGTGCCGAATGTCTGAACAATCTGCTGACGGCGCCGGAGCAACTGGCCACGAACATGGCCCGAAGGGCAACCTTGCGCTTCTGGTCCTAGGTTGCATCGGTGTCGTCTACGGCGACATCGGCACCAGCCCGCTCTATGCGATGCGGGAATCGATCCGCACCGCCAGCGAAAACGGCCTCATGCGGCACGAGGTGCTGGGAATCGTCTCGCTGCTCCTCTGGACGCTCGTCCTGATCGTCACGGTGAAATACGTCATCCTGGTCATGCGGGCCGACAACCATGGCGAGGGCGGCACCCTGTCCCTTGTCGCGCTGATCCAGCAGAGCCTGAAGCGACGGCCCGGCTGGCTGATCGGGCTTGGCATGGTCGGGATCTCGCTCTTCTTCGGGGATGCGATGATCACGCCCGCGATGTCGGTGCTGTCGGCTGTCGAGGGCATGGTGCTGGTCGCCCCGACCTTCGAACCCTTCGTCGTGCCTGCCACGCTGACGATCATCTTGGTGCTGTTCTTCGTGCAGCGTTTCGGCACGGCCGTCGTCTCGGTGCTGTTCGGGCCGATCATGGTGGTCTGGTTCCTGACCATCGGCCTTCTGGGCCTGCGCCATATCGGCGACGACTGGGCGATCTTCAGCGCGGTGAACCCGTATCACGGTGTCGTTTTCCTGATCGAGAACGGCCATTCCTCGCTGATCGTGATGGGTTCGGTCTTTCTGGCCGTCACCGGGGGCGAGGCGCTCTATGCCGACATGGGGCATTTCGGGCGCCGCCCGATCCGCATCGCCTGGTCGGTGCTGGTGTTCCCCTCGCTCATGCTCAGCTACCTCGGGCAGGGTGCGATGGTGTTGAAGCATCCTGACACGGCCGGAAATCCGTTCTTCCTGATGGCGCCAGACTGGCTTCTCCTTCCGCTCGTCCTTCTCGCCACCTGCGCGACGGTGATCGCCAGTCAGGCGGTAATCTCGGGTGCCTTCTCGATGGTCAAGCAAGCGGTGCGCATGGGCCTTCTGCCCCGGATGGAGATCCTGCACACCTCGGAAAGCCAGGTCGGGCAGATCTACCTGCCCAAGGTCAACACGATCCTGGCGGCGGGGGTCGTTTTCCTGGTGCTGCAGTTCCAGTCCTCGTCCAACCTCGCCTCGGCCTATGGCATCGCAGTGACCGGCGACATGGTGATCACCTCGATCCTGGCCGCCGTCCTCTTCCGCCGGGTCTGGGGCTGGTCGCCGTTCCTGACCAACGTGGTGATCGGGCCGCTGCTGGCCATCGAGGTGATGTTCCTGATCGCCAACGGCACCAAGATCGTCGATGGCGGCTATGTGCCGATCCTGATCGCCTCGGCGCTTTGCCTGATGATGTGGACCTGGCTGCGTGGCTCGGCCCACGTGCTGGCACAGGCGCGCCGGGATGCGGTCAGCATCGACACGCTGATGATGACGATCCAGAAATCGAAGCGCATCAAGGAGGTTGCAGGCACCGCAGTGTTCCTGACCGCCGATCCTGACTTTGCCCCTGCCGCACTCCTGCACAATCTCAAGCACAATCAGGTTGTGCATGCCCAGAACCTGATCGTCGGCGTCAACATGGCGAACACGCCTTACGTCGAGGATGAGGACCGGGTCGTCCCCCTCGGCGCGCATGAGGTCGAGGGCGGCGATGCGCGGCGAGCGCGACAGCAGCAGCGCCACACCGGCGGCGCCGAGCACGGCTTCTTCCGGGCCGCCGTCGTGCCTGAGCGCGTGATCGGTGTTGATGACGAGGGCCTTCGCGTCGGGGTCGATGCCCGAGGCCAGCCAGCCGGCCGCGAGCTGCATGGCGCCGGTGGCGCCGTAACACGCGTGCTTCACCTCGAAGTTGCGGCAGTCGGGCCGCAGGCCCAGGAAGTGGTGCACCCACGAGCTGACGGGCTTCTCCTGATCGGGCGCCGACTCGGTGGCCACGATGAGCAGCCGCACACGGTC
>JAFLCY010000203.1 GCA_017303485.1 Rhodobacterales bacterium
CCTCCTGTTCTTTGATCATCCCGATGATCTGCGCGTCAGTGAAACGGCTCTTCCTCATATCGTCTGCTCCTTCTCAGGCTGGGCAGACTCTACATCAGAGCGAGGGACATTCCGGGGGGCAGGTCAACCGTGATGGGCGAAGACGCCAATCCGCGACAGGCTGATCTGGTCGCGGGCCGGCATTTGCAAGGAAACGGTGATCTCCCGCTCAGGCATAGATTGGGAAGTTGCGCAGCAGGGCTTCGACCTTGCGTTTCACTGCGGTTTCCGTTGCCGCGTTGCCCTCCTCGCCATGGGCGGCGAGGCCGTTCAGCGTTTCGGCAATCATCTCGCCGACCACGCGGAACTCCTTCCGGCCAAACCCGCGCGAAGTGGCGGCGGGCGAGCCGAGGCGGATGCCGGAGGTGATGGTCGGCTTTTCCGGATCGAACGGGATGCCGTTCTTGTTGCAGGTGATATGCGCGCGGCCGAGCGAGGCCTCGGCGGCCTTGCCGGTGAGCTTCTTCGGCCGCATGTCGACCAGCATCAGGTGGTTGTCGGTTCCGCCCGAGGCAATGGCGAAGCCTGCCTCGATCAGCGTCGTGGCCAATTCGCGCGCATTTTCGACCACAGCCTCGGTGTAGGCGCGGAAGGAGGGCTGCAGCGCCTCGTGGAAGGCCACGGCCTTGGCGGCGATCACATGCATCAGCGGCCCACCCTGAAGGCCGGGGAAGATCGCGGAGTTGATCTTTTTGGCGATGTCCTCGTCATTGGTCAGCACCATGCCGCCGCGTGGCCCACGCAGGGTCTTGTGCGTGGTCGTCGTCACGACATGTGCGTGCGGGAAGGGCGAGGGATGCACGCCGCCCGCAACGAGCCCGGCGAAATGTGCCATGTCCACTATGAAATATGCGCCCACCGCGTCGCAGATCTCGCGGAACCGCGCGAAATCCCAGTGGCGGGAATAGCCCGAGCCTCCGGCAATGATCATCTTCGGGCGATGTTCTTCGGCGAGACGCGCGACCGCTTCCATGTCGATGCGATGATCATCGGGGCGAACGGAATAGCTCACGACATTGAACCACTTGCCGCTCATGTTGGGTTTCGCTCCATGGGTGAGGTGGCCACCGGCAGCAAGATCGAGCCCCAAGAAGGTATCACCAGGTTTCAGAAGGCCGAGAAACACCGCCTGATTGGCCTGCGACCCCGAATTGGCCTGCACATTGGCGAAAGCGCAGCCGAACAGCGCGCAGGCGCGTTCGATCGCGAGCTTCTCGACGATATCGACGAACTGGCAGCCGCCGTAATAGCGCCGACCGGGATAGCCTTCCGCGTATTTGTTGGTAAGCACCGAACCCTGCGCCTCCAGCACCGCGCGGGAGACGATATTCTCGGAGGCGATCAGCTCGATCTCGTCGCGCTGACGGCCGAGTTCAAGTAGCACCGCCTTGGCGATCTCGGGATCGACATCAGCGAGACCGGCAGAGAAGAAGCTGTTGGAGCGGCTCGGGACCGTCATCGGATGTTTCCTTTTCTCAACATTCCACGAAGGCGACCGCGAGGCCGCCCAGCGAGGTTTCCTTGTACTTGTGATGCATGTCGGCGCCGGTCTGGCGCATGGCGGCGATGACCTGATCGAGGCTGACCTTATGCGTGCCATCGCCCTTCAACGCCATCGAAGCAGCATTGACCGCCTTCACCGCACCGAACGCGTTACGCTCAATGCAGGGGATCTGCACCAGCCCGCCGATCGGGTCGCAGGTCATCCCGAGATGATGTTCCATGGCGATCTCGGCCGCATTCTCGATCTGCGCGTTGGTGCCGCCAAGCGCCGCGCAGAGCCCCGCCGCCGCCATCGAAGAGGCGACGCCCACCTCGCCCTGGCACCCGACCTCGGCACCGGAAATCGAGGCGTTCATCTTGAACAGCGCACCGATCGCGGTGGCGGTCAGCAGGAAGCGTGACATGCCCGCCTCATCCGCGCCCGAGAGAAAATCGCGATAATAGCGCAGGACTGCCGGCACGACGCCAGCCGCGCCATTCGTCGGCGCCGTGACGACGCGACCGCCTGCCGCGTTTTCCTCGTTCACCGCCATTGCGAAGACCGAGATCACATCCATCACCTGATGCGCGATGACTTCATTATCGGAATGCTGCTGCTTCAGCTTGGCGAAAATACCAGCAGCGCGACGCTTCACTTGAAGGCCGCCGGGCAATTCGCCCTCCGTCGAAAGCCCCCGGTCAATGCAGCCAAGCATCACGCTCGCAACGGCAGCGACATGGGCTTCGACTTCCTCAGCCGGTCTCAGCGCCGCTTCGTTGGCGCGCACCAACTCCGCGATCGAGAGTCCGGATGTTGCCGCCATCGTCATTAATTCGGCAGCGTTGTGATAGGGGAAAGGAACGGGCGTCGTATCGGTCCCCGTCGGCAGATCATTCTGCCCTTCCATCACCACGAAGCCGCCGCCGACCGAGCACCAGCGCTGGCTGAACAGCAAGGTGCCTTCCGCGTCGAACGCCTCGAAGGCGAGCGTGTTCGGGTGGAACGGCGGGGTTGTCGCAAGATCGACGACGATGTCCTTCTCCGGGTCGAAAGCGATAACCCTTCCGCCGCCGAGCGGTAGCTCCCCCTTCGTCTCGACCCCGGCGACGATCGCATCGGCCTCTTCCGGATCGATGGTCGCCGGCTTCTGTCCGGCGAGACCGAGGATCACCGCCTTGCTGGTGCCATGGCCCTTGCCGGTCCAGGCGAGCGAACCATAGAGCGTGGTGACGACGCGCACGGCTTTCCGCGCCTCGCCTCCCGCTTCCAGCGCCTCGACGAAAGCGAAGGCGGCCTTCATCGGCCCCACAGTATGCGAGGAGGAGGGGCCGATTCCGATCTTGAAAAGGTCGAAAACACTGATCATGCCCGCACCCGCTCTCAGAGGTCGCCGGTTCCGGGAAAGGCCTCGGCAAGGTGGCCAACGAGATAGGGCGCGAACGAGCGCCAGACCTCGATATGAAACCTGTCCAAGGCCTGCCGCCAGAGCACGATCTCTGTCTTGAGGAAGATCGTCCGCGTCGCCATGCCCACGGGGAAGGCGGCGGGTCGGAGATCGAGCGGACAACCGGCGGAAAGGCAGCGCGCCGCCAGCCTTCCCTCAAGGACAAGGCCGATCTGACGATGCGAAACATCGACGAGGGAATGCATCCCGGCGGAGAGCGCAGGCTTCATCCCGGCTTCGACGGCGGCGGCCTCCTCGCCCGGCGCGAGGAGCAGAAATTCGTCCGGTCCGAGCCAGAGCGCGGCGCGGCTGTCCGCGACCGAGCCGAGCGGCGAAACGTCGTTGCGGCCCTTCGTGCGGTAGTCGGGTGCGATGCCGACCATGCCGAGGTCAGCGGCGAACTTTGCCCAGAAAATGGAGTTCTTCGGCGTGCCCGTGGTCCAGCCGCCCCCGAAGAAAAACATCAGCGCGGGCCTACGGTCGGTGGCCTTCCACCCGGCCGGTTTGACCACGAACAGCCGCATCGGCCCGGGACTCTCCCGATAGACCAAAGTTTTCGCGCCGGGCAACTCGGTCGGCGTGGTTTCCGGCGCCTGCGGCGCAGCCGCGACGGCCAAGGGCAGCAGCAGGCTGGCGCAGAGCGGGAACAGCTTCACGGGAGGATCAGCGTCCGAGGTATTTGTCGCGGCCGCGGACGAGGGCTTCCATCTTCCGGTCG
>JAFLCY010000204.1 GCA_017303485.1 Rhodobacterales bacterium
TCTGCAAGCTCAAGCAGTTCCGCCGCATCGCAACCCGCTTCGAAAAACACGCGACAAACTTCCTCGCCGCTGTCGCTCTCGCTTCCGCCCGGATCTGGCTCAAAACAATTGAGTCCGCGCCCTAGACCCGGGACGGGGTCTTACGCCTCGGCGGCATTCGTCATCGCCGCCAGATTGCCTCCCGGCCAGCGCTTCAGCACCCACCACAGGATCGCCGGAATCGCCCCCAGACCCAGCAGCGCCAACCCGATCCCCGGCCAGAGCCAGGTCCCGCCGTTGACCAGCAGCGCGGTCGCGAGCGCCGCCAGCGGAAACGCAAAGGCCCCCCACAGGGGCGAAACACCCGCTGCCAGAAGCCAGCGCCCCGACACCATGAGGGCGAGTGCCAGCGCGCTGGCCAAAAGCGCGAAGCCCTCGCCCAGACCCGGCAGGCCAACCATTGCCGCCACCGTCGCAAACAGCGCTGCCGGGGCCAGATGGATCGCCAGCATCGGCCGCAGCGGTGCAGGCGGGACGCTGCGAACAAATTGCAGGGCACTCAGACCCCAGATCACCAGTGCGACCGGCAGCGTCATCCAGAACAGCCCCAGCGCCAGCTCTTCCCATCCTAGTGCGAGCGCTGCCGGGGCACCGACGATGAAGCCTGCGAAACTCAGGTGCAGGGTCGGGTTCACCGCGCGGGCCTCTGGTGGCAGGCGCAGCAGAAGCAGGACCAGCAGCACCGCCAGCGCTGCATGGCCAACCAGCCCCAGAACCAGCAGTGCCGCCGCGACCGGGACGCTGTAAACCGCGATCAGCCCCGCCGCCGCCATGCCCCCCATCGTCAATGCGGCCAGTCCCGACCGCCCCGGCAGCACGCGCAGATCTTCGGCCACCACTCCGGGCCGCCTGGCGATCTTTGCCCCATAGGCAACCGCAGCAAAGGCCCAGAGCGCGACCGCGATCCCGGCCATCAGATCCGCCGGTCCGGTGTCGAGACCCAGCCGCGCCAGCGCAAGCCGGACCGCTCCCGCCAGCCCGAGCAGACCCAGGATCGGGGGAAAGATCACCGGCGGTGTCCGCGCGAACAGCTTCGGCCGCCGCGGCGGAAACTCGGGCGGCGGATAGCGCTTCGGGCGGGGTTGAAGGGTCATGCGGCTCTCCTTGCGGGTGCGGACCGGGTCAAGCCTTGGGGAAAGCCCACACCACAGTCCTTGATCTCCCTCAAGCCGGTGGCATGGTCGGGCGCCCTAAGCCCGCAAAACCGGGAACCAGTCCTCGCGCAGCCGTTCGCCTGCGTGCATCCCGTGTCCCGGGAACGGCGGCGAGGTCGGCCCCGGCCGTTCCACATAGCGCGCATCCTCGCCCACCAGCCGCAGCGAAAAGGCCCGCCGCCGGTTCGAGGTCGTGTTTCCCCGCGCCCCGTGCAGCGTGCGGAAGTTGAAGGCCACCGCATCGCCGGGCTCCATCTGCCATTCCCGGATCTCCATTCCCTCGGCCTCGGGGTCGGGGACGGGCATGTAGTCATCCTTGCCGGGATAGAAGTTCGTCTCCGACATCCAGCGGGTCGGGATCACATCCTTCGGCCAGAGATGCGACCCCGCCACGCAGCGCAGCGCCGCCTCCCGCACCGGGTCGAGCGGTGACCAGAAGCTTACGGTCTGGCGACCCTCGACGAAATAATAGGGACCGTCGGTATGCCAGGGCGTCGGCTTGGTCGTGCCGGGCTCTTTCACCAGCACATGATCGTGGAACATCTGCACCCGGTCCGATCCCATCAGCCGCGCTGCCACCTCGGCCACCTCTGACTGCCGGATCACCGCTTCGAACTCGGGCACCTTGGTCCAGTTGCAATAGTCGTCAAAGAAATAGCCCGGCTCGCCCGGTTTCAGCGTAGCCATCTGGTGGGTCGGTGCCGCCATGTTCCGCGCAACCCCCGCGCGCAGCATCTCCACCCAGTCGGCCCAGAGCCCCTTGACCAGCACCACCCCGTCGCGCTGGTAGGCCGCAACCATCTCGTCCGTGATTTCGACTGTCATTTCCGGGTTCTCCTGTTTCCGCTTTCGGATGGAATGCCCTGCCATTATCATTAAGGCAAATCATACCTTTCTATGAAAGGCATATGGAATTGCTATCGCTTTCCCTGCGCCAGGTCGAATTCGCCGTCGCCGTTGCCCGTCACGGCGGGATGAGTGCGGCTGCCCAAGCCCTGCATATCAGCCAGCCTGCGCTGTCGGTGGCCATCGGTCAGCTTGAGGCGCGACTCGGCGAGGCGCTGTTCCTGCGTCGTCCCGGCGGGCGATTGCAGCCCAGCCCTTTCGGTCACCGCTGGCTGATCGAAGCGGAAGCGGGTCTTGGCCAGATGCGGCGACTGGCGGATCCGGCGGCACTCAAGTCCTATCCGCTGCGACTGGCGGTGTTTGAGGATATCGCAGCCTCCTGCCTGGCGGCGCTCTTGGCGGTGGCCGCGACCGAAGCTCCGGCACTGCGGCTGGACACCCGGCCCATGGGGTTCGAGGCGCTCCTGTCCGCGCTGCGAGACGGGACGGTGGATCTGGCCCTGACCTGGGACCTTGGGCTTGAGACCGACATCGACCGCCGGCTCGTCGCCCGGGTCCCACCGCATGCAGTGCTGGCCGAGGCGCATCATTTGGCTGCGCGGCCAGGGCTGTTCTTGCGCGATCTGGTGGATGAGCCGCTGATCCTGACCGACCAGGGCCTGTCTGTCGGCCATATGCGGGGTCTATTTTCCTCGGCGGGACTTGCGCCCAGGATTGGCCATCGCACCGCGAGCCTTGACCTCATGCGCAGCTTCGCCGCCAACGGCTTTGGGGTCGGCCTGTCCTATACCAATCCCGCGCCGCGCCAGTCTCAGGATGGCAGGCCTCTGGTCACCAGACCCATCCTGGACGCCGGGACCGAGGCTCTGGTGCTGGCGCGGCTGGCATCTGCGACGGTGCCGCCGGCCGAGGGCGCCCTTGTCGGAATTTTGCCGAGAATCCTGACTGCATGCGGATTTTCCGACAAATTGCCTCCGCTCTGAGGCCCGACCTCAGGGAAGGACAAGCATCGTTGACCCGAGCCTGCGCAAACTGGCCCCGGTTCCGAGCTTGAAGAGCGCAAGGCCCGGCGCCCGCTCGCTGTCGACCGAGCCGAGATCCAGCCAGCGCACCCCTTCCGCCCAGAGCGACCCGGCCGCAAGGGTCAGCATCAGGGCGTGCGCCCCAGCCTCCCGCGCGGCGGCGGAGCCCCAGCTCAGGTGGTAACTGGCCGAGGTGCCGTGGCGCACGAAAGCCATCGCCGCCTGCAACTCTCCGCCCTCGCGCCATTCCCACAGGCGCAGGTCCCCCTCTGGCAGAGCGCGGCTAAACCCCTCGGGCAAGGCGCGGTAGCGCCGCTCTGACCGCTGTCGCGCCTCGACGGCGATCAACGCGTCCAGCGTTGCCAGCCCGGCTTGACGCACCGGAAGCCCGGACCGTTCCGCCCTTGACAGATGGCCGCGCCAGTTGCGCGCCATGCCCCGGCGCAGGTCCGGCCCGAGCGTCCAGACCGCGTGGTGCATCGGCGTGACCAACGGGATCAACCCGCGCCCGGTGATTTCTTCGGCCAGCGTCACGACGGTGATGCCCGGCCAGCGCGCAAGCCTCCGAATCGCCGCCAGCCGGTCCGCTGTCCG
>JAFLCY010000205.1 GCA_017303485.1 Rhodobacterales bacterium
GGTGGCCTTCTGCCGCGAACATGGTCTTCCTTTCGACCAGCGCGGCAAGCTGATCGTCGCCACCTCGGCGCCCGAGATGGAGCGGATGGCGGCGCTTGAGGATCGGGCGCGCCGCAACGGCCTGCCGCTTGAACGGCTGGACCGCGCTGAACTGGAACGGCGTGAGCCGAACATCGCCGGGCTTGGCGCGCTTTTCAGCCCGACGACCGGGATTGTCGATTATGGCGCGGTCACCCGCAGGATGGCCGACCTCTTTACCGCCGCCGGAGGCGACTTGCGACTGGGCGCGCGCGTGGCCGGCATCCGGGAAACGCCGCGCTCGGTCACCCTCGACCTGGGCGCGCAGGGCATGCTGGAGGCGCGTCATCTGATCGTCTGTGCCGGGCTTGAGGCTGACCGGCTGGCCGCCATGAGCGGTCTGGCCGATGATTTCCGCATCGTCCCCTTCAAGGGCGAATACTACCGTCTGGCGCAGCGGCATGACCGGGTTGTCCATCATATGATCTATCCCGTCCCCGATCCGGCCCTGCCGTTTCTGGGGGTTCACCTGACGCCGATGATCGGCGGCTATGTAACGGTGGGGCCGAACGCGGTGCTGTCTTTGGCCCGCGAAGGATATGGCAAACTGGCCTTCAACACCCGCGACGTGGCCGGCATGCTGGGTTTTGCCGGGTTCTGGCGCACCATGGCGGCGAACCTGCGCCCCGGTCTGCATGAGGCGCGGATGTCGCTGTTCCGCCGCAGCTATCTGCAGGCCTGCCGCCGCTATTGCCCCGGGCTGGACCTGGAAGACCTGACCCCGCACCGCCCCGGCATTCGCGCGCAGGCGGTGATGCGCGATGGCACGCTGGCGCATGATTTCCTGATCCGGCGGACGGCGCGCACAATCCATGTCTGCAACGCGCCCTCACCTGCGGCCACTTCGGCCATGCCGATTGCCGAACATGTGGTGGCGCAGGCGGTTGACGGGTTCGGGCTGTGACCCCGGCCGCCCCGCGCGACAGGCGCGCGGGGCGCCCGTTCACGCGCGCCGCACGCCGGGCGGAATATCCAGCGGCGGGTTCTGGCTGTCCAGAAACTCGACCGTGGTGAAGACCAGATCAGTGTCGCCCACGTTCTGCAGATCATGGATCTTGAACGCGCCGGGCGCATAGCGGTGGTGCATCGTCGATCCCGCTTCATACACCGCCTCGACCGTGCGGCCATCGTCCATATGCGAGATCGCGCGGCCCGGCGTCACCGCCGTCCAGAAGTAATCCAGCACATGCTTGTGAAAGCCGATGCGTTGCCCGGGGGCCAGCCGCAGCGACCAGACGCGGACACGGTCGCTTTCCGACACAAGGGTGCTGCCGACGCAGCCGTTCTGACCGGCGGTCAGGAATTCGCGTTTCAGATCCTCGGACCAGTCAAAGCCGGACGGATCGGGCGTGCCATTCAGCATGGTAAACCTCAGTGTTTGCAGAAGAAAAGGCCGCGCCGGTCAGGGCGCGGCCGGAACCGTCATTCGATGACGTAGTCCACCGGAAAGCTGTAGCCAGCGGCCTTTGCGGCCTGCAGATAGCTGTTGAAGATCGCCGGTCCGTCATAGCCCGCGGCGGTAAACTCTTTGGCCTTGGCTGCCGGCAGCCCGGCCAGACGCTGCGCCCAGGCCTGCCGCTCTTGCTCGGACAAGACGGTAATGACCGCGCCCGCCTCTTTCAGTTTTTCGATGCCGGCGGCCTGATCGTGGTCCAGCGCCTCGGCTGTCACCATCTCATACTCGGTGGCGACCTCACGGATGATCTCGACCACCTCGGGCGGCAGCTTGGCCAGCGTGTCGTTGTTGATCATCAGGCCGTTTACCATCATCGCGCCCATGTCGATGATCTTGTAGTTCGGCGCCACCTCATACAGCTTCAGCCCGTAATAGCTGGACGGAAACAGCATGTTGCCTTCAATCACGCCGGTCTGGATGTTGGTGTAATAGTCGGGAATGCCGGTCTGAACGACCGTGGTGCCCGAGCCTTCCAGCCAGACCAGGTTCGGCCCCGCGCCGCCCAGCTTGTGGCCGGACAGATCGGCGAACTTTTCCCATTCGAACTTGGTTCCGACATTGTAGTTGTCATAACCCGACAGCGCCAGAAACGTCTGATTATACGCCGAAAAGTCCGACAGCGCCGGGTTCTTCGCATAGACCTCGCGGGTGATTTCCAGCTGCTTCACGGCCGAGGGCGGCGAGAACGGGATGAAGTAGTTCAGGTTCTGCACCATGGCCTTCGAAGGCTCAAAGCAGAAGCAGACATGCCCCATGTCAAGGATGCCCTTTTCCACCGCCTCCAGCGTCTCGTCCAGCTTGGCCAGCGATCCGCCATAGGCTTCGATGAAGCGCACCTTGTGTTCGGTCCGTTCGGCCACCCGCTTTTCGATCTCGGGCACCAGAAACTCATGCGAGGTGTTCACATAGGTCACCGGCCCCTGCGCATGGCCCGACCCGATGCGCAGCGTGAACGTATCGGCCGCCACCGGCCCGGCCAGCGCGATCAGCGCCACAAAGCCCGACAGCGGGGCCAGTCTTGAAAGTTCCATCGTTTCCTCCCGATGCAAATGGAATTCTGTTGTCACGTTATTTATTGAATGATAAGTAATGCGCCAGACTCAGCTTTGTCAAGCCGGTTTCGCGACCTGAGCCGCGACCCCGGGAGGGAGGGAAAATGACAAGCAAGACAGAGGGCGCCGTGTCCCTGTTGAACGCAGCCGCCGCGATCTGGGCCTTTGTCCTGGCCTTTGTGATTCTGGCCGACGTTCTGGGGCGGATCGTCGGCTATTCGGTGCAGGGCACGGTGGAGCTGGTGGCCAACTCCATCGTGGCCATCGTCTTCCTGCAGTTTCCGCTGACCATCGTGCGCGGCAGCTTCCTGCGCTCGACCGTGATTTATGACGCGGTATCCGACCGCGGGCGGCAGATCATCGACCTGCTTTCATGCCTGCTGGGGCTTGGCATCTTCGTCGCCATCGCCTGGGGCGGTTGGGCCGACATGATCACCAGCTTCCGCATCGGAGAGTTTGAGGGCGAAGGCGCGCTGCGCGTTCCCGTCTATCCGACGCGCGCGATCATCTTCGTGATGAGCGTGCTCAGCGTGCTGTGCTACCTGCAGCTGATCGTCCGCCTTCTGGGCGGGGCCCGGCTGAGCGATTTCGCCAAACCCCACCAACAGGAGGTCTGAGATGGACCCGACCCTTCTGACCCTTCTGAGCCTTGGCCTGCTGATCGCCATGATCCTTGTCGGCGTGCCGATCGGCGTATCGCTGGGCGCGGTATCTCTGGCCGGTCTGTGGCTGCTGTTCGACAGCTGGGACATTGCCCGGGGGACGGCCGGAAGCGTCGCCTTCAGCATGCTGCGCGAATACACGTTCGGCACGATCCCGCTGTTCATCATCATGGGGAACTTCATCGCGGCTTCGGGCGCGGCGCGGGATCTTTACACGATGACGAACCGCGGGCTGCGCCGCATTCCGGCGCGGCTGGCGGTGGCGACCGTCATCGGCAACACCATCTTCGCGGCCATTTCCGGCGTCAGCGTGGCGGCTGCGGCCACTTTCTCGCGCATCGCCTATCCGCAGATGCGCCGCTAC
>JAFLCY010000206.1 GCA_017303485.1 Rhodobacterales bacterium
GAGGCGGTTGCATCGGTCGAAAATGCGGCCGCAACCAAGCCGAAACGGGTCCGGAAACCGCGCGGGGCGAAGGCCGGGGCGCCGGAACCGGTGGCGGAAGCAGCCCCGGCGCCTGTCGAGGCGGTGGAAGAACCAGAGCCCGAGGCGAAGCCTGCACCGAAGAAGCGGGCAAGCCGGGCCAAGGCGGCAACGAAAGATGCGACTGCGCCAGTGCCTGAAGCCGCCACTGCGGAGGAGGAAGTCGCTCCTGCTGCGGCAGCCAAGCCCTCCCGGAGCCGCAGCTCTCGCGCCAAGCCTGCGGCGGCTCCTGCGGTCGAGCCGGTGGTTGAAGTGGTAGCGGAGACAGCGCCCGAATCGCCGTCCCTGGCGCCGGATCCTGGGCTGAATGCTACGGCTGAAACGCTGGTGCCCGATCCGGCCGAGGCCGTGGCGAATGATGAGCCTGCCAAGCCCAAGCGCAAGGGCTGGTGGTCGCTGGGCCGCTGACGGGTTATTCTCCGGTCTAAGACTTCGCCTTGTCGCGGCGTCCCGCGGCGAGGCGAAGTCATCATCTGCCGACGATCAGCCGCGACGGATGAGGTGAAGGGTCACGCTGCCGTCTGCTTCGGACCCGAGGTAGTCATGCCCGGCCTCGATGCAGAAATGCGGAAGGTCGATCTCGGCCATCCGGTCGGTGGCGCGCACGCAGAGTACCGTGCCCGGGGCCAGCGACAGGAGCAGCTTCCGCGCCTTCAAGACGGGAAGCGGGCACAGGAGCCCTTCGCAGTCGATAATCTCGGTCCAGCCGGCCATGCCGGGGGTGTATCCGCGCGGGCGCTACACGGCAAGGTTACAGTGCCGCCACGCGGATGTGACGCTCTGTCCGGATGACGCCGCCCACGAAAGCCGGTATCTGGGGCACAACATGTTCGGAATCGAGATCATCGACGCTGCCCTTCTGCCCGCGATGCTGGTCGCGCTGGTCGCGGGTGTGTTGTCCTTCCTTAGCCCCTGCGTGCTGCCGATCGTGCCGCCGTACCTGGCCTATATGGGCGGGATTTCTGTGGGCGAGATGGCCGATGGCGCAAAAAAGCGCCGGGTGATCCTGCCTGCGGTCTTCTTCGTCCTTGGCCTGTCGACGATCTTCCTGCTTCTCGGCTTCACCGCTTCGGCCTTCGGCAGTTTCGTCCTGGCGAACCAGGTGCTGCTGGCACGGATCTCGGGCGTGGTGATCATCATCTTCGGTCTGCATTTCCTGGGTGTCTTCACGATCCCGATCCTGCACCGCGAGATGCGGATGGATGCGGGCGATCAGGGCGGGTCGGCCTTCGGGGCCTATCTCCTGGGTCTTGCCTTCGCCTTCGGCTGGACGCCCTGCATCGGGCCGCAGCTGGGCGCGATCCTGTCGCTGGCCATGCAGGAGGGCAGCATGGAGCGCGGCACCCTGCTTCTGGGCGTCTACGCGCTGGGGCTGGGTCTGCCCTTTCTGCTGGCGGCGGTTTTCATCGAGAAATCAATGCACCTGATGGGGAAGCTCAAGCGTCACATGAGGCTGATCGAGCGGCTGATGGGTGGGCTTCTGATCCTTGTGGGCGTGATGCTGGTGACGGGAGCTTTCACCGATTTCAGCTACTGGATGCTGGAAACCTATGAGTTCCTGGGTGTCCCGCTGCCGGGCTGAGGCTTCCTTCTTGGCAGCCAAAGGTTAAGGTGGCCGGGTCAGTCTGGCAGGATGAGCGTGGTTGCAGAGGGTGAAAGCGGGTCAGGGACGGGCGTCTTCCGGCGCCATGTGCTGTATATCCCCGGCTACGATCCCTTTCCGCCACGTCGCTACCGTGAGCTTTACCGGACCGAGGGCGCGGTGCAGGCGGCGATTTCGGGATACCACCTGACCCTGCGGCCCCGGACGGGTGAGACCTATGGCTGGCGCGTTGCCGCCGAGATCGACGGGCGTGCAGTCGAGGCAGAGGTCGAGGTGCTGGTCTGGTCCGATCTGGTGAAGCGCTCGATGGGGCGGGGGATCGCCGGGACCTATGCGCAGCTTGCGCGGACGGCCTGGCTGTATCTGCGGTCGGGCGCGCTGATCCGGCTGATCCGGCTTCGGAAGGGTCCGATGATCGCCGCGCTGTATCCGGCGGTGTTGCTGGTCGCGCAGGCGATGGTGGCGCTTCTGGCCGCGGCAATGGCCCTGTGGCTTGGGTCCGGGCTGCCCTGGGGGCTGGGCTGGCTAGTCGCGCTTGGCGTGGGATGGGCGGTGCTGGAGGGCTTCCGGCGCATCGACCACCGGCTGTTCGTCTATTACCTGATGCATGATTATGCCTTTACCACGGTCGAGGGCGGAGCCTATCCGGCCGTGTTGGAAGCGCGACTGGCGGACTTCCGGGCGCGCGTGCGGGCGGCGCTGGCCGGCGGGGTGGACGAGGTGCTGGTGGTCGGCCATTCCTCGGGCGTGCATCTGGGGGTTTCGGTGCTCGCCGACCTGATCCGCGAGGGGGTGCCGGACGGCCCGGCGCTTGGGTTCCTGAGCCTGGGGCAGGCAGTGCCGATGGTGTCCTTTCTGCCGGGGGCGGCGCGGCTGCGGGGAGACTTGGCCTATCTCTCGCAGAGAGAGGAGCTGACCTGGGTCGATGTGACCGCGCCGGGGGACGGCTGTTCGTTTGCGCTGTGTGATCCGGTAGCGGTGTCCGGGGTGGCGACCGAGGGGCAAAGATGGCCGCTGATCCTGTCGGCGGCGTTCACCCAGACTTTGAGGCCGGAGAAGTGGCAGGCGCTGAAGCGGCGCTATTTCCGGCTGCATTTCCAGTATCTCTGCGCTTTCGACCGGCCGGGGGACTATGATTACTTCCGGATCACGGCCGGGCCATTGACGCTGGCCGAGCGGTTTCGGGGGCGAAAGCCTTCGACAAGCCGGATCGCTACTCCGCTTTCGCCGTTCCGGGATGTCGCATGACAGCGCACTTGCCGCCAAAGCCGGAACCGAGGGCGGACAAGGTTTCGCTCTGGGGACATCTGCGGGCCTTCCGGCGCGATATCCTGTCGGCGCAGCCGGCGCGGCTGTACCGGGCCTGGATGGCGGAATTCCGCACGCCGTTCTTCGAGAGTTATCTGTGCAATGACCCTGCGCTGGTGCGGGAAGTGCTGGACGAGAGGCCGGGGGATTTCCCGAAGTCGGGGCGCGTGACCGAGGGGCTGCGGCCCCTGCTGGGCCGCTCGGTGTTCGTGACCAATGGCGAGGAGTGGCTGCGGCAGCGGCGGATCATCGACCCGGCCTTCGAGGGCGGGCGGGTTAGGGAGGTCTTCCCGGCGATCTGGGCGGCCGGCGAGGCGGCGGTTGCGCGGATGGCGCCGGGCGAGGTGGAGGTCGAGCTCGCAGCCAGCCATGCGGCGGCGGATGTGATCTTCCGGACGCTGTTTTCCATTCCCATCGAGGATCAGGTGGCGCAGGCGGTGTTCCACGAATTCCGCGCCTATCAGCGGTCGGCGCCGATCCTGAACCTTGGGGCTTTCCTGCCCTTGCCGCGTTGGATGCCACGGTTGCATCGGGGCGCGACACGACGCTCGGCCAAGGCGATCCGGGGGCTGATCGAAGGGCTGACGCGCGCGCGCGCGGTGGCGATTGCGGCGGGG
>JAFLCY010000207.1 GCA_017303485.1 Rhodobacterales bacterium
ATCACGGCGGCGAGCCTGAAGCTGTTCCCCCGGCCCGCCGCGCGCGTGGTGGCGCTTGTGGCGGTGCCTTCGCCAACTGCTGCGCTGGAGCTTCTCGGACTCTGTGGCGAGCGGGTGGCGGGGCTGGTGTCGGGGTTCGAACTCATCAGCCGGACCGGGTTCGACTTTCTGGCCGAGACCGGGTTCGATCTGCGCGCGCCGTTCGACCCGGTGCCGGACTGGCTGGTGCTACTGGAACTGGAACTGCCCGCAGGGCTCGACCCCGAGGCGGTGATGGCGGGGCTTTACGACGCCGGGGCAGGGGCGGGGCTGGTCACCGATGGGGTGATCGCGACTTCCGAGGCGCAGGCGGAGGATCTGTGGCAGTTGCGTGAGACGATTCCGCTCGCGAACCGCCGGGTGGGGGCGGTGTCAAGCCACGACATCTCCTTGCCCCTGTCGGCGATTCCGGGTTTCGTGGCGGCGGCCCCGGCGGTGATTGCGCCCTTTGGCGCGTTCCGGGTGAACTGCTTCGGGCATCTGGGCGACGGCAACCTGCATTGGAACGTGTTTCCCGCGAAGGGGCATGCAAGGGCAGAGCATGAGGCGGTGCGCGACCGGGTGAAGACGGCGGTGCATGATCTGGTGCATTCGCTGGGCGGGTCGGTCGCAGCGGAACACGGGGTGGGGCGGCTGAAGGTGGCCGACCTCGCGCGCTATGGCGATCCGGGCAAGCTTGCCGCGATGCGGGCGATCAAGGCGGCGCTGGACCCTGCCGGGATCATGAACCCCGGGGCAGTGCTGGGCTGAGGGGGCCGGGACAAGAAACATCCCCGCCGCAGGAAACCTGCGACGGGGTGCTTTGGGGGGTGTGTGGGTCACGCTGTGGGTAGCAGCGCGGCCAGGGTGGGTAGCCCTGACAAAGCCTTTTGTAGGGCGATTCTCTTTCAGGACGGTTAACGGAAATCGCCTTCAACGCCCGGTTGACCGATTTCTTCGCAGAAATCGACCCGGAGTTTGAAGAACTCCAGCGGCGGCGCGGGTTTCGGGTCAGAGACCTTCGAATTCGCACAGCGCGTGGACATCCATGCCCATGCCTTCCAGCTTTCGCCGACCCCCCAGATCGGGCAGGTCGACCACGAAGGCGCAGCCCACCACTTCCGCGCCAAGGCGCTCGATCAGGCGAATGCCCGCCTCCGCCGTGCCGCCGGTGGCGAGGAGGTCGTCGACCAGCAGCACCTTTTCGCCCGGCTGCATCGCGTCGTCATGCACCTCGACCACCGCCTCGCCATATTCCAGCTTGTAGGATTGCGAGATGGTCTGGCCGGGCAGCTTGCCCTTCTTGCGGATCGGGACGAAGCCCGTGGAAAGCTGATGCGCGACGGCCCCGCCGAGGATGAAGCCCCGCGCTTCCAGCCCCGCGACCTTGTCGATCCGCATGCCCGCATAGGGGGCAAGGAGCTGGTCGACGCACATGCGGAACCCGCGCGGATCGGCGAAGAGCGTGGTCACGTCGCGGAAGAGGATGCCCTCGTGCGGGAAGTCGACGATGGTGCGGATGTAATCCTTGACGGTTTTGGCCATGGGTCCCCTCAGAAAAACGCGACGGGTTTCGATACCATCAGCCAGAACACCGCGACAAGCGCGCCGAAGCCGGGCCAGCCGAGCAGGAACCAGAGCCGGTAGAGCTTGCGCGCTTCGGCAGGCACCGGGCCGGGACTGGCTGCACGGCAGAGGTCTCGGATGCGGTATTGCAGCCAGACCACGGGGAGCCAGGCTGCAAGGGCGATGAGATAAAGGATGTAGGTCAGGACCAGCCAGGGCTCGGTCAGGTTCCACCCCGTCAGATGGGCCAGCCAAAGGCCGGTCGCGGGCTGCGCCAGACCGGCGGGCAGGGTGAAGAGCCAGTCAGCCGCGACGACGCCCGCACCGACGCCCGCCACCACCTCGGCCCGGTCGCCGCGCATCGCCCAGACCATCTGGAAGGCGGTGCCGATGCCGGTGCCGAACAGCACAGTGGCGGACAGGATGTGCAGGGTTTTCGCGACGAGGTAGGGGTCCATCAGCGTTCCTCGACCAGGGCATGATGAACCAGCATCAGTGCGAGGGTCGGCAGGTTCTTCAGGAGCCCACCGTAGGGATCGAGCCAAAGGCCGGGCGCCAGAAGGGTGAGGCCTCCGGTGTAGGCGAGGACGAGCGCAATCTGGGCCAGGGCGACGGGACGCGGCCGCCAGTTGCGCAGGAGGGCGAGGGCAAGGGCCAGATCGGCCAGTCCGAAGCCTCGGGCGAGCAGGATGGCAAGAGATTCGGGCAGGGGCAGGCCGGGGGCGAAGGTCTCGGCCGCTGAGGCAAGCCCGATCAGGCCGGAGACCAGCCACAGGGCCGCGAGTGTCAAGCGGATGAGCGGTTTCAGGAGGTAGAGCCGGGCCTGCCAAAGGTCCTGCGTTCCCGCCGGGCGCTCGGCGAGGACGGCAGAGATCGTGCGCGGGCGACTGCTGATCCGGGCGAGGAGCGGCGCGGGGTCGGTGAGGACTCCGGCCTCAAGCTGGGCGACGGAGGTTGCCGAGACCGGGCCAAGCCGCAGGACGTCGCCGATCCGCCCCAGCACTCGGGCAGTGCCAACGGCAAGCGGCAGAAGGGGAACCGGAGCCAGGCCCAGCCAGGCCCGGTAGGCCCGTGACAGATCGGCCTGCGTCAACACCTCCGGCCCACCGATCTCCCAGGTTCCCGCGGCGGGATTTTCCAGGCATTCGGCCACCACCTCGGCCAGATCGGCGGCGTGGATCGGGTTGAAGGGTTGCTGCCCGTCGCCCACCACCGGCAGGCGCAAGGGCATCGCGGCGAGCGCGCGCAAAAGCGAAGAGCCGCCGTAGGAGGTATCGGCCAGCACAAGGCCGGGGCGTAGGATGCAATGGTCGGCGAACAGGGCCTCGGTCTGTCGCCGCCAGTGGGCGAAAGGGGTGTCGGCGCCGGTGCCGACGGCAGAGATCAGCACCGCCGGGCCATGGAGCGCCTGCAGGGCGGCGGCGGGGGCGTCGTGGTGGACGGCGCGGAACGCGGCCTCGGTCCCGGTGAGAAGACCGGCGGCGTTGATCAGGGCCGCCCCCTCGGGCAGGTGCGGGGCCCAGAAGGCCGGGGACTGCGCGGCGGGGTCGGTCAGGTCAGCGCGCAGGGTGCGGAGCCCCATCGCCTCCAGCCGCACGGGGTTGCGGGCCTGGGCGATCACCGACCAGCCTTTCGCCCGCAGGCCGAAGGCGAGGTGACGCCCGATGAAGCCGTCGGCCCCGAGGATCAGGACCTGTCGCATCGCGCTACAGTACCCGCCCGGCCACGGCGTCAAGCTTTGCCAGCAGTTCGGGGTCGCGCTTGTCGGGGGCGGTCATCAGGGCATGGCTGAGCGCGCGGTCGCAGCCATGCGGGCAGGGCTGGCGGTCGGGGTCCATCAGGCCGGGCAGGCGGGCGACAAGGCCGCGGGCAGCAGAGGCGTTGGCGTGGACGACGGCGATGACCTGCGCCACGTCGACCGCGCCGTGGCTGGGGTGCCAGCAGTCGTAATCCGTCACCATGGCGACGCAGGCGTAGCAAAGCTCGGCCTCGCGGGCGAGGCGGGCC
>JAFLCY010000208.1 GCA_017303485.1 Rhodobacterales bacterium
GCCCGTATTGGTTCAGGTCGCCGAAGGCCGACTTCTTCCAGCCGCCGAAGGAGAAATAGGACAGCGGCACCGGGATCGGAAAGTTGATGCCGACCATGCCGACGTTGACCCGGGACGCGAAGTCGCGCGCGGTGTCGCCATCCGCGGTGTAGATCGCGGTGCCGTTGCCGTATTCGTTGTCCATCACCAGTTTCAGCGCATCGTCATAGGATTTCGTCCGCACGGTGGTCAGCACCGGGCCGAAAATCTCCTGCTTGTAGATGTCCATCTCGGGCGTGACGTTGTCGAACAGCGACGGCCCGACGAAGAAGCCGTTTTCATAGCCCTGCAGCTTGAACCCGCGGCCATCGACCACCAGTTTCGCGCCCTGCTCGACGCCCGAGTCGATCAGGCCGAGGATGCGGTCCTTCGACGCCTTCGTGATGACGGGTCCGAAATCCACATCGTTTCCAGCGGTATAGGGACCGACCTTCAGCTTCTCGATCTTCGGGATAAGCCGTTCGATCAGCGCGTCGGCGGTCTTCTCGCCGACCGGCACCGCGACCGAAATCGCCATGCAGCGTTCGCCCGCAGCCCCGTAACCTGCACCCACCAGCGCGTCCGCCGCCTTGTCCATGTCGGCGTCGGGCATGATGATCATGTGGTTCTTGGCACCGCCGAAGCACTGCGCCCGCTTGCCGTTCGAGGCGGCGCGGCCATAGATGTACTGCGCGATCGGGGTGGAGCCGACGAAGCCGACGCCCTGGATCACCGGATGGTCGAGGATGCCGTCAACCACGTCCTTGTCACCGTTCACCACCTGCAGCACGCCATCGGGCAGGCCGGCTTCCTGCAGCAGTTCCGCCAGGAACAGCGAGGTCGAGGGCACCCGCTCGGACGGTTTCAGGATCATCGCGTTGCCCGAGGAAATCGCCGGGCCGATCTTCCACAAGGGGATCATCGCCGGAAAGTTGAACGGGGTGATTCCGGCAACGACACCAAGGGGTTGGCGGATGGCGTAAAGGTCGATGCCGGGGCCGGCCGAATCCATCGCCTCGCCCTTCAGCATCGCGGGCGCACCCATGCAGACCTCGATCACCTCAAGCCCGCGCTGAACGTCGCCCTTGGCGTCGGGGATGGTCTTGCCGTGTTCGCGGGCGACCATTTCCGCCAGCTTGTCCATGTTCTGGTTGATCAGGGCACCGAAGGCCATCATCACCCGCGCGCGGCGCTGCGGGTTGGTGGCGGCCCAGCCGACCTGTGCCTTGGCGGCCTCCTGGATCGCATGGTCCAGCTCGCCCGGCGTGGCCAGTGCGACCCGCGCCTGAACTTCGCCGGTGGCCGGGTTCATGACATCGGCAAAGCGGCCCGAAGTGCCCGCGACGCGCTTGCCGTTGATCCAGTGTCCGATCTCTTGCATGGAATCTCTCCTTTGGTTGCGGTGGTTTTACCCTTGCACAAACGCCAGACAAAGCGGCAATGTGCCAAAAGCGTTTTGCAGAAATGCAAGCCTCCTCGTCGCATTTCGTGCGCTCGTCGGGGAGGACGACGAGAAGCGCAGCGCACGGGGAGATCTTGCGTGGACTGGGACGACCTGCGCGTTTTCCTGGCCGTGGCGCGGACGGAAAGCCTGTCTGCAGCGGGCAAGCGGCTGAAGATCGACCCGGCGACCGTGGGTCGCCGGGTTGCCCGGCTGGAAGAGGCGACGAATGCGCGGCTTTTCAGCAAATCGCCGCAAGGCTATGCGCTGACCGACGAGGGCGCCCGGCTGATCCCGCATGCCGAGACCGCCGAACGGGCCGCGCTAGGGGCCGAGGAGAGTCTCTCTGGCCCCGGCGGGCTGACCGGGCTGATCCGTCTGGGCGCCCCGGACGGCTGCGCGAACTACCTCTTGCCGCAGGTGCTGGCGCGGATCTGCGATGCCAATCCTGGACTGGAGGTGCAGATTGTCGCGCTTCCCCGCGTCTTCAACCTGTCGAAACGCGAGGCCGACATGGCCATCGCGGTCAGCCGTCCCGAGGCCGGGCGGCTGACGGTGCAGAAGCTGACCGACTACCGCCTGCATCTGGCAGCCAGCCGCGACTATCTGGCGCGGCGTCCAACCATCCTGACGCCCGACGACCTCGCCGTCCATCGCATCGTCGGCTACATCCCCGACATGATCTTCGACAAGGAGCTGGATTATCTGGCCGAAATCGGCATCGGGCCGGCTACGCTGTCATCAAACTCGGTCTCGGTGCAGCTGAACTGGCTGCGGACCGGGGCAGGGGTGGGTGTGGTGCATGATTTCGCGCTGCCTGCCGCGCCGAGCCTGACCCGGATCCTGACCGACCAGATCAGCCTGACCCGGGCCTTCTGGCTGATCCGGCACGAAAGCGACGCACGGCTCGACCGGCTGAACCGCTTTGCCGACCAGCTGACGCGCGAGGCGCGGGCCGAGATGCAGCGGCTGGAAAGCGCCCTCCGCCAGGATGAAAGCCGCGCTTGACAGAATCCCCTTTCCGGCCCGACGCTTGACCTCCGGTCACGAGGAGGGGCCGCCGCATGCTCGTTCAGCAGATCCTCAAGTCCAAGGGCGACAGTGGTGTGATCACCGTGGCGCCCGGAACCACGGTGCAGCAGGTTGCCGAGCTGTTGTCGTCAAAGCGGATCGGGGCGGTGATCGTCTCGGCCGACGGCAAGGCGGCCAAGGGCATCGTCTCGGAGCGCGACATCGTGCGCGAGCTGGGAAAGCGGGGGCCGGCCTGCCTGGGCGACAAGGTGGAAAGCCTGATGACCGCGAAGATCATCTCCTGCACCCGGTCGGAAAGCACCGATGCGGTGCTGGGGCGGATGACCGACGGCCGCTTCCGCCACATGCCGGTGATCGAGGAAGGTCAGATGATCGGCCTGATTTCCATCGGCGACGTGGTGAAGGCTAGGCTGATGGAGCTTGCGGCCGAAAAGGATGCGCTGGAAGGCATGATCAAGGGCTTCTGATGTCGGAAATGCGCTTGCACCAGCGCGCGCGATATCGTTGCGTGCGCAGGTCAACCGCTGCACAGGGGGAGCGATGCGCATCGGGCTTTATCCGGGGACATTCGATCCCATCACGCTTGGCCATATCGACATCATTCAGCGGGCAATGGCACTGGTGGACCGGCTGGTGATCGGGGTCGCGATCAACCGCGACAAGGGGCCGATGTTCACACTGGAAGAGCGGGTGGCCATGGTCGAGGCGGAATGCGCGGCGATCCAGGCGAAGACCGGTGGCGAAATTGTCGTCCATCCGTTCGAGAACCTTCTGATCGACTGCGCCCGTGACGTGGGCGCCGGGATCATCGTGCGCGGCCTGCGCGCGGTGGCGGATTTCGAGTATGAATTCCAGATGGTTGGCATGAACCGGGCATTGGATGCCAGCATCGAGACCGTCTTCATGATGGCCGACGCACGACGGCAGGCCATCGCCTCGAAGCTGGTGAAGGAAATCTCGCGGCTGGGGGGCGACGTGTCCAAGTTCGTGACGCCTCCGGTGCAGGCGGCGCTTCTGGCGCGGCGAAAACGTTGACGGCACACGAGATGGCGGGC
>JAFLCY010000209.1 GCA_017303485.1 Rhodobacterales bacterium
CCGTCGATCTTGGCCGAAACCGTGCTGTTGCCGATGCGGGTATGGATCGCATAGGCGAAATCCAGCGGCGTCGCGCCGCGCGGCAACTGCACCACATCGCCCTTGGGGGTGAAGCAGAAGACCTGATCGGAATACATCTCGAGCTTCACGTTCTCGAGAAACTCGTCGTGGTCGCCTTCGTCGAAACGTTCGGTCAGCGTGGCGATCCACTTGGCCGGATCGACGGCAAAGGGGTTCTTGGCGCGCACGCCTTCGCGATAGGACCAGTGGGCGGCCACGCCCGCCTCGGCCACCTCGTGCATTTCGCGGGTGCGGATCTGCACCTCGACCCGCTTGCCGTCGCGGCCCGAAACAGTGGTGTGGATGGACCGGTAGCCGTTGGTCTTGGGCTGGCTGATGTAATCCTTGAAGCGCCCCGGCACCGCGCGCCAGCGCTGGTGGATGACGCCCAGAATGCGGTAGCAGTCGGCCACGCTGCCGCAGATCACGCGGAAGCCGTAGATGTCGGACAGGCGCGAGAAGGCCAGGTCCTTCTCCTGCATCTTGCGCCAGATCGAATAGGGCTTCTTGGCGCGACCATAGACCGAAGCCTCGATCTGCACCTTGTCCAGTTCCAGCCGGATGTCGGCGGTGATCTTGTGGACCACATCGCCCGATTCGCGCTGCAACAGCAGGAAGCGGCGCATGATGGAATTGCGCGCCTCGGGGTTCAGCACCTTGAAGGACAGGTCCTCAAGCTCCTCGCGCATCCACTGCATGCCCATGCGGCCGGCGAGGGGGGCGAAGATTTCCATGGTCTCGCGGGCCTTCTGGGCCTGCTTTTCCGGCTTCATCGACTTGATCGTCCGCATGTTGTGCAGACGGTCGGCCAGCTTGACCAGAATGACGCGCAGGTCCTTGGACATCGCCATGAACAGCTTGCGGAAGTTCTCGGCCTGCTGGGTATGGGTCGACGACAGCTGAAGGTTGGTCAGCTTGGTCACGCCGTCGACCAGTTCGGCAACCTCGTTGCCAAAGAGGCGCGCGACCTCGGAATAGGTGGATTTGGTGTCTTCGATCGTGTCGTGCAGAAGCGCCGTGATGATCGTGGCATCGTCCAGATGCTGTTCGGTCAGGATGGCGGCGACGGCGACGGGATGGGTGAAATAGGGCTCGCCCGACTTGCGGAACTGGCCCTCATGCATCTTCATCCCGTAGGCATAGGCCTGACGGATCAATTCGGCATTGCAGCGCGGATTGTAGTTGCGGACAAGGGCGATGAGGTCTTCGACGTCGATCATCACCGCCCCTTGGGGCCCTTTCCGGCCTTAAAGCTCGCCTTGCGCTTCCATCAGCGCGCGGAGCAGTTTTTCCTCGGACATGTCGTCCTGCATCGGGCGGTCAATCTCACCCGACATCAGAAGCGCCATCTGATCCTCTTCGGGTTCATCGACCTCGATCTGGGTCTGATAGCTTTCGATCATCCGCTCACGCAGAACCGAGGCGATCTGCGTTTCCTCGGCGATTTCGCGCAGGGCGACCACCGGGTTCTTGTCGTTGTCGCGGTCAACCGAGGGGGCAGAGCCGGAAGCGATCTCACGCGCGCGGTGGGCGGCAAGCATCACCAGCTCGAACCGGTTCGGGACCTTGTCAACGCAATCTTCAACCGTCACGCGGGCCATCTGAAACTCCAGTCGGGCAGGGGATCGGGAAACGCCTGTTTAGGCGCCATACGAGGGCTTGACAAGCGCATAATCAGAGGTTTGCGGCAGAGTCAAGCGGCACCACCTCGGCCAGAAGGCCGGCGGGCAGCGCATCGCGCATCTGTGTGACGGTGCGGCCCAGCACCGGATGGCGCCAGTCGGGCGCCACATCGGCCAGCGGCACCAGCACGAAGGCGCGGTCCTGCATCCGGGGGTGAGGCAGGATCAGCCGGTCGGGCGCCTCACGCGACTGCGCCTCGGGCGGCAGGTCCAGCCAGTGGCGGAAGCCGGCAAGGTCGGGCAAGACGGAATCACCCAGCGCGATCAGGTCCAGATCCAGCGTACGCATGCCCCAGCGGCGATTCCTTTCGCGGCCGAACTGCATTTCGATTGCATGCAGACTACGCAATACGTCATCCGCGACCATTTCGTGACGCAACGTTACGACGGCGGCCGCGTTCACATAGTCGGGGCCGGCACCCGGGGGGAAGCAGGGGGTCCGGTAAAGCCGGCTGAGGCGCAGAACCTGCGTTCCGGCGCCATCAAGTGCCGCTGCTGCTGCAAGAATCGTCGCTTCCGGCATGTGCCCCGCGTGGGGCAGATTTGCGCCGAAGGCCACCAGCGCCTGCTTTTCCAATGCCTGCTCCTTTGCTACCCTTGCCGCTGTGGCAGCATGCTGTTCATTTGTCGGTCTTGTCGTCACGACGGCTGCCAGCCATATCCGACTTGTTCACCGTCGATTTCGCTACATTACGTTGGTCACTCACGGAGCGCGATTGGTGGATATCGATTTCGAGGGGAAGACCGAATGTTTTACAAGGACGAACGGCTTGCGCTGTTCATCGATGGATCGAACCTGTATGCGGCCGCCAAGGCGCTGGGCTTCGACATCGACTACAAGCTGCTCCGCCAGGAATTCATGCGGCGCGGCAAGCTTCTGCGGGCCTTCTACTATACGGCCCTTCTGGAAAACGACGATTACTCGCCGATCCGTCCGCTGGTGGACTGGCTGCACTACAACGGCTTCACCATGGTCACCAAGCCGGCCAAGGAATACACCGACAGCCAGGGCCGCCGGAAGGTGAAGGGCAACATGGACATCGAGCTGACGGTCGATGCCATGGAGCTTGCGCCGCGCGTCGATCACATCGTGCTGTTCTCGGGCGACGGCGATTTCCGGCCGCTGGTGGAAAGCCTGCAGCGGCAGGGCGTGCGGGTTTCGGTGGTTTCGACCATCCGCAGCCAGCCGCCGATGATCGCCGACGAATTGCGCCGTCAGGCCGACAACTTCATCGAGCTGGACGAACTGCGCGAAGTCATCGGCCGTCCGCCGCGCGAACCGCGGCCGGTCAGTGACCGGGCCGAGGACACTGCTGCCGCGATCGAGGCGAAGTGATCCAGCGCCAGTTTGACGGGGCCGGGGGTGAAAGCCTCCGGCCCCGTTCTTTCAGGCGGAAGGGGGACGCCCGGTGGCGCTGACCGGCCTGTTTCTGGCGGCCTTCCTTGCCGCGACCATTCTGCCGGCCCAGTCCGAACTGGTCTTTGCCGCGATGCAGGCGCAGGGCGTGGCGCCGGTCTGGCTTCTGATCGTGGTGGCGACGGCCGGGAACGTGCTGGGCGCCTGCGTGACCTATGCCATGGGCGCGGGGATTGAGCGGTTGCGGAATCACCGCTGGTTTCCGGTCACGCCCGGCCAGTTGCAGCGGGCGCAGCGCTGGTTCGCCCGCTGGGGGGCGTGGAGCCTGCTTCTGTCCTGGGCGCCGGGGGGCGATGCGCTGACGCTGGCGGCGGGGGTGATGCGGCTGCATCCGCTGCGGTTTCTGGCGCTGACCGTGGTG
>JAFLCY010000210.1 GCA_017303485.1 Rhodobacterales bacterium
GCCCGAGATAGGTCGCCTCGGGGGCGATGCGTTGAAGTTCGCGGGCGACCTGTCCGGTCTTGCCGAAGATGAGGAGCTTCATTTGCCGGTCATCCTGTAGACGAAGGTTCCGAGATATTCCTTCAAAGCCAGATTGACGCCGAGAAGGTTGCGGTCAAGCCGCCAGATACCGCGCAATCCGGCAAGGTCGCCAGAGCGGAAGTCGACCGGCCAGGCGACAATCCCCTCCCAGCCGTTGCGGAGGAAAGTTTCGTGGGCGCGGGGCATGTGGAAGGCCGAGGTGACGAGAACCCAGCTCTCGCCGGGCTGCGGCTGGACGAGGTCATGCGTCAGGCGGGCGTTCTCGGCAGTGTTGCGCGAGGCCTGTTCGACGGTGATGCGATCAGGCGCGATGCCAAGGGCCGTCCAGGTATCGCGGACCATTTCGGAGGGGTCGGAACTGTCCTCCTCACGCCCCACAGTGGCCGAGCCGCCGGTGAAGATCAGCCGGGCGGCGGGGAAGCGGTGGGCGAGCATGGCACCTTCGATCAGCCGCTCGCCTGCTTCGTTCAATTGCGGGCCACCCCAGAGCCGGTAGGCCCCGGTGGTTTCCGCCCCACCGAGGACGATGACGCCATCGACCTGCGTCAGGTCAGGCCGGGCGGGGAACTGGCGTTCCAGCGGGTCGAGGAGGAGGTCGCCCAGCGGCAGGAGCGTGAGGGCGAGAGTACCGGCGAAGAGGAGGCCGATAGTCCAGCCAGCCAGCCGTGTCCGGCCGCGCCCGAGGCCCCAGAGGGCAAGCGCCATGAGGAGCAGCGCCCAGGTTTCGACCCTTGCCGCCATGCCGACGGTCTTGGAGGCGACGAAGAACAGCGTCTCCATCAGGCCTTGCCCAGCCTTTCGCCAACGCCGCTGCGGTCAAGAAGTGGCCGCCACCAGGCTTCGTTGTCGAGATACCAGCGGACGGTGCGGCGGAGGCCCTCTTCTACGGTGACGGAGGGCCGCCAGCCGAGTTCCTCGCGGATGCGGGAGGGGTCGATGGCGTAGCGGGCGTCGTGGCCGGGGCGGTCGGTGACGTAGGTGATCTGGTCGGCGTAGGGGGTGGCTTTGGGGGCCATCTCGTCAAGAAGCGTGCAGATGGTGCGGACGAGGTCGATGTTCCGCCGCTCGTTCTCGCCACCGATGTTGTAGCTGCGGTTAAGCTGGCCCTTTTCGAGGACGAGGAGGAGGGCGTCGGCGTGATCCTCGACATAAAGCCAGTCGCGGATGTTCTCGCCCCTGCCGTAGACCGGGATCGGACGCCCATGCAGGGCATTCAGGATCACGACCGGGATCAGCTTTTCCGGGAAGTGATAGGGGCCGTAGTTGTTGGAGCAGTTGGTCAGCACCACGGGGAGGCCGTAGGTCTCGGCCCAGGCGCGGACGAGGTGGTCGGAGGCGGCCTTGGAGGCGGAATAGGGCGAGCGGGGGTCGTAGGGGGTGTGTTCGGTGAACTGGCCTTCGGCCCCGAGGGACCCGAAGACCTCGTCGGTGGAGATGTGGTGGAAGCGGAAGCTTTCCGGCTTGCCTGCCCGCGTCCAGTGGGAGCGGGCGGCTTCCAGCATGTTGAAAGTGCCGGTGATGTTGGTCTCGATAAAGTCCGCGGGGCCGTCGATGGAGCGGTCGACATGGCTTTCGGCGGCGAGGTGCATCACGGCATCGGGGTTGTGCAGCGCGAAGATACGGTCGAGGGCGGCGCGGTCGCGGATGTCGGCCTGTTCGAAGCTGTAGAGGTTTGACTGGGCGACAGAGGCGCAGTTGGCTTCGTTCGCGGCATAGGTCATGGCGTCGAGGTTGACGACCTCATGGCCGCGGGCGACGGCAAGGCGGACGACGGCGGAGCCGATGAAGCCGCAGCCTCCGGTGACGAGGAGCTTCATTCACTGACACCATAACGGAAGGGTTGGCCGATGCTGGCAAGCGGGGGCGCGCTGGCGTCCTTGTCCGACAGAACGGGCGCGGTGACGCCCCAGTCGATCCCGAGTGCAGGATCATCCCAACGGACGCAGCCGTCATTTTCCGGGCTGTAAAGGTCGGAGCATTTGTACTGCACCTCGGTATCGGCGGCCAGCGTCAGGAAACCGTGCAGGAAGCCCTTGGGCACGAAAAGCTGGCGGCCGTTGTCCGGCGTCAGTTCGACGGCGACCCATTGGCCGTAGCTGGGCGAGCCGGTACGGATGTCGACGGCGACGTCCAGGATCGCGCCCCTTGAGCAGCGGACGAGTTTGTCCTGCGCGCGGGGGGGCGACTGGAAGTGCAGTCCACGGAGCGTGCCCTTCGTGGCGGAGAAGGAGTGGTTGTCCTGCACCCAGGGCAGGTCCAGCCCGGCGTCCGCCATGCGTGCGGCGTTCCAGGTTTCGGTGAACCAGCCCCGGGCGTCGCCGAAGCGACGGGGAGCGAGGATCAGGACGTCGGGAATTGCGGTGGGGTCAATCTGCATACTGTTTATCGTTCAAACGTCGGGTGACGGACAGGGTGGCCGGTTCCGCGCGGTATTGCAATCGGGCACCGCGTTCTGGCGCGATCAAACCGCGCCCGCAGTGGGCCCGGGGCGCTGGGCAGCCCGCCCGACCGGGCCCAGGCAGCGCCTGCATGCGCGAATCGATGTTCAAGGATGGCGCTTCCGGCCTGATGTTCGTGGCTGGCGGTTCTGCTATCAGGGGCGGTGAGAGTTGGGGGAGGACGGGCAGATGACCCATCTGTGGGTGCGGGCCGAGCAGCGGCCGAACGAGGAGCGGGTTGGACTCACGCCCGAAGGCGCGTCGGCGCTGGTGAAGGCGGGGATCCGGGTGACGGTGGAGCGGTCCTCGGTCCGGGCGATTCCGCTGGAGGGCTATGCGGCGGCGGGTTGCGAGATTGCCGGGGAAAACCTTTGGCCGCAGGCCCCGGCAGATGCGATCATCTTCGGGCTGAAGGAACTGCCGGAGGACGGGACGCCGCTGACCCACCGGCACATCATGTTCGGCCATGCCTACAAGGGACAACCGGCGGGGCGGGTGCTGCTGCAACGCTTCAAGGCCGGGGGCGGGGTGCTGTATGATCTGGAGTACCTGGTGGGTGAAGACGGCCGCCGGGTGGCGGCTTTCGGCTATTGGGCGGGCTATGCCGGGGCGGCGGTTTCGCTGAAATGCTGGGCGGCGCAGCAGCGGGGCGGGATTGCCGGGCCGGTGCGGAAAGCGGCGTCAAAGGAAGCATTGCTGGCAGAACTGGGTGCGGAGATGACGGGCCTTGGGCGGCCGCGGGCGATCATCATCGGGGCCTTCGGGCGGGTGGGAACCGGGGCGGCGGACCTGTGTGGGGCGATGGGCGTGGCGGTGACGCAATGGGACATGGCGGAGACGGCGAGTGGCGGGCCGTTCCTGGAG
>JAFLCY010000211.1 GCA_017303485.1 Rhodobacterales bacterium
AGCGCGGCCGCGGCGCCAAGCTGACCTCGATGCCGGACCGCTCCAAGGGGTATGGCTCGACGCGCTCCAGCGACTCTTGGCAGATTATCACCGAGCAGGTCCACGACGTCGCGACCCATTTATTCCGGCAGGGGGTCGATTTCGACGAAGAAGGTGCCAACTGGATGGTCGTGCCCGACTATCCCCTGCCGCCCGCCTGGCAGGGCATCGCCCGGTCGACCGCGCTGCTGATCGACTTCCCGAAGGATTTCCCGATGCGCCCGCCGGTCGGGTTTTACCTGCCGGACGACTTGCCAATGGCGCATGACGGGCACTTCTTCAGCTTCGCAGCACACGGCGCTTCGGATGCCCCGATTCGTGAAGGTTGGAAGTGGTACTGCGTCTACATCAATGCGGGCGCTTGGCGCCCCGCACGGAACTGGCGCCACGGCGGCGACAACCTCTTCACCTACTTCCACCTGATCCGCGAAGCGTTGGGTAACCGGGGATGAACATGAAGAAATCCGCCCTTCCCGTGATCCGCTTCCCGCAGGGGATGTTCCCGGAGTTGCGCCATCGCCTGCTCGCCGACCTCGAGCGGGAGAGCTTCGCGCTGCTCCTCGGAAAGCGCACGGTCGTTGACGATCATTGCGTGATCAAGGTTGTCGAGGTGGTTCATCCCACCCGGGATGACTATGACGGGCAGAGCTTGGCGTCCCTCCGTCTGAAGCGTGAATTCGTCTATCGGCAGCTGGTCAGGATGCAGCAACAGGGTGACGTCGATACGCTGATCGACGTCCACACCCATCCCTTCTGCCCCAACGGCGCAGCCTTCTCCGGCATCGACGACCGGGACGAGCGCGACTTCATGAGTTGGCTTGATGAGACGTTGGATGACATCGGGTACGCCAGCGTCGTGCTTTCGCAGTCCGACTATTCGGCGCGTGTCTGGAGCATGGAAGACGGACAGCCGGTCGCCAGTACCGCTCGCGTCAAGACGCAGATCATCGCCGAGGCGTGGCCGTGTGCCGACTCAAGGCATGATGACACGACCGACGTGACCCCCAGCGACCTGGGCACGGGCTTCCTGGCGCGAACCACCCTGGCGCTTGGACTTGACGCGATGCGCTCCATCGTCTCGGACCAGACGATCGCCATCGTGGGGGTTGGCGGGCTGGGCTCGGTGGTTGCCGAGAACCTCATCCACATGGGCTTCCAGTCAGTGCAGTTGATCGATCCGGACGTCGTCGAGATTACCAATCTCAACCGCATTGTCGGCGCATACCACAGCGATGCACTCGATTCCCGCCTGAAGGTCGAAGTGGTTGGGGAGCACCTCCGGAAGATCAATCCGGATGCGGTGGTAGAGGCACACGCGGTCGGCATCGAGGACGATTCCACGCTTGCCGCTCTGATGCGCAGCGACTGGATCGTGGTCGCCACCGACAATCACTTCAGCCGCTATCACGCGCAGATAATCGCGCTGCAACTGGGGGTGCCATTGCTGTCCGCAGGGGTCAACATCAACGTTAAAGACGGGCAAATTGCAGACTGGAGCGGCGAGGTGATCATCGCCCGTTCCGGTGACGGACTTTGCCTGAACTGCCTTGGTCGAATCAATCCGACCCTCGTGGCCGCCTATGAACACCGGGCAGATACGATCGGCGCGGAACTCGTGAGGAAAGGCTACGTGACGGGGCAGGAGGTCAAGGAACCGGCCGTGAAGACGCTGAACGCTATCGTCGGGGCGATGGCGGTCGATGCGCTCTTGAACCAGTTCACCGAACGGCAACGGCATGTGCCCGTGACCGTTTATGAGAGCAACCATTTGTCGGCAATCTACCCGGACGAGCAGTGGCAGTCGAGCCGTCAAGTGTCCTGCTACTTCTGCTCTTCGCTGCAATAACCGATAGGAGCCCAAAAATGCCAAGTGCATTTAACTTCCATGAGTTCTCGGGAAACCGAGAGGCATTTCTCGAAGGGGAGGTCAGGCGACTTGAAGCTGAGCTGAACCAGCGCGAACAGGATTACGAGGACCTCTTGAAGGAGGCGAGGGAGGTTTGCCAGATCCAGGTCGAATTCCAGGACTCGACCGAGAAGACGATCGAGTCGAAAGATCAAGAAATCGCCTCATTGACTCGCGAACTCAAGAGGAAAATAAAGGAGCTGGAAGAAACTACTCAACAATTGAACAAAGTGATGACTGAGTCGCACCGTTCTTCCTAGACACCATGCAATCGGTGGAATGAGCGGCAGTTGACCGGCGTATTTCTGACCAATTTGGTCGGCTGACTGAATTTCTTCTTCGGCCGAGTTGTGTGAGTTGACCGTTGGGCAGGTTTCGGGGCGCAGCGGCCATCCAGATAGCAGCTTTGCGGAAGAGTTGTTGGGCAGCGGTTGGCCGGAACCAACCTCACGAACCCACTGTTCCACGTGAAACTCAGCGCACCGGCGTCGCCCCTGGTAACTGGCACGACAGCACCGCGGCGCGCACGGCGTCGATGGCTTGCGGGCGCGGGAAGGTGACGCGCCAGACGAGGCCGACGGTGCGCCGGGGCGGGTCGCCGGCAAAGGGCAGGACACGGACCAGCGGCTCCTTGTCGACCAGGGGGTCGGCGGCGCTGCTCGGCATCACCGCGACGCCGGCGCCGCTGGCGACCATGTAGCGGATCGTTTCCAGCGAGCCACCCTCGATGGCGTGGTCGAGCGCGTCATCGCCGGTCAGGCGCGGACACGATTCGAGCACCTGGTCGCGGAAGCAGTTGCCCTGCCCGAGCAGCAGCAGGTTCTCGCCGTCCAGCTCGTCGGCGGCGATGTCCGGGCGGCCCACCCACGGGTGGCTGGCGGGGACGACGACGCGGAACGGCTCGCCGTAGACCGGCTGGGCGACCAGCCCCGGCTCGGCGAAGGGCAGCGCGATGACGATGACGTCGAGCTCGCCGGCCTTGAGCGCGGGGACGAGGTTGCCGGTGAAGTCCTCCTTGAGGAACAGCGGCATCTTCGGCGCGTGCCGGTGCAGCGCCGGGATCAGCTGCGGCAGCAGGTAGGGCGCGATGGTGTAGATGATGCCGACGCGCAGTTGGCCGCTCATCGGGTCGCCGGTCGCCTCGGCGATCTCCTCGAGGCGCACGGCCTCCTCCAGCACGCGCCGCGCCTGGGCGACGATGCGCTCGCCGAGCGCGGTGATGCGGACGTCGCTGGCGGTGCGCTCGAACAGCGCGGCGCTCAACTGGCCCTCGACCTTCTTGAGCGCCACCGACAGCGTCGGCTGGCTGACATGGCAGGCCTCGGCGGCACGGCCGAAGTGGCGCTCGCGGGCGAGCGCGACGATGTAGCGCATTTCGGTCAGGGTCATGCGGAAGTCCCCAGTTTTTCGAGGTCGACCGCAGCCAGCCAGCG
>JAFLCY010000212.1 GCA_017303485.1 Rhodobacterales bacterium
GACGCCCCGGGTTGCCCCGGGGCGCGCTTTGGCGGGTTGGGGTGCGTGCAGGCACGCACCGTCCCTTAGCCGCGTTCTTCGATGATCTGCACCAGGTGGGCGATCTTGTTCACCATGCCGCGGACGGCCGGGGTGTCTTCCAGCTCACGGGTGCGGTGCATCTTGTTCAGGCCAAGGCCCTTCAGGGTCGCGGTCTGCTTCTCGGGGCGGCGGGCGGCCGAGCGGATCTGCTTCACGACGATGGTTTTCTTTGCCATGGGTCTCAGGCCTCCACCACTTCGCCTTCGGGCTTCTTCAGGATCTCGGCGACCTTCTTGCCGCGGCGAGCCGCAACCTGACGGGGCGAGGATTCCTGCTTCAGACCGTCGATGGTCGCGCGGATCATGTTGTAGGGGTTCTGCGAGCCGATCGACTTCGCAACAACGTCCTGCAGACCCAGCATTTCGAAGACGGCGCGCATCGGGCCGCCGGCGATGATGCCGGTACCCGGAACGGCGGTCCGCATCACCACTTTACCGGCGCCGTGACGGCCCTCGATATCGTGGTGCAGGGTGCGGGCGTCTTTCAGCGCGACGCGGATCATCTGGCGCTTGGCCTGCTCGGTGGCCTTGCGGATGGCCTCCGGCACTTCCTTGGCCTTGCCCTTGCCAAAGCCGACACGGCCACGCTGGTCGCCGACGACCACCAGGGCCGCAAAGCCGAAGCGCTTGCCACCCTTGACGGTTTTCGAGACGCGGTTGATCGCGACCAGACGGTCGGCGAATTCCGGGGTTTCTTCCGGGCGGTTGTCGCGACGGTCGTCACGGCGCTCCCGGCGGTTCTCACGTTCTGCCATATGGCAATTCCTTCGTGGTGGCGCGGTCTGCGCCGTTCAAGCCAATCCTGGTGTCCCCGGTCGGACCGGGGACCCGGATCATCGGGGCGGCACGGATGCCGCCCACCTCATCAGAACTTCAGTCCGCCTTCGCGGGCTGCGTCGGCAAGCGCCTTGATCTTGCCGTGGAACAGGAAGCCGCCGCGGTCGAAGTAGCACTCTTCCACACCGGCCTTCTTGGCACGCTCGGCAATCGCCGAACCGACCTTGGCGGCCGCCTCGACGTTGTTCTTGCCGATGACGCCAAGATCCTTTTCCAGCGACGAGGCGGCTGCAACCGTCACGCCCTTCACATCGTCGATCAGCTGGACCGAGATGTTCTTGGACGAACGATGCACCGACAGGCGCAGACGGCCATGGGCCATCGACTTCAGTTTGTTCCGGACGCGCAGGCGGCGCTTGAGGAACAGCTCGCGTTTGTTCAAAGCCATTTTTGCGCCCCTTACTTCTTCTTGCCTTCCTTGCGGAAGACGAACTCGCCCTTGTAGCGGATACCCTTGCCCTTGTAGGGCTCGGGCTGACGCCACTCGCGGATGTTCGCAGCGACCTGGCCGACGGCCTGCTGGTCGATGCCTTCCACAACGATTTCAGTCTGCTTCGGGGTCGAGACGGTCACACCGGCCGGCACCTCGAAGTTGACTTCATGGCTGTAGCCAAGCGACAGCTTCAGGACATTGCCCTGCATGGCTGCGCGGTAGCCGACGCCCTGGATTTCCATCTCTTTCTTGAAGCCGGTGGTGACACCGTCCACAAGGTTCTGGATCATCGAGCGGGTCATGCCCCACTGCTGACGGGCGCGCTTCGACAGACCACGGGGCGTCACCTTCACGGTTTCGCCTTCGATGGTGATCGTCACGTCGTCGCCTGCGGTGAATTTGCGGGCGCCTTTCGGACCCTTCACCTCGATGGTCTGGCCCGACAGCGAGGCGGAAACGCCTTTCGTCAGGGCAACGGGTTTTCTGCCGATACGAGACATTGACCCCTCCTCAGAACACGGTGCAAAGCACTTCGCCGCCAACATTGGCTGCGCGTGCGTTTGCATCCGACATCACGCCCTTCGGCGTGGAGATGATGGAAACACCAAGGCCATTGCGGACCGACGGGATTTCCTTGACGCCCATGTACACACGGCGGCCCGGCTTCGACACGCGCTTCACTTCGCGGATGACGGGGGTGCCTTCGTAGTACTTCAGGCTGATCACGAATTCGCCCTGGCCATTGGCCGTGGCAACTTTTTCATAGCCGCGGATGTAGCCTTCCGACAGCAGCACGTCCAGGACGCGGGCACGCAGGGTGGACGCCGGCGAAGCCACGGTGGACTTGCCGCGCAGCTGCGCGTTGCGGATGCGGGTCAGCATATCGCCGAGAGGATCGTTCATCGACATCGTGCGATCTCCTTACCAGCTCGACTTCACCATGCCGGGGATCTGGCCGAACGAGGCCAGTTCACGCAGCATGATCCGCGAGAGTTTGAGCTTGCGATAGAACGCATGCGGGCGGCCCGTCAGCTGGCAGCGGTTGTGCAGCCGGGTGGCGGACGAGTTGCGGGGCATCTGGGCCAGTTTCTGAGTCGCCTTGAAGCGCTCTTCAATCGGCTTCGACTGGTCGTTGATCACCGACTTCAGTGCGGCGCGCTTGGAAGCATGCTGCTTCACAAGCTTGGCGCGCTTCACTTCGCGGTTCACCATGGATTTCTTTGCCATATCTCAGGTTCCTCGCGCTCAGGCCGTGAAGGGCATGTTGAAGTGCTTCAACAGCGCCTTGGCTTCGGCGTCGGTCTTCGCGGTGGTGCAGATGATGATGTCCATGCCGAGAACTTCATCGACCTTGTCGAAGTTGATCTCGGGGAACACGATGTGCTCCTTCAGGCCCATGGCGTAGTTGCCGCGGCCGTCGAACGAGTTGCCCTTGACGCCGCGGAAGTCGCGGACGCGGGGCAGAGCCACGTTGATCAGACGGTCGAGGAACTCATACATCCGGTCGCCGCGCAGGGTGACCTTGCAGCCGAGCGGCATCAGTTCCCGCACGCGGAAGCCGGCGATCGACTTCTTGGCGTGGGTGATGACAGCCTTCTGACCGGCGATCTGACCCAGATCTTCGGCGGCCTGCTTCACCTTCTTGGTGTCCTTGACCGCTTCGCCGACGCCCATGTTCAGCACGATCTTGTCGAGCTTCGGGATCATCATGTCGTTCTTGTACGCGAACTCTTCTTTCAGAGCAGCGCGGATCTTGGCGACATATTCCGCCTTCAGGCGCGGAGTGTAGGTGGCTGCGTCCAGCATCAGATCGCCTCCCCGGTGGTCTTGGCGAAACGCACCTTCTTGCCGTCTTCCATGCGGAAGCCGACGCGGGTGGCCTTGCCGTTCTTGTCCATCAGCGCCAGGTTCGACAGGTCGATCGGCATGGCTTTCGCCAGACGGCCACCCTGCGAGGTCTGCGACTGCTTGGTGTGACGGATCGCGACGTTGACGCCATCGACCACGGCCTTGTTGT
>JAFLCY010000021.1 GCA_017303485.1 Rhodobacterales bacterium
CGCCCCATGGCGACGATCACCGACGACACGCTCGACTGGTACGGGTTCGATGCTTTCGGGGGGGCGGTGCATGACGTGATCGGCACGCGCTGCGATCCCTATACCCATGCGCTCTTGTCGGGCGGCGAGCAGTATCATCATTGCTGCCATTCCAACCTGACGCGGGCGGTTTCAGCGCAGTCAGGCCTGCCACTGCATGCGGCGGAATTGCAGGTGCATGATGTATTGAACGTCTTCATGTGTACCGGGTTCACCCGCGAAACGGGGCAGTATTTCATGAAGGCCAGCCCGGTGCGGCCCGGGGATTATCTGGAGTTCATGGCCGAGATCGACCTTCTCGGTGCGCTGTCGGCCTGCCCGGGTGGGGATTGTTCGGCGGAGCATTCCTCGGACGTGGCGACCTGTCATCCGCTTCTGGTGCAGGTGTTCAAGCCGAAGGCCGCGCCGGTCGGCTGGCAGCCGTCAGGGCAGAACCCCTATGACCGGAGCCACGGTCAGGAATAGCGCTCCACTGTCGCGGCCTGCTGGTCGTCGTAGCGGTCGCCCCAGGCCCAGCCGGTGGGGAGGAGGCGGTCGATCTGCCAACGGTCCTCGTCGCTGAGGTCAATCTCGGGGGCCATGGCCCAGGCGCCGAGGTGGTCCGCGCTCCGGGTACCGGGGATCGGGATGATGTGGGGTGCGCGGTCGAGAAGCCAGGCCAAGGCGAGAGCGGCGGGCGTGAAGCCCCGCTGGCGCGCGTAGGCGTGGAAGGCGTCGAGTTTGGTCTTGTTGTGCGGCCAGTTCTCGGCATGGAAGCGCGGGATGCGGGTGCGGAATTCCTTGGGCGCAAAGGTCGCGGGCTCGGCCATCGGCGTGCCGAAGGCGCCACGGGCGAGGGGAGCGAAGGGAACGAAGGCGACGCCCAACTGGGCGCAGCGCTGGATCAGGCCAAGCTCGGGCGTGCGGGTCCAGAGCGAGTATTCGTTCTGCACCGCCATGACGGGGTGGACGGCGTGACAGCGTTCGAGGGTGTAGGGGCCGATTTCGGAAAGGCCGTAGCCGAGGATTTTCCCCTCTTCCTGAAGGCGTTGCATGGTTCCAGCCAGATCTTCCGCCGGGATCAGCGGATCGTGGCGGTGGGCATAGAAGAGGGTGACGTGATCCACGCCGAGCCGCTTCAGCGAGCCTTCCAGTTCGGCGCGAAGATGGTCGGGCCGGTTGTCGATTGGGCGGGCTGGGTCGTCGGAGAAGGCGGCCTTGGTGGCGATATGGGGGCGGTGGCCGCGGGTCTTCAGCCAGGTGCCGATCATCGTTTCGCTGACGCCCTCGCCATAGCGGTTTGCGGTGTCAAGGAAGGTGATCCCGTGATCCCAGGCGGCGTCGAGGGTGCGGAGGGTCTCAGCTTCGGTCGTCGGGCCGAACATGCCGCCGAAGGACAGACAACCAAGGCCGAGGGCGGAGACCTTTGGGCCTGTCTTGCCAAGTTGTCGCTGTCGCATCGCCGTCTCCTGCCGACTGGGGGGCAGGCAGGAGACGATCACGAATCGCTTTGGTCAAGGTCCGTCGCGTCAGGCGTTCACGAAATGCATGCCCTGGAACCGGGCGCGCAGTGCCTTGGTCCGCGGTGCCACGGTTTCCGGCGCGTTGGAGCGCAGGCCCTCGGCGATCAGTGCCGCCAGTGCCGGGGCGTCGGCGGGGGTGACGCCACGGCGGACGAGTTCCGGCGTGCCGATGCGGAGGCCGTTCATGTCGCCAGCAACTTCGGGGATCGGCAGTCCGATGCCGCAAGCCAGGAAACCGGCCTTGCGCAGGGTCTTGGAAGCGGCCTGCCCGCCGCCGAAGGCTGCGGCTTCGATGGCGAACTGATGCGAGGTCGTGGCACCCTTGTCGGCGGCGAAGACCGGAAGACCAAGTTTCACCAGCTCTGCCGCGAGCGCCTTGGCGAGATCGACCATGGCTTTCGCATAGGCTGCGCCATGGTCCCGCCAGTCAAGCATGGTCAGGGCCAGGGCGGCAGGTTTTGCGGCGTCGAAGTTCGCGGTGAGGCCGGGGAAGGCACTCGCATCAAGGCGCTGCGCGATCTCGGCATCATTGGTCACGATCAGGCCGCCTGCCGGACCGCCGAGCGATTTGTAGGTGCTCATCGTCATCAGATGCGCGCCTTCGGCCAATGGGTCGGGGAAAGTGCCGCCTGCGATCATGCCGCATTGGTGGGCGGCGTCGAACAGGACCTTTGCACCGACCTGATCGGCGATCTTGCGGACCTCGGCCACCGGATGGGCAAAGAGGTTGAGGCTGCCACCAACAGTGATGACCTTGGGCCGGACCGCATGGGCGAGGTCGCGAAGAGCGGCAAGATCAATGGTGTAGCCATCGGCGTCGATAGGCGCGGGATGGGTGGTCAGCCCGTAAAGTCCGGCGCACCCGGCGGCGTGGTGGGTGACATGGCCGCCGATGGTGCCGGGAGGCGCGATGATCGCATCGCCAGGCCTGGCCAGCGCCATGAAGCCGTAAAGGTTGGCCAGGGCACCGGAGCCGACGCGGATTTCGGCGAACCGGGCATTGAACACCTCCGCGGCAAGTTCGGCGGCGATGACCTCGATTTCCTCGATCGCCTCCAGCCCCATCTCGTACTTGTCGCCCGGATAGCCAAGGCTGGGACGGGACCCGAGACCGGCGGCCAGTGCGGCCTCGGCCTTGGGGTTCATCACATTGGTCGCCGGGTTCAGGTTGAAGCAGTCCTGATCGTGGATTTCCTGATTGCGCGCAATCAGTTGATCGATCCGCGCGGTGACGGCGGCGGTGGGCTTGCCGGCATCGCCGGCAAGGCGCTGGATATAGGTTTCGCAGGCAGCGGGAACCCAGGGGCGGGGGGCAAGATGGGGCATGGCGATCTCCTCTTAGGTGAAGCTAATCGTCGCCGGGCTTGCAAACAAATCAGTTCTGCGAAAAATTAGGGTCAGGAAAATTGAATCATGCCAGTTGCGCCCCCACCCGCTCACCGCCTGCCCCTGAACGCGCTGCGCGCCTTCGAGGCGGCAGCGCGGACGGGGGCGTTCACCTTGGCGGCGGTGGAACTGGGTGTCAATCCGGGCGCGGTGACGGCGCATGTGAAGGCGCTGGAAGAGGTGCTGGGGGCTGCGCTGTTCGAGCGGCAGGCAAAGGGGGTTCGGCTTACCGCGCTGGGGCTGGCGGCGGCGGAGGGCTTTACCGAAGCCTTTGACGCGTTGGCCCAAGCCGAGGCGCAACTGCGGGAATTGGCGGCGCCGCAGCAGGTGCATATCGCGACGTTGCCGGCGATTGCGCAGCTGTGGTTGTCACCGCGCCTGCCGGCCTTGCGGGCTGCCGCACCGGAAATCGTGGTGTCGATCACCGCGATGGAGGCTCCACCCAACCTGAAGCGCAGCACGCATGACCTAAGCCTGTTTCCAGCTGAAAGCGGGGGGCGGCTGGTGGTGCGGGATGAGCTGTTTCCGGTCTGCGCACCCGCTTTGGCAGAGCGGCTGCAAATGGTGTCCGACCTGCGCGGCCTGCCCTGTCTGTCGGATTCGTCCTGGGGTGGCGATTGGGACATCTGGCTGCAGGCGGTGGGAGAAACGGTGCCGGTGCGCGGGCCGGTCTTCTCGCTGTATGCGCTGGCCGTAGAAGAAGCGGTGAACGGGGCGGGCGTGCTGATGGGGCACGGGCCGCTGGTCGCGGGGCATATGGAGCGGGGAACGTTGGTGGCGCCGTTCCCGCAGCGGGTCGGCTTGGCAGACGGGTTCCGGCTGTGGTCGGCCCGAACCATCGCACCGAAAAGCGCGCTGGCCCGGGTGGTGGAGTTTCTGATTGGGCAAGTCTAAGAATTTTCTGGAAATTCTTGGACCCACACACACAGTTTGCTAGCCGAAGGCGGCCTCAAGCGCGATTTCGACCATGGCGCCAAAGCTGCGCTCACGCTGGTCCGAGGGCAGGGCTTCGCCCGTGGTGATGTGGTCCGACACAGTCAGGACCGCCAGCGCCCGGGCCTTGTGGCGTGCGGCGACCATGTAAAGCTCGGCTGCCTCCATTTCCACGCCAAGGCAGCCATGGCGCATCAGTTCTGCCGAAAGGTCGGGGCGTTCGTCGTAGAACGTGTCGGAAGAATAGATCCCGCCGACATGGACCTTGGTACCCTTGGCCGTCGCGGCCGCGTAAGCCTTTGACAGAAGACCAAAATCTGCGCAGGGCGCGAAGTTCAGCTCTCTGAAGATCGTGCGCGAGGGCGAGCCGACGGTCGAGGCGGTCTGCGCCAGGATCACGTCACGCACCTTGACATGTTCGGGCAGCGCACCGGCCGAGCCGATGCGGATCAGTGTCTTGGCGCCATAGTCGCGGATCAGTTCGTTGGCGTAGATCGACAAGGAGGGCATCCCCATGCCGGAACCGTGGATCGTGACCCGATGGCCGTTCCAGGTGCCGGTAAAGCCCAGCATGCCCCGGACCTCGTTCACCAGCACCGCGTCCTTGAGGAAAGTCTGCGCGGCCCAGCGGGCCCGGTAGGGGTCACCCGGCAGAAGAACGGTTTCGGCGATGTCGCCTGGCTTGGCGCCGATATGGACTGTCATGATTCTCCCCTGCAGTCGAAACCAGGGTTACGGCCCTGAATTCTCGCCATTTTGTATGTCTTCGTCGCGTCTTCCTTCTGTCTTCCCGCAAGAGAGACGGCGGAACGGCGCGGTGCCTATTAATGCGGCACGCAAAGGGGATGGCAAGGGGGCGGTCAGTTCAGGTACTCGACGAAGGCAAACCCGGCAATGGCGGTGTCCCAGCGCAGTCGTGAGGTCATGTCATCGGGCTTGTTCAGCAGGAACCCGGCGGTGGTGATGATCAGGTCTTGCCGGTCGCCCGCCTGTTCCAGCCTCCAGTCCAGCACGATCGTCGGGTGTCGCACCGTGCCTACAAAGGCGGTCAGTTCGCATCCGGCGCCCTCGCCGCAGAACATGGCGGGGGCGGTCGAGCAGGAAAGCTTGCTGCCATCGAGCAAAAGGTCCGGTTGCCCGTCCCCGCTCAGCTCAGCCTCGACCACGGCATCTTCGGCGATGGTCAGGGTTCCACCCTGCGCGGCGCAGGCGGATTGATGGTAGTCGAGGACCATCTTGACGGCGGCGGCCGGACTCTCATCAGCCAAGGCGGGAAGGGCGGTCAGCGCAAGAACAGCAATGGGACGGATCATTGCAGTTGCCATTCGCTGCCCGACCACAGGAAACGGACGGTCTCCCCCTGATCGTTCGGCGCGGAAAGATAGGTCGTGCCGTCGTCGGTCACTGTGTCCCACTCATGAAGAAGAAGGGCGCCCCGGGTGCCGTCGATCAGGGTATCGACGGCACAGCCGCCGGTGCCGCAGTAGGTGCCCAGGCTGTCCGAACACTGGAAGGCGGAGCTGTCGATCACCCAGTCGGGATTGCCGTCGCCATTCAGGTCGCGCTGGGTGACGGATTCGGCGGGGGCGGTGAAGCTGCCCTCGCAGACCGATCCGGCCTCGTCGATGATGGCGGCGACTTCCGGCGGCCAGTCCTGGGCGCAGACGGGGGAGGCGAAGGCCAGGAGGACGAAGAGGGGGCGCATGGGCGTGCCTTTCCAGATGGGAACGGCATAGAGCTATTCGTCTGACCGGCGCGGGGAAAGGCAGGAAAACCATGCCTTTCCGCTAGTGCACGCCGCTATTCCGCCGCCACCGGGGCGGGGTCGGCCAGTGCCACAAGGTCCAGCATGATCTGGTTCAGCTGGAAATCCTTGGGCGTGTAGACCTGCGCCACGCCCATGGCTTTCAGTGCCTTCGCATCCTCGTCCGGGATGATGCCGCCGACGACGAGGGGTTGGGTGAGACCCGCCTTTTCCATCAGGTCCAGCGTCTCGCGGAGGAGCGGCAGGTGGCTGCCGGAGAGGATGGAAAGGCCGATCACATCGGGTTGCTTCTCGGCGGCGGCGGAGACGATTTCCTGGGGAGTCAGGCGGATTCCATCGTAGGTGATCTCCATCCCGCAATCGCGGGCGCGGGCGGCGATCTGCTCGGCGCCGTTGGAATGGCCGTCGAGGCCGGGCTTGCCGAGGAGGAGGCGGAGAGGGCGGCCAAGCTTGGTGGCGACCTGTGCCACCGCGTCGCGGACGGGCTCCAGCCCTTCGGTGCGGTTCGAGGGGTGTTGGGAGACGCCGGTGGGGGCGCGGTATTCGCCATAAAGCGCGCGCATCGCCCCGCCCCATTCGCCGGTCGTAACGCCCGCCTTGGCGCAGGCGATGGAGGCGGGCATGATGTTCTCGCCGGTCTGGGCCGCCTTCCGCAGCGCGGCGAGGGCATCACTGACCTTCTGCGGGTCGCGCCCGGCGCGCCAGTCGGCAAGGCGGGTGCATTGATCGGACTCGGCCTTCGGATCGGCTGTCATGATCGCGCCGTCGCCTGTGGCGAGGGGAGAGGGCTCGGTGGTGGTGAATTTGTTCACGCCGACGACGGTGGTTTCGCCGGATTCGATCTTCGAAAGGCGTTCGGCATTCGCTTCGACCAGGCGGGATTTCATGTAGGCGATGGCCGCGACTGCCCCGCCCATGGCATCGATATGGGCAAGTTCCTCCAACGCGCCCTTCTTCAGCGCGTCAACCTTGCGGTCCACGGCGGGATTGCCGTCGAAGAGGTCGTCGTAGTCGAGAAGGTCGGTCTCATAGGCCAGGATCTGCTGCATCCGGAGCGACCATTGCTGGTCAAAGGGGCGGGGCAGGCCCAGCGCCTCGTTCCAGGCGGGAAGCTGGACGGCGCGGGCGCGGGCGTTCTTCGACAGGGTGACGGCCAGCATTTCCAGAAGGATGCGGTAGACATTGTTTTCCGGCTGCTGTTCGGTGAGGCCAAGCGAGTTGACCTGCACCCCATAGCGGAAGCGGCGGTGCTTGGCGTCGGCGATGCCGTAGCGGGACTCCAGCAGTTCATCCCAAAGGGCGGTGAAGGCGCGCATCTTGCAGAGCTCGGTCACGAAGCGGATGCCGGCATTGACAAAAAACGACATTCTTCCCGCCATGGCAGGGAAATCTGCCGCAGGAACTTTCACTTTCAGATCATCCAGTACCGCACAGGCCGTTGCGAGTGCGAAGGCCAGTTCCTGTTCCGGCGTGGCCCCGGCCTCTTGCAGATGGTAGCTGCAGACGTTCATCGGGTTCCACTTTGGCAGGTGTTTCCCGGTGTAGGCGGCGACATCGGTGATCAGGCGCAAGGACGGCTGCGGCGGCAGGATGTAGGTCCCGCGTGAGAGGTATTCCTTGATGATGTCATTCTGCACGGTGCCTTGCAGTGCGGCGATGTCGGCGCCCTGCTCCTCGGCGACGGCGATATACAGTGCCAGAAGCCAGGGGGCGGTGGCGTTGATCGTCATCGAGGTGTTCATCTGTTCCAGGGGAATGTCCCGGAACAGGGCGCGCATGTCGCCAAGATGGGCGACGGGCACGCCGACCTTGCCGACCTCGCCCGCAGCGCGCGGATCGTCGCTGTCGTAGCCGGTCTGAGTCGGCAGGTCGAAGGCGACCGAGAGGCCGGTCTGACCCTTGGCGAGGTTCATGCGGTAGAGCGCGTTCGAGGCGTTGGCGGTGGAATGGCCGGCATAGGTGCGGAAGAGCCAGGGTTTCTCGGACATGGGGCCTCGCGGATCGAGCGGGTAATTTTATTGCGTCACTGACGAGATACGCGACAGATCATGCCAATGTCAATCGCTGCGCTGCGGCGATGTTCCTCGTGCGACTTCGCTTCTCGTCGCGGGGCGCATGCGCTGAACCGAGGAGTGACGAAGTCATCGACGAGGTTTGCGGTTTCGGGCAGGGTGGCGCCATGTTCGGTACGGTCGCGGTTCCGGTCTGGCTGTTGGTTCTGATCCTGGGCTTTGCCACGATCAGCTTTGCCACGCATTTCCTGTTCCCTTCGGTGCGCTGGTTCTTCCGGCGCCGGGCCGAAAGGGCGCTGGCGCGGCTGAATTCCCAATTGGACCGCAAGATCGACCTGTTCAAGCTGGCCCAGCGGTCCGACATGATAGCGCGGCTGGCCTATGACCGTCAGGTCGTCGATGCGACTATGGCCCATGCGGCCGAGACGGGCGTACCTGTCGAAGTGGCCTTCGAGGAAGCGCAGCGCTATGCCCGCGAGATCGTGCCGGGATTTTCGGCGACGGTCTATTTCGGCTTCGGCACCCGTGCGGCGAAATGGCTGAGCCGTCTGCTGTTCCGGGTCCGGATTGGGAAGGTCGACAGGGAACTTGGCCAGCTGGATCCGAAGGCGACGGTCATCTTCGTGATGAACCACCGCTCGAACGTCGACTATGTGTTGATCACCTGGCTGGTCGCGGGCCGTTCGGCGGTAAGTTATGCGGTAGGCGAATGGGCGCGGGTCTGGCCCTTGAGTGCGCTGATCCGGTCCATGGGGGCCTATTTCATCCGTCGGGGCAGCCGGAATGCTTTGTATCGCAAGGTTCTGGCGCGGTACGTCCAGATGGCGACCGAGGAAGGGACCACGCAGGCGATCTTTCCCGAGGGGGGCCTCAGCCTTGACGGGCGGGTAGGTCCGGCGAAGCTGGGCTTGCTCAGCTATATCGTCGAGGGCTGGACTCCGGGGGACCGGGAGGTGGTATTTGTCCCGGTGGGGCTGGCCTATGACCGGGTGCTGGAAGACCGGGTTCTGGTCGAGGCGGCCAAGGCGGGGACGCGGCGGTTCCGCAACCGGCCGTTCCGGGTGGCCTGGCATGCGGCGCGGTTCCTCTGGGCGCGCTTTCGCGGGCGGACAAAAGGGTTTGGTACGGCCGCAGCGGCGTTTGGCGCCCCGGTCAGCCTGACGGCGCATCTGGCCGAGGGCGGCACGGTGGGCTCGCTGGGCGAGCGGCTGATGATGGCGATCTCGGCTGTGGTGCCGGTCTTGCCGGTGCCGCTGGTGGCCAAGGCGCTGGGGGATGGGGTGGCCAGCCGGGAAGACCTGTTGGCACGGGTCGAGGCGTTGATCGCGCGGTTAGATGCGGCGAAGGCGGTTCTCAAGCTGCCGCCACAGGGCGCGGCGGCAGCTCTGGACGAGGGGTTGGCGCCCTTGATCCTGCGCGGATTGGTCAGCGCGGACCTGAAGCCGGTAACAGCAGAGCGCGCGCTCCTGGACTTCTACGCCGCATCGGTGCCCGATCTGTGATCATTGCTGCAGCGCCGCAGACATAAAATTTCAAGATTGACCAAGGATACTATTGCAAAATTGCGCGGAGAAAGTTTATCTGCGGGCAAGGGCGCGGCGATTCTGCGGCGCGGCATCAGGTTGGAGGCTCTGTTGGCTTTGGATACGCAAGACGCACCCGTGATCTACGACGCGCCGAAAAAGGACCTGTACGAGCTGGGCGAAATGCCCCCGATGGGTCATGTCCCGAAGCAGATGTACGCCTGGGCGATCCGGCGGGAACGTCACGGCGCCCCGGAAACCGCGATGGAACTGGAGGTTGTCGATACCTGGAAGATCGACAGCAACGAAGTGCTGGTCCTCGTGATGGCAGCGGGGGTCAACTACAACGGCGTCTGGGCCGGGTTGGGCCAGCCGATCAGCCCCTTCGATGGGCACAAGGCGGCCTATCACATCGCGGGCTCGGACGCGGCGGGGATCGTCTGGGCGGTCGGCGACAAGGTGAAACGCTGGAAGGTCGGCGACGAGGTGGTGATCCACTGCAACCAGGACGACGGCGACGACGAGGAATGCAACGGGGGCGACCCGATGTTCAGTCCCAGCCAGCGGATCTGGGGCTATGAGACGCCGGATGGTTCGTTTGCACAGTTCACCCGGGTGCAGGCGCAGCAGCTGATGCCGCGCCCAAAGCACCTGACCTGGGAGGAATCGGCCTGCTACACGCTGACGCTGGCCACCGCCTACCGGATGCTGTTCGGCCATGCGCCGCATGACCTGCAGCCGGGGCAGAACGTGCTGGTCTGGGGCTCGTCCGGCGGCCTTGGCTCCTATGCGATCCAGCTGATCAACACGGCGGGGGCGAATGCGATCGGGGTGATCAGCGACGAATCGAAGCGCGATTTCGTGATGTCGCTGGGCGCCAAAGGCGTCATCAACCGCAACGAGTTCAAGTGCTGGGGGCAGCTGCCGAAGGTCAATTCGGAGGAATACAACACCTGGCTGAAAGAGGCGCGGCGCTTCGGCAAGGCAATCTGGGACATCACCGGCAAGGGCGTGAACGTCGACATGGTTTTCGAGCACCCGGGCGAGGCGACCTTCCCGGTCTCCAGCCTGGTCTGCAAGAAGGGCGGCATGGTGGTGATCTGCGCCGGAACCTCCGGTTTTAACTGCACCTTCGACGTGCGCTACATGTGGATGCACCAAAAGCGCCTGCAGGGCAGCCACTTCGCCCACCTCAAGCAGGCGGCGGCGGCCAACAAGCTGATGGTCGAGCGGCGGCTTGACCCCTGCATGTCCGAAGTTTTTCCCTGGGCCGAGATCCCGCGGGCACATACGCTGATGTGGAAGAACCAGCACAAGCCGGGCAACATGGCGGTGCTGGTGCAGGCGCCGCGCACCGGGTTGCGGACCTTTGAGGACACGCTTGAGGCGAGTAATCAGCGATAGACTCTACCTTTAACAACGAATTCACCCATCGCCCGGATAACTGTGCTTAAGTGAATCGCCGCGGGCTGGTCCTGTCGAAGGATCGGCCCGGGGGTTGCACAGATTTCTGCCCGAGGGACTGGATGCGTCACGACTGGGTCTTCGACGTTTTGTCGGATCTTCTTGCCTATGCGACCAAGAACGGCCTGCCCCGGCTGGCGTCCAAGGTGTCCGAAACCATCGACGAGGCTCGCAGCGAGCTTGCTGCGTCGGGCGAGGGCCCGGAGCCGCCGCTGTCGCCGCCGAAGGGCCGGCGGATGCACTGACCCTACCGCTTGGGTACGGCACCGGCTATGATCGCCACATGCAGGCCTCCGCGCTGATCTTTTCCGACGACCAGGCCGAGGCCTATGACCGGCTGGCCGCCGCCCTAGTCGGCGCGGGTATTGATCTGGCCGAGGGAGAACTGACGCCCATGGCCGAGGGGCGAACTTCGGTCCTGGCGGTGGTCGGCAAGGCGGGCTCGGGCAAGACCATGCTTCTGGCGGAACTGTATCGGGGCCTGAAGGCAGCAGGCGTCGAGGTGATCTCGGGCGATTACGAGGGGCGCAAGCGCAAGGACCGGCGGACGCTGGCGATCCTGGCGCCGACCAACAAGGCGGCGTCGGTGCTGCGGCTGCGCGGTGTGCCGGCGACGACGATCCACCGCATCCTCTACACCCCGGTTTACGACCCGGAATACGAGAAGATCGCGGAATGGCTGGCGGGGACGGGAACGCGGCCAGTCATCGACAGTCTGGCGATTGCGGGGCTTTCCGATCTGGCGCTGGACCGGGCGCATGCGTTCTACCAGCAGGTTGCGTCGATCCCGGGGGCGCTGGCGGCGGCCGGGTTGAAAGGCAGCGATTTCATCAAGGGCTGGAAGCGGCGGGAGGAGCCCCTGGATGTGGGGCTTGTCGATGAGTCGTCGATGCTGGACGAGCGCCAGTTCGAGGACCTGCGCGAGATCTTCCCGACCCTGGTCCTGTTCGGCGACCCTGCGCAGCTGGCTCCGGTCGGGCAGTCGGGCGAGATGGTGTTCGACAAGCTGTCCGAAGGGCGGAAGCTGATACTGCATCGCATCCACCGGCAGACGGAGGACAATCCGATTCTCGATCTGGCGCACGCGCTGGGCGATGACCGGCTGGGGTTCGAGGAGTTCGAGGCTCTGGTGCAGGAGAAGGCTCGCGCTGACGACCGGGTGGTCTGGGCCGAGCGGGTGGAAGCGGCACTGATGGCGCGCTCACCCGTGCTGGTCTGGCGCAATGCGACGCGGGTCCGGCTGATCCAGGCCTTCCGCAACGCTTATGGCGCTCCGGAAGATCAACTTCTGCCGGGAGAGCCGCTGATCTGCGACGGGATCGAGCTACCGTTGAAGCACCGGAAAAAGCGGATCGATCTGGAGGCGCGGGGGCTGATCAAGGGCGCGCAGGTGATCTATCTGGGCGAGGGGAACCGCGAGGGCTTTGCCCGGCTGCATGTGGTGGGGGCGGAGGAGCCGCAGGTTTCGGCAGCCAGCATCATCAAGATCGAGAAGCCGGATGAGGAAGAACCCTTCATTCCCCACGCCGCACGGATGGGGGCCGCGTTCCTGCACGGGGCGGCGGTCACGATCCACAAGGCGCAGGGCAGCCAATGGGAGGAAGTGCAGGTCTTCGCGCCCGACCTTTACGCCGCCGCGCAATCGGGGCGGACCGAGGCCGGGATACCCTTGTGGAAGCGCCTGGCCTATGTCGCGATCACCCGGGCGCAGCACCGGCTGTACTGGGTGGTGCGAAACCGGCTGGCGCGGCCGGTGGCTCCGCTGTCGATCGAAGACCTGAAGCGCGAGCCCGCGCCGCTGGCGCTGGGTGAGGAGTGAGGCTTTTCCTTTGCGGCAGGGCGGGATAGGGTCTGGGCCCAAGACAGGAGGCGTTCATGGCTTTGGTTTTCGTCCAGTTCCGCTGCACCCCCGGCCAGACCTACGAGGTCGCCAACGCAATCTGGGACCGGGAAGTGGTGAGCGAGCTTTACTCGACCAGCGGCGACTATGACCTGATCGCCAAGGTCTATATCCCGGACGATCAGGATGTCGGGCATTACCTGTCGTCCCGGCTGTTCGACATCGCGGGCATTCAGCGGACGCTGACCACGATGACGTTCAAGGCGTTCTGATGGTGTATCGGCCCTATGTCAGGCGTCACGACGCGTGCTTTGCACGAATCGCAGGAGCGCGCCGGGATGGCTGACGACAAACAGTCCAGAAAAGACCGACGGATGAACGGCAGGAAGCCGACAAAGGGGCCCGGCTTCCGCGACGCGCTTGAAGCTTTGGTCACACCCGGAAAGCTGATCAACATCGTCCAGATTGGCGCGAATGACGGCATGATCAACGACCCATTGCACGGATTTCTGCGCGCCCACCCGTCAGAGACACAGGTGATCCTGATCGAGCCGCAGGCCGACCTGATCCCGATCCTTACCGAAACCTATGCGTTTCACCCGCGCAAGGTGATTTTCGAGGCTGCTGTCGGGGCGGCCGGGCGGCTGACGCTTTACCGCGTCCGCAAGGCCTGTTGGACGGACCTTGTCCTTGACTACGGCAAGCGCTGGCCAACCTATCGCGCCCCTACAGGCGTCACCTCGGGCGACCGCGACAAGGTTGCGGCCTGGGTGGGCAACTACTATCGCGGACCGCTTTCAGTGGACGAGGTGATCGAGGAGGTGTCGGTCGAGGCCGTTCCGACGCCAGTCTTGATCCAGCGAGCGGGACTGTTCCAGAGCCTCGACGTGCTTCAGGTGGATGTTGAGGGGCTGGACGACCATGTGATCCGGCTTTCTGACATACCGACATGGCGCCCACATCTGATCCACTATGAGAATGCGCATCTTGGCAAGGCGCGCGAGGCGGCAATCCGCGAGGAGCTGGCTGGCCAGGGATATCAAGTGGAGCGTCTGGGCATGAACTCGCTGGCGCGACGCGCCGATTGACGGAATAGCCCTTAGAGCCAGGCGCTGCGCCCCGTGCCGACGGCCATCGCCACATTGGCAAAGCCGTCGCGGGCCAGACGCGCGTCGAGGCCCTTTGCGATCTCGGGCACCAGCGAAAGGCCGCCGTAGACCAGTGCAGTGTAAAGTTGCACGGCGGTCGCCCCGGCGCGGATCTTCTGATAGGCCTCTTCGCCGCTGGAGATCCCCCCGACCCCGATCAGCGGCAGGAGGCCATGGGTCAGTTGCGAAAGCTGCGCCAGCACCCGCGTGGACTTTTCGAACAATGGCGCACCAGAAAGGCCGCCAGTTTCCGTCTTCTTTGCAGATTTCAAACCTTCGCGGGACAGCGTGGTATTCGTGGCAATGATTCCCGCCAGGCCGGAGGACAGCGCGACTTCGGCGATCTGGGCCAGGTCTTCGGAGGAAAGATCGGGCGCGATCTTCAGGAAGACCGGAATCGGGCGCGGTAGGGCGGCCCGCGCCTCCATCACTCCGGCGAGGAGGGCGGCAAGGGCGGCGGGGCCTTGCAGGTCGCGCAGTCTCTCGGTGTTTGGGGAACTGACGTTGACGGTCGCGAAATCGACATGCGGGCCGCAGGCGGCAAGGACCCGGGCGAAATCGGCGGCGCGGTTGTCAGAGGTCTTGTTTGCGCCGAGGTTCAGCCCGACCGGGACCGGGCCGGGCGTGCGGGCGGCAAGCCGGGCGGCAATGGCCTCCATCCCGTCGTTGTTGAACCCGAAGCGGTTGATCGCCGCACGATCCTCGGTCAGCCGGAAAAGGCGCGGTTTCGGGTTGCCCGGTTGCGGCAGCGGCGTAGCCGCGCCGACCTCGACAAAGCCGAAGCCCGCATGGGACAGGGGATGGACGGCGGTGGCGTTCTTGTCGTAGCCCGCGGCAAGTCCGACCGGGTTCAGCAGGGGCATGCCTGCCAGCGTCGTGGCAAGCCTGGCCGAGCGGAAAGGGACGGGCATCGGCGCCAGCCCGGACCGCAGCGCGATGAGTGACAAGGCATGGGCACGCTCAGGGTCGCAGCGGTGCAGAAGTGCTAGACCCGCCCGTTCCCGAAGGCTCACAGCAGGCCCTCCGGGAAGATGTGGCCGGTGGCGCCCAACGGCAGGGACTTGTCCCAGACCACTTCGTTGATCTGCAGGGCGCGGTAGAGATGCGGGAAAAGCTGCCCGCCGCGCGACGGCTCCCATTTCAGGGCGGCGCCAAGCCTGTCGGGGTCGAAGGCCACCAGCACCAGATCGCTTTCGGTGGCAAACCATTTCGCTGCGGTCTCGGCCACCTGGGCGGGAGTGGAGAAATGGATGTAACCGTCGGCCAGATCAATCGGCGCGCCCAGGGTTTTCCCGGCGGCACGGAAGGCATCCCATTCGGGGCGGCGAAAGATCTTCAGGATCAGCATGGGCGCGGCATAGCGGCGAAACCCCGTTCTGGCAATGGCTTGCCGCTGAGGGCCGGGACAGCACCGGGCAGGACGATCATGCTTTGACATGCAGGTCGGGCGGGGGGCAGACTTGCGGCATTCAATAGGACAAGCACAGGGAGAATCGCGATGCGCGGAATTTCACGGCTGGCCATTCTTGCAGCCCTGGCGGCAGCACCCGTGGAGGCCGAGACGGTGAAGTTGACCCTTCTGGGTGTGGGCGACGTCTACAACTTTGAAGAGGAGGACGGCCGTGGCGGCTTTGCCCGGCTGAACGCGGTGGCAAAGGCGGAACGCGCGGCCAATCCGAACACGCTCTACCTGTTCAACGGCGACATGCTGAGCCCGTCGCTCGCCTCGGGCTTCGACCAGGGGCAGAACACCATCGACTTCACCAATCTTGTGCCCTTCGATCTGGCGGTGCCGGGGAACCATGAATACGATTTCGGGCCAGAGAACTTTGCCGAAAAGATGAAGGCATCAAAGTACCCCTGGGCTGCGGTCAACATCACCAATGCCGATGGCAGCCCGGTCGAGGGTCTGGGCGGCGTGATGGTCAAGGAGATCGCGGGGCTGAAAGTGGCGCTGATCCCGGTAGCGCAGGATACCTCGCCCGAAGTCAGCTCGACCGGCAGCCTCAAGTTCCTGCCGACGGTCGACAGCGGGATTGCGGCGGCCGAAAAGGCGATCGAGGACGGGGCCGACCTGGTGGTGGGGGTCGTGCAGACCAATATGGACAATGACCGCAAGCTGATCGCCAGCCATGCCTTCGACGTGATCCTGTCCGGGGACGACCATTCCTACGCCACCGCCTATGACGGAGTGACGGCCTATGTCGAGACCTCGGTTGACGGGCAGCTTTTGAACCCGGTCGACCTGACGGTGGAGATTACCGTCAAGGAGGATGGCACGCGCGAGATCAGCTGGACGCCGACCTTCCGCTTCATCGACACCGCGACGGTGACGCCCGATCCGGAAACGGCGGCAATGGCGGACAAGCTGCGCGCAACGATGGATCAGACACTTTCCGTCGAGATCGGCACGCTGGAGGCACCGCTGGACAGCCGCCGCAACGTGGTGCGGGCCGAGGAATCCACCATGGGCGATCTGATAGCCGATGCGTTGCGGGACGCGACGGGAGCGGATATCGCGATCATGAACGGCGGCGGCATCCGGGGTGACACGACTTATGACGCGGGCCGCAAGCTGACGCGGCGCGACATCCTGACGGAACTGCCGTTCGGCAACACCACTGTGGTGACCGAACTTCCGGGAAGCCAGGTGCTTCTGGCACTGGAAAACGGGGTGAGCCAGGTCGAGAAGGGGGCAGGGCGGTTCCCTCAGGTCTCGGGCCTGACCTTTGCCTTCGACGCATCGGCGGAAGCTGGCAGCCGGGTGAGCGAGGTGATGGTGGGTGGTGCGCCACTGGAGGCCGACAAGCTCTACAAGGTGGCCGTCAACGATTACATCCTTGGTGGCGGCGACGGCTATGCGGCGCTGGGCGGCGGGCGGATCCTGACCGATGGCCCAACCGGACAGCTCGTCGCGAATGACGTCATGGCCTATGTCGAGAAGCTTGGGACGGTGAACCTGACCGTCGAGGGCCGGATCAGGAAGCTGGGGCAGTAAGTCCGCGCGATGGCGCGTCGATGACTTCGTCACTCCTCGCCGGGGCTTGGCCGAGGAGGAGACGAAGTCGAACGACGAGGGGTCACTGCTGCACTCTGTGCAGGGCAAGGTTCGCTGCAGGTCTTCGAACCGGCGGGCGGCCCGGCTGGCAAGCTGCGGCGTGATGGCCGCCATCCCAGTGTCGGGCGCGCCCCGGCAAGGGCGGTTTGCATTGCGCGGCATCGTGGCTAGAATTTCACCATGTGCGGCCGGTTCACTATCACCCACCCCAACGAGGCGCTGGCGGCGCTGTTCGATGCCGTGCCCGGAAACGACCTGCCGATGGTGCCGAACTTCAACGTCTGTCCGACGAACCCGGTTGCTGTCGTCACCTCTGGCGGTGGCCAGCGACGGCTGCGGACGATGCGTTGGGGGTTCATCCCGACCTGGTACAAGGCGCCGAACGACGGGCCGCTGATCATCAATGCAAGGGCAGACACGGTGGCGATGAAGCCCGCCTTTCGCGCGGCGATCCGTGAACGGCGCTGTATCGTTCCGGCCTCGGGCTTCTACGAATGGAGCGAGGGCGAGAACAAGGCGCGGCTACCTTGGTACTTCACCCGGGCGGACGGCGAGCCGATGGCGCTGGCGGGCGTCTGGCAGCACTGGGGGGATATGGACACGGTGGCCATCGTCTCGACCGAGGCCGGGCCGGGCATGGCCGAGATCCACCACCGCGAGCCGGTGATCCTGGAGCGGGCGGACTGGCCCCTTTGGCTGGGCGAGTCCGGTCATGGGGCGGCGGTGCTGATGAAGGCTTCGCCCGAGGGAGCGCTGACGCAGCCGTTCCGGGTGGGGGTCGCGGTTAACTCCAACCGCGCCTCTGGGGCACAACTGATCGAGCCGGTGGCGGCCTAGCTGGCCGCCCGCAGCTTTTGCGCAGGCGGCGGGGCGTAGCCACCAAGACGCGATGTCTTGAGGCCAAGACCCACCATCGCCTCGGCAAGCTTTACCGCGCAGGTGACGCCGTCCAGCACCGGAAGCCGATGTTCCCCGGCCAGCCTGTCGGCCAGGTCGGCCATTCCGGCGCAGCCTAGGACGATAGCCTCGGCGCGGTCTTCCGCCACGGCCCGGCCGATTTCGGCGCTGATCCGGTTGCTGGCGTCCGAGCCGGGATGTTCCAGATCCAGCACCGCCACTTCCGAGGACCGCACCCGGGCGCAGCGGGACGCAAGGCCGTATTTGTGGAGATTGTGTTCAAGCGCCGGGACCGACCGCGACAGGGTGGTGACCACGGAAAACTTGTTCGAAAGCATCGAGGCGAAGTGATAGGCGGCCTCGCCGATGCCGATCACCGGGCGGTCGGTCAGACAGCGGGCGGCGTCCAGTCCCGTGTCGTCGAAACAGGCGATGATCACCGCGTCATAGGCCGAGGCGGTCTGGATGATCTGCAAAAGGCCCGGGACGGACAGCGCCTCGTCGTAATAGCCCTCGATGGAGACCGGCCCGCCGGGGGGGTTAACCGCGATGATCTCGGTTCCCGGGCTGGCTGCACCGCGCGCCGCGGTGCCTATCTTCTCCGTCATCGAGGCGGTGGAATTTGGATTGATCACCAATAGGCGCATTTTCTAAAGCTCCCCGCCCAGATAGGCGGCCTTGATCCGGTCGTCATGCATCAGGTCCTTTGAATTGCCGGACAGGACGACCTGGCCCGTCGACATCGCGTAGGCGCGGTTCGAGATCGACAGCGCCATGCGGCTGTTCTGTTCAACCAGAAGGACCGAAACTCCCTCGTCCCGGCTGATCGCGACGATGGCGCGGGCGATGTCCTGCACCAACTTCGGCGCGATGCCCAGACTCGGCTCATCAAGAAGCAACAGCTTCGGTTTCGCCATCAGGGCCCTGCCGATCACCATCATCTGCTGCTCGCCACCCGAAAGGGTGCTGGCCTGCTGGGTGAAGCGTTCCTTCAGGCGCGGGAAGCGGGTCAGGACGCTGTCCAGCGTCTGCTCGATTCCCTGCTTGTCGGTCCGGGTGAAGGCCCCCATCAGAAGGTTGTCCTTCACACTCATGAGCGGGAAGACGCGGCGGCCCTCCGGGACCATCGCGATGCCGCGCTTCACGATTTCGGCCGCCGGGCGACCGTCGATCCGGTCGCCGAGGTAGCTGATCGAGCCGGACTTGATCTTCCGCAGCCCCGTGATCGCCCGCAGGATCGAGGATTTCCCCGCCCCGTTGGCCCCGATCAGGGCGACCGTCTCACCCTCCATCAGGTCGATGGAAACGCCTTTCAGCGCGTAGACATGGTCATAGTACAGCTCGACATTGTCGAAGCTGAGCATCTTCTTGGCCGGTTCCAGTTTAGTTGCTGCTTGGGTCATCACTCACATCCCGATGGCGGCGTCTTCGCTGCCCAGATAGGCCTCGATCACGCGCGGGTTGGCCTGGATTTCGGCAGGGGTGCCCTCGGCGATTTTCTCGCCGAAGTTGATGCAGACGATCCGGTCGGAGATCTTCATCACCGCAGGCATGTCGTGTTCGACGAGAAGGACCGTCAGCCCGCGTTCGTCGCGCAGGCGGCGGACAAGAGCGACCATGCGCATCGTCTCGTCATGATTCATGCCTGCGAAGGGTTCGTCCAACAGGATGATCTCGGGCTGCGTGGCCAGTCCGATGGCCATCCCAAGGGCGCGCAGGTGCCCCTGCGGCAGGTTCGACGCCAGCTCGTTGCGGATCGCCTGCAACCCGAGGAAGTCGATGATGTCGTCCGCCGACTTGCCGAACTCCGCCTCATCCGCCTTGGCCTGCGAGGACCCGAAGAAGAACCCCAGCAGCGACGCCTTCGACCGCAGGTGATGCGAGACGATGACATTTTCGCGCACGGTCATCGACTTGAAGATCGTCGTCTCCTGAAAGGTCCGCACCACCCCCATCCGCGCCACCTTGTGCGGCGGCAGGCCGGAGATCTTGCTGCCCTTGTAGATCACCTCGCCCGTCGTCGGGGTAACGAACCCGGCGATCTGCTTGAACAGCGTGGATTTTCCCGCCCCGTTCGGCCCGATCACCGACAGAATCTCCTGCGGGGCGACGTCAAAGCTGATGTCGTTGTTGGCCGTCAGCCCGCCATAACGCTTGGTGACGTTCTTCACTTGCAGGATTGCGGTCATTTGCGGCCGCCTTTCTTGTCCAGAAGGCTGAGGACCCCGTTCGGCAGCACCAGCATCAGGGCGATCAGCGCGCCGGAGTAGATGAGGAGCTGGTATTCCTTGGCAACGGAGAGAAGGTCCCAGCCGAAGTAGAGGAGCAGGGTGCCAAGCATCGGGCCGAAGACATAGCCGAGGCCGCCGAGGAAGCAGTAGAGCATGAAGTTCACGCTGTCCTGCACCACGAAGGACGACGGATAGATCGACTGCGAGATGGCAACAAAGATCGCCCCGGCCAGACCGCCGAAGAAGGAGGAGATGGCATAGGCCAAGACCCGCAGCATCGCGGTATTGACGCCGATGGAGGCCGAAAGTTCCTCGTTTTGCTGCAATGACCGGCAGAGGTGGCCAAGGCGCGAGTTCACGATTCGCCAGAGGACGAGGTAGGTCACGACCATCAGCACGGCGGCCATCAGGTAGAAGGCGAGCTTCGGGTTCCCCAGCGTGGCGAAGTCCGGGATGATGGTTAGGCCGAAAATCGACAGCTCGCCCGGCAGCGGGATTGAGGTGATGCCCTTCGCGCCGTTGGTGATGGGCAGCGCAAGGGCGGTCAGCCGGGCGACTTCGGTCAGGACCAGGGTGACCATGGCGAAATAGACCCCGCGCAGGCGGAGGATCGGCAGGCCGATGACGACGGACACCAGCGCGCAGAATATCCCTGCGAGCGGCAGCGTCAGCCAGAAGCTGACCCCGTATTGCGTCATCAACACCGCCGAGACATAGCCCCCTGTCAGGGCATAGGCACCCTGGCCGATGTTGATCCGGCCGATGTAGAAGGTCAGCCAGACTCCGGCGGCGGCGACCGAAAGAAGGGCCACCGAGGTGAGCGTGTAGTAGAAGTCCCAGCGTCCGGTCAGGGCGATGAAGACCGGCACCAGCACGAAGACGGCCAGCAGGAAGGCGCCGATGCCAAGCAGTCGCGTCCCAGACATCGGGCGGCCCTTTTCCACGGTTTGCGTTTGATCGGTCATGGCCTCAACCCCAGGGCTTGCCCATCAGGCCCTGCGGCCGGATGGCGAGGAAGATCATCAGGGTGACGAAGATCACCAGGTAAGTGACGTCGCCATAGGCGGCGAGGAGGGTGAGACCGATGCTTTCCATCATCCCCAGGATGAAGCCGCCGGCGATGGCGCCGGAAATCACACCGGCCCCGCCGATCATGATCATCAGGAACGCCTTGACCGAGGTCGGCCCGCCCATGCCAAGGTTGACCCCGGTGATCGTGACCAGCAGCCCGCCGACAAGGCCCGCCAGCATTGCGCCAAGCGCGAAGCCGATCATCGAGTAGCGGTCGACATCGACGCCCATCAGCTGCGCGGCCATCCGGTCCTGCGCCAGCGCCCGCATGGCCCGGCCAGTGCGGGAATACTGCATGAAGAGGATGAAGCCCACGATCAGCGCCACGGCCAGCGCGGCGATCAGGATGCGGTCATACGGCATGATCAGCCGCATGTCCCAGTTGAAGACCCCGTTCACCACCTTGGGCACGCCACGCTGTTTCTCTCCGAAAAGCAGCAGGATCACCGCATCCAGGAAGAAGGCGATGCCCGCGGCCAGTAGCATGGTGGATTCGTCACGCTTTGACCGGGCGATGACCGGGCGGAACAGGAACCTCTCGATCAGCGCCCCCATCACCGCCAGCACGATGGCCGACGCCACAAGCCCAACGATGAAGGGCAGCCCCAACTGGGCCACGACCGTGTAAGTCACGAAACCGCCGAAGACATACATCTGCCCGTGGGCAAAGTTCAGCACGTTCATCAGCGAGAAGATCAGCGTGAGGCCAAGCGCGATCAGGGCATATTGCGCGCCGAGATACAGGCCATTGGCAAGGATCTGTTCCATCGGGGGTCCTTTGCGACAAAGACAGCAGGGCCCGGTCCGGGAGCGATCCCGGGCCCTGCAGCGGACTCTGAACCGTCGTCGGGTCTTAGTCGACCTGTGCGACGAACAGGGTCTGGAACGCCCCGTCCTGGAACTCGTTCACCACCAGCGGCACCGAGACCTGGCGCTTCTGGCCGAACGAGGTGGTGCCGACGTAAGACAGCTTCGCGTCACCGACCATGAACGGGTTCGGCGCGCTGAACGTGTCCATCGTCTTCTTGAACTCGTCCACGTTGTCGATCGCCGCCGGGTTCGCCTTCAGCGTCTCGATGATGTATTCCAGCGCATAGACCTTGGTATTCGACTCGTCGTTGTATTCGCCGAACATATCGGTGTAGCGGGTGACGAATTCCTTCATCGTGTCGCTGGCCAGTTCGGGCGTCGAGGCGCCGCCGACCGAGATGAAGCCGTTTGCCAGTTCCCCCGCGCCTTCCTGAAGCACGGCGGCGTCCTGCGCGGTCTCGGTCGAGATCAGCCCGGTATAGCCCAGTTCGCGGGCCGAGCGGATCAGCTGCGGCGCGTTGGCGGGCGACACGCCCGACAGGACCAGAAGGTCCGGCGCGGTCTGGATGACGGGCAGGATGACCGGGGTGAAGTCGGTGGTGTCCATCTGGTAGGTCACGGTGTCCGAGACCACCTCAAGCCCCAGCGCCTTGGCGGCGGCGGAACCGGAATCGCGCTGGCTCAGCGGGTCGGATTCGTTGCCGGCGATGAAGGCAACCTTCTTCACGCCCTTGTTTTCCATCAGGTATTTGTAGATCGCCGGGCCGGACTGATAGTTCGCCACCATCCCCAGGATCGCGTTCGAGGCGGGCGGCTCGTACAGGCTTTTCGGGAAGGCATAGGGGAAGTACATGATCCCGTTCTGCTCGGCCACCGGGCGGACAGCCGCAGCACCATCATCGACGTTGGGGCCGACGACATAGTGGATGCCGTCCTGCGCCATCTTCTCCATGCCCGCGATGGCGCGCTTGGGGTCCTTCTGGTCGTCGAAGGGGACAATCTCGATATCATAAGTGGTGTCGCCAATCGTGACCCCGCCCAGTTCGTTCAGCCAGGCCGCCCGGGTCTCCATCGAGCGCTGGTTCGAGATGCCCCAGGCCGCAGCCGGACCGGACGTCACGCCGACGAAACCGATCTTCAGTTTGGCATTCTCGGCCCAGGCGGCGGTGGCTGCCGTAAGGGCGAGGGCCAGTGACATGCCGGTCGTCGTAAGGAAAATGCGTCTCTTCATCTTGTTGCTCCCTGTTCATGGGTCAGCGGAATTCGAGTCCGCGACACTGTGATTGACGGACGTGCTGACAAGATTGTCAACAAAAATGTCATCAGGAGTTCACGATGTGCCCCTTGATGGTCGCGGTTCTTCGCTTATAGCTTGAAGTTAGGTCAATTTTGAAACGGACATCTGTCATGGGCAACCTCGGCCCTGCCGCCGAATCGGACACGCGCGATGACGAACTGGACGAGGAAGAAATCGTCGAGAGGATTTTCGAGGCGATCATCGATCAGCGCTTGCCGCCTGGCACCAAGCTTTCCGAAGCGGCGCTTTGCGAGGCCTTCGGCGTCGGGCGGATGCGGATCCGCCAAAGCCTTCTCCTGCTCGCCAGCCGCGAGGTTGTCGACCTTTTGCCAAACCGGGGGGCCTTCGTCGCCTCACCCACGGCGGAACAGGCCCGCGAGGTGTTCGAGGCCCGGCTGATGATCGAGCCGAACGTGGCCCGACTGGCGGTCGAACGGGCCTCGGACGCCAACCTGACGATGCTGGAGCAACATCTGCGGCTGGAACATGACGCCCATCACGGCAACAAGCGCCGCGATGCGATCCGGTTGTCCGGTCAGTTCCATGTCCTCCTGGCCGAGATCGCCGGAAACACCGTCGCGCTGCGCATGGTGAAGGAACTGGTCACGCGGACCTCGCTGATCATCGGCATCTTCGGCAGCCCGGGGGTCTCGAACTGCCGCGACGAGGATCATGACGAGATATTCGGGGCGTTCCGCACCCGCGACCGCGATCTGGCCGCACGCCTGATGGTCGACCACCTGCGCTACATCCAGACCCACATCGAACTGAGCGGGATGGCGGATGGCACCAGCGATCTGGTAGCGATCTTCCGGAAATAGCGGGTTCGAAGAGATTGGGAGCAGACGGCAGGGGGATTGCTGAGGGTTGCCGAGGGGAGAGCCGGGGCAGGCACCGACCTACCGCTGAAGCAGAGGGTCGGAAAGGCGCCCTCCCGACCACCCCTCCCACGCTCATCGAGACTTATCCCCGCAACACCCGGATGCTGTGGTGGATGCGGCTGCGGACCTCGTCGGGTTCCGAGGCGACGGCGCCCAGCAGGGCGCGCATGTCGCCTCGCATCGCGTTCAGCTGATCGATCAGCCCCATGACCATCTTCAGCGACTCTTCGGGGAGCGCATAGTTTTCGTCCAGGTCGCACAGCAGCTGCAGCCGCGCGACATCCGTCTCGCGGAAGCCGGGGCCGTCGGGGGTTGTCACCGGCTCGACAATGCTGGCGCGGAGGAAGGCCGTCAGCCGTGGTTCGGTCAGGTCGTCGATCAGTGCCACGACTTCGGTTGAACTGTAGTAACGGGTCATCATCACCTCCCGTAGTCCATGCCGGCGCGCGGGTCGTAGTCGTGCGACTTGCGCCAGGTTTCCATGAAAGCCTCAAGCTCGGGGTCCACTTTCGGCGGCATCACGATCTTCAGCTCGACCTGCTGGTCGCCGCCCTTGATGCCGCGCCCGCGCAGGCGAAGTTTCTGGCCGGTGGTCGCGCCCTTGGGGATGGTCAGGTTAACCGGGCCGTCGATGGTCGGGGTGGCGACCTTGCCGCCCAGAACCGCCTCGGCAAGCGTGATCGGCAGGGTGAGGAAGATGTCGTCGCCCTCGCGGCGGAACAGGGGGTCGGGCGCGACGGTCAGCGTGAGATAGGCATCGCCGGGACCGCCCTTGCCGAAGCCGGGACCGCCCTTTTCCTTCAGCCGGATGGTCTGGCCGTCTTCTGCGCCTTTCGGGATCGTCACTTCCAGATCGTTGCCGTCGGGCAGGGTGATCCGGGTCTTGCCGCCCTTGGCGGCGGTCATGAAATCTACCTGTAGGGTGAAGCGGTGATCCTGCCCGCGCATGTGGAAGTCACGTTGCTGGCTGTCTTGCCGGAAGCCTTCGAAGCCGCCACCCGCCGCGCCGGACCGCCCGCCCGCGCCCCGGCGGCCGAAGAGGTCAGAGAAGACATCGCCCATGTCGGCGTCATTCTCGAAGCCGTAGTTGCGGGCATAGGGGTTGTCGGCCGCCTCGGCATGGTCGCGGTAGTAGCGGCGCTGCGGGCGTTCCTGGCCCTGATCGTCGATCTCGCCCGCGTCGAAGCGGCGGCGCTGTTCGGGGTCTTTCAGAAGATCATAGGCGGCCGAAGCGGCCTTGAACCGCTCGGCTGCCGCCGGATCGGGGTTCAGATCGGGGTGATCGGCCTTGGCGATCTTGCGATAGGCGGCCTTCAGCTCGGCCTCGGTGGCCGTCTTCTTCACCCCGAGCGCGGCATAGGGATCGCCCGCCATTCACATACTCCGCCCGTTCCACGTCATTGCGGAGGAGGATAGCGGAGGACGTGGCGTTCACAAGGGCGGGCAGGGCCTTGCGGTCACGAAAGTCAGCCCTGCAACGTCCTGACCCCATAGCCCTCGTCCCGCGCCTTCATCGCGGCGACGGCGGCCACGGACGCCGCAGCAGTGGTGAAATACGGGATCTTGTCCATCAGCGCGACGCGGCGGATGTCGCGGCTGTCGCTGACGGCCTGGGTGCCTTCGGTGGTGTTCATGACCAGCGCGATCTCATTGTTCTTCAGGCGGTCGACGATGTTCGGGCGGCCTTCGTAGACCTTGGCGACGGGTTCTGCCTGCACGCCGTTCGCGGCAAGCCAGGCGGCGGTGCCCTTGGTGGCGACGATGATGAAGCCCATCGCCACAAGGTCCTTGGCGGCGGCGGCAAGGGCGGGGGTCTTGTCCATGTCCTTGATCGACAGGAACACGCGGCCTTCGGTCGGAAGGATGTTGCCCGCGCCCATCTGAGCCTTGAGGAAGGCGAGCGCGAAGGTGCGGTCCCAGCCCATGACTTCGCCGGTCGAGCGCATTTCGGGGCCGAGCATCGGGTCGACACCGGGGAAGCGGGCGAAGGGAAGGACGGCCTCCTTGACCGAGAACCAGGGCGTGTTCGGGTCGGCGAGGGTGTTGGGGTCGGCGAGGGGCAGGGGGCTGTCGGGGCCGACGCCCTCGGGGTAGGGCGCGCGCATCGGGAAGTTGGACAGCGGCTCCCCGGCCATCAGGCGGGCGGCGATGGAGGCGATGGCAGAGTCGGTGGCCTTGGCGACGAAGGGCACGGTGCGGGAGGCGCGGGGGTTTACTTCGAGGACGTAGATCACCCCGTCCTTGATCGCGAATTGCACGTTCATCAGGCCGACGACGTTGAGCGCGAGGGCCATCTGGACGGTCTGGCGTTTCAGTTCCTCGACGGTTTCCGCCGACAACTGGTGTGGCGGCAGGCAGCAGGCCGAGTCGCCGGAGTGGACGCCGGCCTCCTCGATATGTTCCATGATTCCAGCGACATGCACGGATTTACCGTCGCTTAATGCATCGACGTCGACCTCGACCGCACCGGAGAGGTAGCTGTCGAGAAGGACAGGCGAGTCGCCCGAGACCTGGACGGCGGTGGAGATGTAGCGCTCAAGCTGCTCGTCGGAGCGGACGATTTCCATGGCGCGGCCGCCAAGCACGAAGGAGGGGCGGATGACCAGCGGATAGCCGACATCTTTCGCCACGGCGAAGGCCTCGTCGCGGCTGCGGGCGGTGCCGTTGTGCGGCTGTTTCAGGCCGAGGTCCTTGAGCAGGCGCTGGAACCGTTCGCGGTCTTCGGCGAGGTCGATGGCGTCGGGCGTGGTGCCGAGGATCGGGATGCCTTCTTCGTGCAGCGCATTCGCCAGTTTCAGCGGGGTCTGGCCGCCGAACTGGACGATGACGCCGTGAAGGGTGCCATTCTCCTGCTCGACCCGCAGGATTTCGAGGACGTGTTCCAGGGTGAGGGGTTCGAAATAGAGACGGTCGGAGGTGTCGTAGTCGGTGGAGACGGTCTCGGGGTTGCAGTTGACCATGATGGTCTCATAGCCCGCATCCGTCAGCGCGTAGCAGGCATGGACGCAGCAATAGTCGAACTCGATCCCCTGCCCGATCCGGTTCGGGCCGCCGCCGAGGATGACGACCTTCTTCGCCTTGGTGGGCCGGGATTCGCATTCCACGTCGCCCATAGCGGGGGCTTCGTAGGTGGAATACATGTAGGGGGTCTGGGCCTCGAACTCGGCGGCGCAGGTGTCGATGCGCTTGAAGACGGCGGTGACGCCAAGGCGCTGGCGGGCGCGGCGGACCTGGGCCTCGTCGCGGCCGGTCAGCTTGGCGAGGCGGGCGTCGGTGAAGCCCATCATCTTCAGCTTGCGGAGGGCTTCGGGGTTGGTGGGCAGGCCGTCCTTGCGGATGGTCGCCTCGGTGTCGACGATCTCGCGGATGCGGGCGAGGAACCAGGGATCGAAGGCGGTGATCGCCTGGATGTCGTCGTCCGAGAAGCCCTCGCGCATGGCCTGGGCTATCACGCGGAGACGGTCGGGGGTGACTTCGGACAGCTTCTTCGACACGGCGGCGCGGTCGGGGGCGCCGGGGATGGCGATCTCGTCGAAGCCGGTGAGGCCGGTTTCGAGGGAGGCGAGGGCCTTTTGCAGCGACTCGTGGATGGTGCGGCCAATGGCCATCGCCTCGCCGACCGACTTCATCGCGGTGGTGAGGTTGGGTTCGGACCCGGGGAATTTCTCGAAGGCGAAGCGGGGGATTTTGGTCACGACATAGTCGATGGAGGGCTCGAAGGAGGCGGGCGTGACCTTGGTGATGTCGTTGTCCAGCTCGTCCAGCGTGTAGCCGATGGCGAGTTTGGCGGCGATCTTGGCGATGGGGAAGCCGGTGGCTTTCGACGCCAGAGCGGAGGAGCGCGAGACGCGGGGGTTCATCTCGATCACGACCATGCGGCCGTCGGCGGGGTTGATCGCCCATTGCACGTTCGAGCCGCCGGTTTCGACGCCGATCTCGCGCAGCACGGCGATCGAGCCGTTGCGCATGATCTGGTATTCCTTGTCGGTCAGGGTCAGCGCCGGGGCGACGGTGATGGAATCGCCGGTGTGGACACCCATCGGGTCGACGTTCTCGATCGAGCAGACGATGATGGCGTTGTCCGCGCGGTCGCGCACCACCTCCATCTCGTATTCCTTCCAGCCGAGAAGCGACTCGTCGACCAGCACCTGCGCGACTGGTGAGGCCTCCAGCCCGGACTTGATGATCGCCTCATAGTCGTCGCGGTTGTAGGCCACGCCGCCGCCGGTGCCGCCAAGGGTGAAGGCGGGGCGGATGATGGCGGGCAGGCCGACATATTCCAGCGCGTCCATCGCCTGTTTCACCCCGGCGGCGATGTCGTATTTGCCGGTCGCGAGTTTTGGCGCGGCGACGATGGTGGCCTTGGGATTTTCGAGGCCGATGCGGTCCATCGCCTCGCGGAACAGCTTGCGGTCTTCCGCCATTTCGATGGCATCGCGCTTGGCACCGATCAGCTCGACCTTGAACTTGTCCAACACGCCCATGTCAGCCAGCGAAAGTGCAGTGTTTAGCCCGGTCTGCCCGCCCATGGTGGGCAGAAGGGCGTCGGGGCGTTCCTTCTCGATGATCTTGGCGACGACTTCGGGGGTGATCGGTTCGATATAGGTGGCGTCCGCCAGCCCCGGATCGGTCATGATCGTCGCTGGGTTGGAGTTGACGAGGATGACCCGGTAACCTTCCTCTCGCAGCGCCTTGCAGGCCTGGGCGCCGGAGTAGTCGAACTCGCAGGCCTGGCCGATGACGATGGGCCCTGCGCCGATGATCATGATCGACTTGATATCGGTCCGCTTCGGCATCTCAGCCCCCATCCAATGCGCAAAATTGTGCGGGTTATAGACAGAAGCAACCGGGGTGCAAGCGGATTCCAGAGGGCGGTCCGGCAATGGAAAAGGCCGGGGATTTCCCCCGGCCCATCCGGTTTTCAGGTAGGTGGCGCCTTAGCCTTTTTCGCCCACCGCAGCCTCGGCAGCGGCGATTGCGGCCTTGCGGGCGGCGATGCGGTCACCCGTCGGCGGGCCTTCGAAGCGACGGTTCTCCACCGCCACCCAGACGACCAGTGCCACGGCGATGAAGCCCAGGACGACATAAAGCACACGCTCGTTTGGCGGCGCGACGGCGATGAAGAGGATCACGCCCATGCCGATGACCGAAAGCACGGTCACCAGCTTGTAAAGCCCCGCAGACATGGCCCACGGGCCGGGTTTCGGCCATTTCGGCCCGCCATAGGCCAGCATGCCGGCGATCAGCGGGATGGTGAAGGACAGGAACAGGAAGACCAGGGTCGAGTTCACCACGATCACATAGATCGAAGAAGTCACCTGCGTCCCGTCCTCGGCCAGAACCGGGGCGCCGGCATCGTCGAGGACCGGAACCTTCATGAGGAGAGCCAGCACCACGTAGAGGATGCAAAGCGCGGTCGCGGTCCAGATCGCATTCACCGGGGTGCGATACGCGGGCGAGACCGTCGCCAGCGCCTTGGAGAAGCCGGGAACCCCGTCATCGCGCGAGAAGGCGAAGAGCATGCGGCTTGCCGAGGTCACGGTGGCGAGGCCACAGAGCAACTGGGCGATCAGGACGAAGAAATAAAGCAGGAACTTCAGGCCTGAGGGCAGGATCGCATCCATCGTGGCGAAGAACATGCCCCAGCCCTGTCCGGCGGCGGCATCCATGTCCGGGATCGCCAGAATGATCGCGCAGATCATGATCCAGCCGACGATCGACGACCAGAAGACCGACGAAACGATGCCGCGCGGCACGGATTCAGCGGCGTTCTTGGTTTCCTCCGACGTATGCGCCGAGGCGTCATATCCGGTGATCGTGTAGACCGGCAGCAAGAGGCACAGGAGGAACAGGTAGCCGATGCTGTCGGACTGCGGGAAGACCTCGCCACCCGCCGCGCCGGAGTAGTTCTTGAAGGTCCAGAGCCGCGAAATGTCGATTGCGGGTGCATAGTAGAGGCAGGCCAGCACCAGGACGGCGGTGGTCGCGAAGATGATGTAGCCCGAGATGTCGGTCAGGAAGGTCGTCGCCTTGATGCCGATGTGGTTGAAGATCGCCTGGATCACGGTGATCACCGCGACGAAGCCTACGATCTGCCAGTCGGTTCCGGTGAAGCCGAAGCTTGGCCCGAAGGTTCCGGCGAAGAAGTAGGCGGTGCCGATGTTGATCGCACCAAGAACGGTGATCAGGCCAAGAAGGTTGAGCCAGGCCGTGAGCCAGCCCCAGAAGCGGTTCCCGAGGATCGAGCCCCAATGGTAAAGCCCGCCTGCCGTCGGGAAGGCAGAAGCGATCTGCGCCATGGCCAGGGCAAACATGCCCGAGATGATGCAGCCGGTGATCCAGCCGATGCCGCCGCCCGCGCCGCCGACCGACGAGACGGCCTGGGCGAAGGAGTTGATCCCGCCGGAGAGGATACAGATGATCGAGAAGGAAATCGCGAAGTTCGAGAACTTCGACATGGAGCGTTGCAGCTCCTGTGCGTAGCCCATGCCATGAAGGATTTTCATGTCCTCATGTTTGGCCTTGTCTGAATAGTCGTCGGAAGCCATGTTCAGTTCCCTTCGTACCGGTGTTGGACGCTTTTTGTTATTGCTTGGGTCCAGGCCACATCATGTGGTGGTCGAGACTGGCGACAGGGAACTGCTATTTTGATCAACTGGCAAGCTTTGAATGCGTTCCTTGACCTTCCGATCAGGAAATTCCGACGGCGCGTCGCTTTCCATTGTCCGGGCGGCGTGGATTCGTCTGGCGACAGGGCACGGTTCGGCCTATTTCGGGGCTGATGGAGCAGCGGGGGCCTACGGGTGATCCTCATCGAACATGGGCCCAGGGACGAGCCCGCACTCTTTGACCACCCGCGCGAGGTGATCCTTGCGAAGCGCCCGATCGAGGTTTTGGCGGCGCTTTTGCAGGCCGAGGCGGCGCGGGCGGCGGGAGCCTGGATTGCGGGTTATGTCGCCTATGAGGCGGGCTATGCGCTGGAGCCGAGGCTTGTCCCGCTGATGCCCCGCAAGCGGCCGGGGCCGCTGGTCGCACTGGGGGTCTATGATGCGCCGTTGCCCGCTGCGGCGGCGCTGGACCGGGCCGCGGATGAGGGCCGGTCCACCGAGATGACCGCGCCCGAGGCGCTGGTGGGCCGCCGGGCCTATGGGACAGCGGCGCGGAAAGTGTTCGACTATATCGCCGCCGGGGATTGCTATCAGGTGAACCTGACCTTCCCGATGTCGGCGCGGCTGGTCCGGGGAACGCCGCTCGGGCTTTACGGCGCCTTCCGGCGTACCGGGGCTGTCGGGCACGGCGCCTATGTCGATCTTGGGGTGGGGCCGGTCGTGGTGTCACGCTCGCCCGAACTGTTCTTTCGCTTGGACGCTGGCCGGATCGTGACCCGCCCGATGAAGGGCACGCGCCCGCGCGGTCGCGATGCCGCCGAGGATGCGGCCATCGTCGCGGACCTTCAGGCCTCTGGAAAGGACCGCGCCGAGAACCTGATGATCGTCGACCTTCTGCGCAACGACATCTCGCGGCTGTCGAAAGTGGGCACGGTGAAGGTCCCGCGGCTTTTTGCGATCGAAAGTTATTCGACGGTACATCAGATGACATCGACGGTTCAGGGCGATCTGGCCGGCCCGCCGACGCTGCCGGGGCTGATGGCGGCGCTGTTTCCCTGCGGTTCGGTCACCGGGGCGCCGAAGATCCGCGCGATGGAGATCATCCGCGAGTTGGAGCGACAACCGCGCGGCGTCTATTGCGGCGCGGTCGGGTGGATGTCGCCGGGGGGGGAGGCAGACTTCTCGGTTGCCATCCGCACGTTGTCGGTAACGGGGGACCGGATCATGATGAACGTGGGCGGCGGGCTGACGCATGGCTCGACCGTTGAGGGCGAATGGGAGGAGGCGCTGTGGAAAGCGCGCTTCGTGAAGGCGGCGGTGAGCCGGGGCTGAAGCTGATCGAGACGATGCTGTGGGACGGGGCGCAGGCCCCGCGCTGGCCGCTACACGCGGCGCGGCTGCGGCGGTCGGCGGAGATGCTGGGCTGGTCCTGCCCCGAAGCTGTCCCGTCAGGTCCGGCACATCCCGCGCGGCTGCGGTTGACGCTGGACCGGGAGGGTCTGGTGGACTGGACCTTTGCGGCCCTGCCTGCCGCCAAACCGGAATGGCGGATCGGGCTGGCGCAGGAACGCCTGCGCTCGGACGATCCCTGGCTGCGGGTGAAGTCGACGCGCCGGGAGGTCTATGACCGGGCGCGGGCCACGCTGCCCGAGGGGCTGGACGAAGTGCTGTTCCTGAACGAGCGCGGCGAGGTCTGTGACGGGTCGATCACCACGGTCTTCTTCGATCGCGGGCAGGGGATGCGTACCCCACCCCTTGCTTGCGGGGTATTGCCGGGGGTCCTACGGGCGGAGATCGACTGCCCAGAGGATATCCTGCACGCCGGGGACCTGCCCGACGTGCGGCTCTGGGTGGGGAATGCGCTGCGGGGGCTGATCGCGGCGCGGTGGATGTAGGGTGGGCAATCTGCCCACGTGGCCGCCGCAATCGTGGGCAGATTGCCCATCCTACGGCTCTGCCGGGCTTGACTTCGGGCAGGGGGCAAGGTGTATCGGCGCGATGGAAATGATGCCCTCGGAAGGGGAACGATGATGCACGCCTACCGCAGCCATACCTGTGCCGCGCTGAACAAGTCCCAAGTGGGCGAAACCGTCCGCCTCTCGGGTTGGGTTCATCGGGTGCGCGACCATGGCGGGGTGCTGTTCATCGACCTGCGCGACCATTACGGGATCACGCAATTGCTGGCCGACAGCGACTCGCCCGCCTTTGCCGCGCTGGAGAAGGTGCGCGCCGAATGGGTGATCCGCATCGACGGGCGGGTGAAGGCGCGGGATGCGTCGCTGGTGAACGCGAAGATCCCGACTGGCGAGATCGAGGTCTACGTGACCGAAGTGGAGGTGCTTGGCGCGTCCGAGGAACTGCCGCTGCCGGTCTTCGGCGACACCGAATACCCCGAGGAAACCCGGCTGACCTACCGTTTCCTCGACCTCCGCCGCGACACGATGCACCAGAACATGATGCTGCGGTCGAACGTGGTGCGCTGGCTGCGCAATGCGATGTGGGACCAGAATTTCACCGAGTTCCAGACGCCGATCATCACTGCCTCGTCCCCCGAAGGCGCGCGCGATTTCCTGGTGCCGTCGCGGCTGCATCCGGGCAAGTTCTACGCGCTGCCGCAGGCACCACAGCAGTTCAAGCAGCTGATCCAGGTGGCCGGTTTCGACCGCTATTTCCAGATTGCGCCTTGCTTCCGCGATGAAGACCCGCGCGCCGACCGCTCGCCCACCGACTTCTACCAGCTCGACATCGAGATGTCGTTTGTCACCCAGGACGACGTTTTCGCTGCCGTCCAGCCGGTGTTGCAGGGGTTGTTCGAGCATTTCGGCAAGGGCCGGAAGGTCGATTCCAACTGGCCGCGCATTGCTTATCGCGACTCGCTGAAATGGTTCGGGTCGGACAAGCCGGACCTCCGCAACCCGATCCGGATGCAGGAAGTGTCGGAGCATTTCCGCGGCTCGGGCTTTGCGATCTTCGCCAAGCTTCTGGAAACCGAAGGCAACGAAGTCCGCGCCATTCCCGCGCCGAAAGGGCCATCGGGTGAGCCGGTTGGCCGCAAGTTCTGCGACCGGATGAACGCCTATGCCCAAAGCCAGGGCCTGCCGGGGATGGGGTACATCTTCTGGCGCGAGGCAGAGGATGGTTCGGGCATGGAGGCCGCCGGTCCCCTTGCCAAGAACATCGGGCCGGAGCGGACCGAGGCGATCCGGGTCCAGTTGGGTCTGGAAAAGGGCGACGCCGCCTTCTTCCTTGGTGGCAAGCCGGAGACCTTCGAGGCCATCGCGGGCCGGGCGCGGAACGTGATCGGCGAGGAGTTGGGGCTGACCGACAAGGACAGCTTCCGCTTTGCCTGGATCGTCGACTTCCCGATGTACGAGAAGACCGACGAGGGCAAGATCGACTTCAGCCACAATCCGTTCTCGATGCCGCAGGGTGGCCTTGAGGCGCTGAACGGCGATCCCTTGCAGGTCTATGCCTACCAGTATGACCTTGCCTGCAACGGCTATGAGGTGATCTCGGGCGGTATCCGCAACCACAAGCCCGAAATCATGTACAAGGCGTTTGAACTGGCCGGGTATCCGAACTCCGAGGTCGACAAGCGGTTCGGCGGGATGGTCAAGGCGTTCAAATACGGCGCTCCGCCCCACGGCGGCTGTGCGGCGGGGATCGACCGGCTGGTGATGCTGCTGGCCGATACCCAGAACATCCGCGAGGTCATCATGTTCCCGATGAACCAGCGCGCGGAGGACCTGTTGATGAACGCGCCGTCCGATCCGACCTTGCAGCAGCTGCGCGAGTTGTCCTTGCGCGTCGTGCCCAAGGACAGCTGATGTACCAGGCGTCCGTCCCAGTCTTCCGCCACTACCTGTCGCGCGTCAGCGACATCGTGGCGGTCGCGGGGCCGGACGCGCTGGACGCCAAGATCGCCGACAGCTTCCCGGCCCGCCAGCAGTTCGCCACTGCGGCGGGCTTTTCCTTGCGGGTGGCCTGTCCGCTGGCGGGCCGCGAGGTGCCGGACCTGCCGCAGGCGCTGGGGCCAAGGCTGGCGGTCGCGCGGGCGATGCTGGGGGCGATGACCCCGGCAGAATTCGACGGTGCGGAAGGGCGGATCATTCGGCACCGCGCCGGATTTACCGAGATCGAACAGTCCGGCGCGGAGTTCCTGCACCTTTACGGGATGCCGAATTTCTTCTTTCACCTGACCATGGGCTATGCCGCCCTGCGGGCCGCGGGTGTGCCGCTGGGCAAGGCGGATTTCGACGGGTTCCACACTTATCCCGCGGATTTTCGCTTTTGATGCCATTGCTTGCCCTGGTCGGGCGCCAGGAATAGCCTGACCTCAAGGCAAGGGAGGGTTGCAGGTGTCGGACAAGAAACTTGGGGCCTTGGTACGCGACTGGACGGCACCCAGGCGGCCGGATCGCGCGGTGATGGAAGGGCGCTTCGTGCGGCTTGAACCGTTGGAAGCTGACCGCCACGCGTTCGAGTTGCAGGAGGCCTTCCAGGGCCATGATGCGTTGTGGGATTACATGCCTTACGGCCCTTTCACTTCGGGCTCGGCCTATCATCGTTGGGCGCGGGAAAAGGAAGCGGGCGAGGACCCGCGGTTCCTTGTACTGCGCGACGCGGCGACCGGACGCGCGGGCGGGATCGCAAGTTACCTGCGCATCGCGCCCGAGGCAGGGTCGATCGAGGTGGGGCACATCTGCATCGCGCCGTCGATGCAGCGCGGGGCAGGTGCGACCGAGGCGATGTTCCTGATGATGGCCTGGGCCTTCACGGCGGGCTACAGGCGCTACGAATGGAAGTGCAATGCGCTGAACATGGCGTCGCGCCGGGCGGCGCAGCGGCTGGGGTTCAGTTATGAGGGCGTGTTCCGCAACCATCTGATCGTCAAGGGACGGAACCGCGACACGGCCTGGTTCAGCGTGATCGACAGCGAATGGCCGGCGCTGGCCGAGGCTTTCGGTGTCTGGCTGTCGCCCGCGAATTTCGACGCCAAGGGCCATCAGCGCGAGCGGCTGTCCGACCTGACGCGCCTGGTCCGGGCCGGAAGCGACCCGGCCCTGACGCCGGGCTGACAGAAGAAGGGCATCGCCGCAGGGCATCAGGCCATGCGGCCAAGTGCTGCGATCCGGTCCTCGATCAGCCGGGCCAGTTTTGCCCGGTCAAAGGCGGTGCGGATGCCCTGCGCCGCCGCCTCCAGCGCAGGATCGCCGCAGGCACGCGCAAGGCTGCGCAGGAAGGTCAGGGCGTAGTCGGGATCGCCCGATCCGGTGATCAGCCCGGCGGCGCGGACCAGATCGTCGCGCAGTGCCATCAGGTCGCCCGGAGGGGTGGCGATATCTTCACCGCGGTCCAGCGGGCCGACGCCGGTGGCGAGCTGGCGAATCAGCCGGACCAGCCCGGCGGCCGAGGCGATGGGCTTTTCGATGAAACCGGCCGCCCCGGCATCCAGAGCGGTGTCGCGGCCATCAGGGTCGCCGGACAGACCCAGGACGGGAAAGCCCTGCGTGGCAAGTTCGGCAATCAGATCCTGCCCCCGGCCATCCGGCAGGCCAAGATCGACAATCGCCAGGTCGGGCCGGTGGAAGGCAAGGTGCAGGCGCGCGATTTCCAGGCTTTCCGCCCGCCGGAGCCGCGCGCCCGCGCGCTGGAGGATCAGGCGCAGCGCATCGCAGGTGAAGCGGCTGTCATCGACGACCAGCAATGTCAGCCCCTGCAGGGGCAATCGGCCCGGACCGTGCGGCAGGGCCAGCGGTGTGGGCGCATCAGGGGGGAAGGGCATGGGCAAACCTCGTCTGACTTGGCCGCAAGTTTCGCCAGCGCCAGTAAAGCCCGGGTTAACGGCTGCGACCCTTCTGCGCTTGCATGACCCGAAACCCCGCCGCATAAGCGGTCGCGAGACCTTAGCGAGGATCCCATGATCGGACGCCTGAACCATGTCGCCATCGCCGTGCCGGACCTCGAGGCGGCTGCGGCGCAGTATCGCGACACCTTGGGCGCCAAGGTCGGCGCGCCGCAACCCGAGCCGGACCATGGCGTCACGGTCGTCTTCATCGAACTTCCGAATACCAAGATCGAACTGCTGCATCCTCTGGGCGAAGGCTCTCCGATCACCGGATTCCTGGAAAAGAACCCCGCGGGCGGGATCCATCACATCTGCTACGAGGTCGACGACATTCTCGCCGCCCGCGATCACCTGAAAGCCGCAGGCGCGCGGGTGCTGGGGTCGGGCGAGCCGAAGATCGGGGCGCATGGCAAGCCGGTGCTTTTCCTGCATCCGAAGGATTTCAACGGCTGTCTGGTGGAACTGGAACAGGCATGAGGATCACATGAGCATCACCGGCGCCGTCGTCCTTTATGCGGTCACCTGGTTCATGACGCTGTTCTGCGTGCTGCCGTATCGCACTGTGTCGCAGGACGAAGCGAAGGACATCGTGCCGGGCACGCCCCCCGGCGCGCCCGCGGGCGAGGTGATGAAGCGCAAGGCCTGGATCACCACGCTGATCGCCACGCCGATCTGGCTTGTCATCGTGGGAATCATCCTCTCGGGCTGGATCACGATCGAGGATCTGGACTGGTTCGACCGCATCCGGCACTGATCGCAGGTCCGGCCTAGCGTCCGGCGCTGGCCAACCGGTGATAAAGATGGGTGAAGGTCGCCACGCCAAGGACCGGGATCACCAGGTTCAGGACCGGCACCGACAGCGGAGCCGCCATCAGCGCACCCGCCGCCCAAAGCGTCCAGCCGTTTCGGCGGCGCATGGCCTTGACTTCGGACGGCGGCAGCCGGCGCAGGGCGACCAGGCTGAAATACTCCCGCCCCAGAAGAAAACCGTTCAGCCCCCAGAAGACCAGCGGAATGCCCGGGCCGACAAAGGGATAGAGAAGCAGCGCGAGCGCATTCACCGCGATCACCACCCCGAGGAAGTTGGCCGACTGGCGCAGGCTTTCGGCTAGCGGCAATGGCGTTGCCAGGGGCAGGGCGGGGTAGTGCCGGTCCTCGACCGCATCGGCCACGTCTTCCAGCAGCAGCCCGGTGAAGGCAGCGGCGACCGGAACCATAAGGAACACCGACAGCCCGAGCATGAAGAACAGCGAGGCCCAGCCCAGAAAGGTCTCCACCCCGGAAACCGGTCCGATGACCGGCAGGTCTATGGTGTCGGGCGAAAGCCACCAGATCGCCTGCAGGAACAGCACATAGACCGCGAACAAGAGCGCCAGCGCGAGGAGGAAGCCGACAAGGACCACCCGCCGGAAGCGGCGGTCGCCCAATTGGCCGAGCGCCTGGGCGAAGGCGCCGAAGATCACGTCTCGACCCAGGTGACGATGCGCGACAAGTCGGGGCGCGGACGGTCGGGACCATCCTCGGCCGGAGTGCCGATATGGACGATGCCGGCCACCGTCTCGCCGCCTTCGCAGCCGAAGGCGCGGGCGGCGAAGGTCGCATCATGCGCAGGCCATCCGGTCAGCCAGTTTGCTCCCCAGCCGGCGGCCTCGGCAGCGTTGACGATGCCGAGGCAAAGCGCGGCGGCGGACATGAACTGCTCGGCGGGCGGGATCTTGGGCGAAGGTTTCGGCGAAGCGATGACCACCACGGCCAGCTTGCCCAGATCGTACTGACCGCGCCCCTTGGCCACCTTTTCGACATCGCCGCCCAGTTCCAGCGCCCGCGCCTCGGCCAGGTCCGCCAACCTTCGGAACGCCGCGCCTTGCACGACGATCAGCCGCCAGGGTTCCAGCTTGCCATGATCGGGCACGCGGGTGGCGGCGGTCAGGATTTCCTCCACCTCCGCGCGGGTCGGAACCGGCAGCGAGAACAGCTTCGCGGGACGCGAGCGGCGGGCTTTCAGGAAGGCGAGGGCGGCGTCGTTGCGGCTGGGCATGGGATACCTGAGTGTTTTCGTCGTGCGCAGCTTACGGGGATTGCCACGCAGGCGCCAGTCGTCGGAACGCCGTGAAATCACACACCGTGACCCTGCTTCCGTGCTAGAATGACGGCATTTCCAGCTGCAATTTTCAAGGTGCCCGCCATGAGCGACAATTCCAGCCTGCTTCCCGTCTCGGCCCCGATCGCGCATTTTCAGGAGTTCTTCTGTCTCTTCGGACCTCCCGCGAACGCGCAGGCCAATCCGCCAGTGCAGGTCATCGTCAATCACGGCTTTGCCCTCGGCTTCTCGCCGGACCGGGGCCAGCCGCTCTGGGCCGCCTATCAGGTTGCCGCTGCTGTGCGCGATCTGGATTTCCAGCGGCCCGAATTCTTCTACGACGATCCCCGCCTGCCCGAAGCCTGGCGGATCGGGACTCAGGGCTATGCAAGGGTGGGTGGCAAGACCTATGACCGGGGGCATATGGTGCCGAACTTTGCCATCAACACCCAGTTCGGCCGGGTCGCGCAGTTCGAGACCTTCCTGATGTCGAACATCGTGCCGCAGCGCAGCACGATGAATCGTGGCATCTGGAAGAACCTGGAGCATGGGATCGTCAAGTCCTACGCGCCGATGCGAAAGCATGTCTGGGTGATCACCGGGCCGGTTTTCGGGGCCAACCCGCCCGTCATCCAGCGGCGGAACGGCAAGCTGATCCCGGTGCCCGAGGCGCTGTTCCTGATCGTCGCCGAGCCGGAGCGCTACCCCTACGACAGTCCCGGCAACCTGAACATCCTGGCCCTGCTGGTCCCGCAGGAGCATCCATCGACAAAACCCGAGACCGCGCCGATCTCCACCTTGCCCGAGATCGAGATGCGGACCGGACTGACCTTCTTTCCTAGGCTTTCGGCGCAGGACAAGGCAAAGCTGGTGCTGCACACCAGCCCCTCGGTCTGGCCCTTCGAGGCGATCACGCCGGAAAACAGCGACGTGCCGCCCGAAGGCTAAAGGCCAAGCGCCGTGGCAGCCTCGTCGATCCAGCCGGCCACGAAGGCATCGAAGCGCGCATCGGGCTGGCGTTTAGCGAGTGTCGCGGCCAGCGGGTCCGGCGCGCTGACCGGGGCGCCGGACAATTCCTCCAGCACGGCATGGCCGCAGAAGGGGACATAGACCTCGGAATAGCCGCCCTCATGCACCAGCACCAGCCGCCCGTCGCACAGCCGGTCGGCGGCCCGCATCACCAGCCGCGTCAGGTCCCGGAACGTCCCGGCGGTGCAGAGCATCCTGCCCAGCGGATCGACCGCCGCCGCGTCGAAGCCGCAGCCGACAATGATCGCCTCCGGCCTGAAGCGGTCGAGGGCGGGCAGGACGACCCGTTCCATGGCCCGAAGGTAGCTGACATGCCCCGCGCCCGGCGGTAGCGGCAGGTTCAGGTTGAACCCCAGCCCGGCGCCGGTGCCCGTCGCCTCGATCCCGCCGGTGTCCATCGGATAATTGCGGTCCTGATGCAGGCTGATCGTCAGGACATCGGGGTCGTCATAGAAGATCGCCTCGGTCCCGTTGCCGTGGTGGACGTCCCAGTCGATCACCGCCACACGGCGGGCGAGCCCTTCAGCCTGCACGGCGCGAATGGCGATGGCGATGTTGTTGAGAAGGCAGAAGCCGTTCGGGAAATCGGCCGTGCAGTGATGGCCCGGCGGACGCGACAGCGCATAGGCGTTCCGCACCTCGCCCCGCAGCACCGCTTGCACGGCGGCTGTCGCAAGTCCTGCCGACAGCGCGGCGATCTCGTAACCGCCCGCGCCGAACGGGGTGCGCAGGCCCAGCTCGCCGCCGCCCGCATCCGACATGGCCTTGAAGGCTGACAGGTAGCTTTCGGGATGAACGCGCAGAAGGTCGTCCTTCGTGGCAGCTTCGGCCCCCCGCATCACCAGATGGCGGGTCAGCCCTGTGACTTCGATCAGGTTCCGCAGTCGCCGCTTGGTCTCGGGGTTCTCCGGCAATCCGGCGAAAGTAGGCTGGATCAGGCCCGCCACCGGCAGGGTGAAGGCATAGTTGCCGCCGCCATGCCAGAAGCAGCGCTCGTCCGAGTAGAAGGCGGTGGTCATCGGTCGTCTCCCTTTCGGCGGAGACTAGGGGCGGCAGCGAAGTTTGGCCAGACATGGGCCTATACTTGCCGCCCGCGAAATTTGTCCCTTGCCGCGCAGGCCAAGCCCGGCTTTCAAAGCGACATGACCGACCTCAGCCACATTGCCCAGCCCGGCACGACCATCGCGATCCGCGTCACGCCCAACGCCCGCCGGGCCGGGGTGGAACTGGCCGAGGGCCAGATCCGCATATTGGTCACCGAAACGCCCGAGGCCGGAAAAGCCACCGAAGCCGCCCGTGCGGCGCTGGCCAAGGCCATGGGCGTGGCGAAAACCCGGCTGACCCTGGTCCGCGGGGCGACCTCGCGCGACAAGCTCTTCCGGCTCGACTAGGCTTTCCGCTCCAGCCGGTAGCTGCCTTCCGGCAGGTTCAGCGCGGCGGCCAGATCGCGGACCTGGGTCATCGACAGGGTGATGCGCAGAACCTCGTCGGTCTGCGGATCGACCTGTTCGACGGTCACGCAATCCTCGAAGGCATTGATCACGATGTCTTCCAGAAGCGGCAGATCGCCGCCCTCGTCGACCAGGGTGATAACGGTGGCGTCGAATTCGTGTTCGATGGTGAACATGCCGGAAGGCTAGCGCCCGGCGCCGGGCAGGGCAACGGATTCGCACAGCGCCCGCGAAAGATCATGAAAGGTTTGTGAGCGCATCTTTCCCTCGCCAACGGATTTGCTACCCTCTGGCTCTCCCGTCGAGGTTTCCCATGCGCTTTCCCCTGCTTGCCGCCCTGTCCCTGGTCCTGGGCGGCTGCGTCCCCACCTACACCGCCCCGCCTGCGGTCCGGACGACCGCGACAGCGCCGGTCCAGCCTGCGCGTGCCGCCGCCGAGACGTTCCTGACCGTGGTTTCCCGGGTGGAACCCGTGGCGGAACGCTATTGCCGCGATCGCGGCGTGGCGCGGAACTGCGACTTTCGCATCGTCATCGACGACCGGCCCGGCCAGCCGCCCAATGCTTTCCAGACGCTCGATTCCTTCAACCGACCGGTGATCGGCTTCACCCTTGCGCTGATCGCCGATGCGCGGAACCCCGATGAGCTGGCCTTCGTTCTGGGTCACGAGGCCGCCCACCACATCGAAGGGCATATCCCCAAGCGCCAGGACCAGGCGATGTCCGGCGCGCTGCTTGCCGGGGTTCTGGCGCAGGCAAGCGGTCTTTCGCCCGAAGAAGTGAAAGAGGCGCAGAACCTGGGGGCCGAGGTGGCGGCGCGCAGCTACTCCAAGGATTTCGAGCTGCAGGCCGATGCGCTGGGGGCCGAGATCACCTTGCTTGCTGGCTATGATCCCGTGCTTGGCACCGGCTTCTTCGACCGGTTGCCGGATCCGGGCGACAAGTTCCTCGGCAGCCATCCTCCGAACGCGGCCCGCAAGGCGGTGGTCGCAGCGACGGTCCGCCGCCTGAACGGGTCTTGATCTGGGTCAAGGCGCCTTGTCCGGCTTTTGATCACCATCGCCCCGAAGAACGGGGAGGGCAGGATCATGATCGGATATCCCGAGGCGCCGAAAGCGTGGTGGCTCACCCGCGGCATGGCGCGGATTTCAGGGGTGAACCTGCCGCGCGCGGTGGTCGAAGGCTGGTTGCGGCGGACCGAGCTGGAAGACCTGATTTCCCGCTGCGCCGCCTGCGGCCGCAGCGCGGAATGCGAACGCTGGCTGGTCAGGTCGGGAGCGGCGCAGGCAATGCCGGAGTTCTGCCCGAACAAGGCCGGGATCGAGGCCCTGGGCTAGTCGTCGGGTATTTGTCACGACGCGGTGCCGTCGACCTATGGCCGGCACTGCGGCGGCGGCGGGCCTCCCTCCCCCTCTGGCCCGCCGCCGCTTCTTGCCCTAGCTTTGCGTCATGATCGTACTGGAAGACCTTCTGCGCGACCGGGGTTCGCGCTATGCGGCTTCGGCTGGCCGCGTCACCAATAAGGCCGAGATCGACGCCTTCCTCGCCGCGCTGCGCCGACGCCGCAAGTTCAACAAGGCCACGCATCATTCCTGGGCAGCGCTTCTGGCTGACGGAGGTCCGCTGAAAAACGACGATGGCGAATCCGGGGCCGGGGCAGTGATCCTGAAGATGCTGGAGCGCGAGGGTGTGCCAGACCGTATCGTCGTCGTGACGCGCTGGTACGGCGGTGTGCATCTGGGCGGCGACCGTTTTGCCCATATCGTCACCTGCACCCGCGCGGCACTGGCCGCCCTGCGGGATGCGGCGGACAGCCAATCCTGATACGCATTCGCATTTCTGCATGAAAATCTTTGGTGGCAGAGCCTTGGCCTGCTAGACTCCCTTGCGGGCCACCAGAGCCCGAAAAAACGAGGGAACGATCATGAACGTCTCACGCGGTTTCATCGTGATGGGTGCGATTTACCTTGTCGTCGGTATCCTGTTCGGCAGCTACATGGGCGGCAGCGGAGATCACACGCTCGCCCCGGTTCATGCGCATATCAACCTTCTGGGCTTCACACTGATGACGGTCTTCGGCATCGGTTACCGGCTGATCCCGGGCCTCGCCGACGGGGTGCTGCCGAAACTGCACTTCTGGCTGCACCAGCTGGGCGCGCTCCTTCTCTTGCTCGGATTGTTCCTGATGATGTCCGGCAGGGTAGCCGAGGCAACGATCGGTCCGGTCTTTCCGGTGCTGGAGGGCGCAGTCCTCATCGGCGCGGTCCTGTGGCTGGTGGGTGTCGTCCGCAACGCCTGAAACCGGGCCTCCGGACGTCTCGACGCGCGCGGCCTCCGCGGCTAGTCTCCCGGCCAGGGACAGGGGAGAAACCGATGCGCGACATGCTCGCGGCCGAACTGCGGCGGCTGGCCAATACTGTGATCTGGTCCTGGGACGGCTTCCGTGCCGCCTGGGCCACCGAAAAGACGCTGCGGCAGTGGACGATTGCCAATGCCCTTTCCGCCGCCCTGGCCTTCACGCTGGACCTGACCCCCGGCGAACGGGCGCTGATCCTGGCGCTCGGGCTGCTGGTGCTGGCGGCAGAGCTGATCAACACCGCCATCGAAGAGGTTGTCGACCATATTTCCCCCGGCCCCGATCCGCGGGCGAAAAAGGCCAAGGATTGCGGGTCGGCCTGCGTGGCGCTGGCAGCGATTGCCGCCGGAGTGGCCTGGGTGGTGCTGCTGGTAGGGTGAGGGGGTCAGACGACCCGCCCCCAAAGATCATACTCCCCAGCCTCGTCCACCTCGACCGTGACGATATCCCCCGGTTTCAGCGTCTCGAAGCCTTCGTCGATGAACAGGTTGCCGTCGATCTCGGGCGCGTCGGCCTTGGTGCGGCAGGTGGCGCCGTCCTCGTCCACGTCGTCGACGATGACGTCCAGCACTTTTCCAACCTTTGCCCCCAGTTTCGCCGCGGAAATTGCCTGAGCCTTTTCCATAAAGCGATCAAACCGCTCTTGCTTGACCTCTGGCGCGACATGATCCGGCAGGTCGTTCGACCGCGCCCCCGCCACGTTCTCGTACTGGAAGCAGCCGACCCGATCCAGTTGCGCCTCGTCCAGCCAGTCAAGAAGGGTCTGGAACTCGGCCTCGGTCTCACCGGGATAGCCCACGATGAAGGTCGAGCGCAGGGTCAGGTCGGGCGAGATGGCGCGCCAGGCGGAAATCTCGTCCAGCGTCCGCGCGGCGGCGGCCGGGCGCGCCATGCGCTTCAGCGTGTCGGGATGGGCGTGCTGGAACGGGATGTCCAGATAGGGCAGCACCAGCCCGTCCGCCATCAGCGGGATCAGCTCGCGCACATGCGGGTAGGGATAGACGTAATGAAGCCGCACCCAGGCCCCCAGTTTCCCCATTTCCCGCGCAAGATCAGTGATATGCGCCCGAACTTCGCCGCCTTTCCAGGGGCTGGGGTCGTGCTTGCGGTCCACGCCATAGGCGCTGGTGTCCTGCGAGATCACCAGCAGTTCCTTCACCCCGGCCTCCACCAGCTTTTCCGCCTCGCGCAGCACGGCATGGGCGGGGCGCGATACCAGCCGGCCCCGCATGTCCGGGATGATGCAGAACTTGCACTTGTGGTTGCAGCCCTCGGAAATCTTTAGATAGCTGTAGTGCCGGGGGGTCAGGCTGACCCCGGTCGCGGGCAGAAGGTCGATGAACGGATCGGGCGCGGGGGGCACCGCGCCATGCACCGCATCCAGCACCGCCTCGTACTGATGCGGTCCGGTCACCGCCAGCACCTTCGGATGCGCGCCGGTGATGTAGTCGGGCTCCGCCCCCAGGCAGCCGGTCACGATCACCCGGCCGTTTTCCTGCAGGGCCTCGCCAATCGCCTCAAGGCTTTCGGCCTTGGCCGAATCCAGAAAGCCGCAGGTGTTGACGATCACCGCATCCGCGCCCTTGTAGTCGGGGCTGATCGCATAGCCCTCGGCGCGCAGCCGGGTCAGGATGCGCTCAGAATCGACCAGCGCCTTCGGACAGCCAAGGCTGACCATGCCGATGGTTGGCTGAAGCGAGCCGTCAGGTCGGGCGCGCCGCGTGTCGGGCACCAGGGCACGGGCAAGATCTGGGCGAAGGATGGGCGGATTTTCGGACATGGGCCGCCTATACCGCGCCCGCGCCCCTGTGGAAAGCCCGCAGGAAATACTGGCGGCGCCCGTCGGGCTAGGCCATTTGATGCCAGTCAGGTGCCCCCGACTTGGCAACCGACCGCCCGGGGGCATAAGCTTTGGCAAAACAAGAAAATCCAAGGAGCAGAACATGCGCTGGATCATCCGGGTCGGGATTACGCTGGCGGTGATTGTCCTCCTCGCCTTTGGCCTGATGGCGATGATTCCGTCAGAGCGCATCGCCCAGGTGGTTTCGGCACAGTTCGAGGCGATGACCGGCCGCAAGATGGCGCTGACGGGCGAGGTGAAACCCCGGCTCTGGCCCAGTCTTGGCGTCTCGACCGGGCCGGTCAGTATTGCCAACGCGGATTGGGCGACCAGCGACCAGCCGCTTTTCCAGGCGGAAAGCCTGTCGATTGACGTCAACCTGGGCGCGCTGATCGGGGGCGAGGTGAAGATCCTCGGCCTCACCGCCGACCAGCCGCAGATCAACCTTGAACGCGATGCCGACGGCCGGGCCAACTGGGTCTTTGCCGCCAGCGACTCAGGCGAGGGTGGCGGCGTTCCCGAAGCGGCCACCGGCTTCACGCTGGATCAGGGCGCGATCACCGGCGGCACCCTGCGCTATGTCGACCGCCAGTCGGGCCAGGCAATCGCGCTGGACAACGTGGATGCCAGTCTCTCGATCCCCGACTTCTCGGGTCCCTTCACGCTGAGCGCCTCTGGCCTGTCCCGCGGTCAGGCGGTGAAGCTGGACCTGTCTGGCGGGGTCTTTTCGGCTTTCATGATCGGCCGTGTCGTACCTCTGACCGCAAGCCTGTCCGCCGGGGGCTCGGCACTGTCTTTCGACGGGCGCGGCGGCTATGCCCCGGTTGCCGCCGAAGGTGCGCTTCGCGCGAACCTTTCGGACTTGCCGGCGCTTGGTGCCCTCATGGGGTTTGACCTGACGCGCCCGGGCGAGGGAATGGGCAAGGAAAAGTTGCAGATCACCGGCACCCTGACCATGGATGGCACCGGCGCGGCCTTTCTGCGCGGGGCCGAGATCGTGGCCGACCAGAACCAGATCAAGGGCGATCTCGACTTCCTTCCGGGCGAGGCGCGGCCAAAGCTGAAGGGCCAGCTTGCAGCCGGACCCATCACCATCGGCACCGGCCCGGATGGCGAGATGGGCGGCGGACAGGCTGGCGGGATGGAGGCCGAGGGCTGGCCGGAGGGCGAGATCGACGTCAGCGCCCTTGCCGCGATGGATGCCGAAATCGCCCTCAGCGCGCCGTCCATCGACCTTGGCGTGCTGAAACTTGGCCAGACACGCACCCTGATCACGGTCGACCGTGCCCGGGCCGTGATCGACATCCGCGAGATGCAGGCCTACGAGGGCAGCATCACCGGCGATTTCGTCGTCAACGGTCGCGGCGGGCTGTCGGTTGGCGGGCGGCTGGCCTTTGCAGGACTGAAGACCCAGCCGCTGTTGACCGACCTTGCCGGTTGGGACCGGCTGATCTCGACCGGCGACTTCGACCTTGAATTCCTGGGGGTCGGCAATTCCATCGCCGCGATCATGAACAGCCTGAAGGGCAAGGGATCGCTTGAACTGGGGCAGGGCGAGCTGCGCGGCCTCGACATTGCCGGAATGCTGAGGAACCTGGATCTGAACTATGTCGGCGACGGCCAGAAAACCATCTTCGATGGCCTCGCTGGCACCTACTCCATTGCGAACGGCGTGGTTTCGAACAGCGACCTGAAGCTGGTAGCCCCCTATGTCACGGCCTCCGGTTCGGGCGAGATCGGCCTTGGCGCGCGGACGCTGAACTACCGGCTGCGCCCGACCGCGCTTGCCGCAGAGGACGGGACGGGCGGGGTGATGGTGCCGCTGCTGATCACCGGGACCTGGGCCAATCCGAAATACCGGCTGGATCTCGAAAGTCTTGCCCGCGAAAAGATGGAGACCGAGGCAAAGGCGGCCGAGGCGGCGGCAAAGGCCGAACTGGAACAGCGGCTGAAGGAAGAGTTGGGTATCGAGGTCGCGCCCGGCGAATCCCTTGGCGACGCCGCCACCCGCGGCGCGCAGGAGCGGCTGGAAGACGAAGCCCGCAAGGCGCTGGAAGATATCCTGAACGGCAACTGAGGGCCGTCTCCCGTGCCGGACTGTCCGG